>JAKAIZ010000059.1 GCA_021814065.1 Nitrospirota bacterium | reverse complement strand
GTGGAGGCCGCGGCCGAACATTCCCTCCCCCGCCTCCTGGAGCCCGGGGACATCAGGGGTGACCTGCACGTCCATAGTGACTGGTCGGACGGGAACATGAAACTCGGGGAGCTTGCCGATGTCCCCCTAAGTATGGGCTACCGCTATATCGCCGTAACCGACCATTCGAAAGGCCTCGGCGTGGCGCGGGGACTGAACGAGGAGCGGATCATCGAGCAGAGGAAGGCGATCGCCGCGCTGAACAGGAAGCTCAGGGGTATCAGGCTGCTTGCAGGAGTCGAGATCAATATCAGGAGCGACGGGAGCCTTGATTTCGACGAGGAGGTGATGAAAGGCTTCGACATCGTGGTCGCCTCGGTCCATTCCGGATTCAAGCAGCCGGGGGCCCAGATCACCGAAAGGATCGTTAAGGCGATGAGAAACCCGTATGTCTCGATCATCGGCCACCCCAGCGGCAGGCTCATAGGAGAGCGGGAAGCCTACGAAGTGGACATGGAGAAGGTGATAGAGACGGCAGCAGAGACGGGGACGGCCATCGAGATCAACGCCTATCCCCTGAGGCTCGACCTGGCCGAGCCCTACATCAGGAGGGCTAAGGCCAAAGGGGTTTTGCTGGCGATCGGCACGGACTCTCACAACTGCAGCCAGTTCGGGAATATGGCCTTCGGAGTTTCCCTCGCGAGGAGGGGATGGCTCGAGAAAAAGGACGTCCTCAATACCTGCGACCTCAAGGCGCTCCTGGCGACGCTTAGTGCGAAACGCAGGAAGAAAAAGAGCTGAATGAAAAAGTCGATAGCGCGCAGTCAGCTGATGCCGTATTTCTTCAGCTTCAGATAGAGCGTTTTTCTGTCGATTCCCAGGATCTGGCTCGCCTTTGACTGGTTGCCCCCGTTCTCTCTCAGCACCCGCAGGATATAGTCTTTCTCTATCTCTTCGAGGGAGGGGTTTGCACTCATCTCTGTCTCTGCCCGGGGAGCGCTGATCGAGAGGTCTTCAAGCCCAATCATCGAATTATCGCAGAGAATGACACCGCGCTCGACCACATTTTCGAGTTCCCGCGCGTTGCCGGGCCAGGGATAATTGTTCAGTATCTCCGTCGCCCCGGGCTTGAACCCGTCTATCTGTTTCCCCATTTTTTTGCCGTACTTCCTGAGGAAATGCTCCGCGAGTTCGGGTATATCTTCTTTGCGCTCCCTTAGCGGCGGGATCGTGATATTGATGACGTTCAGACGGTAGTAAAGGTCCTCCCGGAAGTCCCCGTTTTTTACGACTTCCTTCATTTCCTTGTTCGTGGCGGCAATGAGCCGGACGTCTACCCGGAGCGTCTTGTTGCTCCCGAGCCTCCTGAACTCGCCGGAATCGAGGAACCGCAGTAGCTTCGCCTGCAGACCGAGCGGCATCTCGCCTATCTCGTCGAGAAAGAGGGTGCCCTTGTCCGCCACTTCGACAAGACCGTGTTTTTTCTGGTAGGCGTGGGTAAAGGCGCCTTTCTCATGCCCGAATATCTCCGACTCGATCAGGCTTTCGGAGAGCGTGGCGCAGTTGAGGGCGACAAAGGGGGAACCGCTCCTTCTGCTGTAGCGCCATATCGTATTGGCGACGAGCTCTTTCCCGGTGCCGCTTTCGCCCTGCACAAAAACGGGCGAATCGGTCGGTGCAATCTTCCGGATGAGGCCGAGTATCTCTTGCATCTGTCTGCTCCGGCAGATGAACTCGGCCGGCGATTCCTTCCGCACCAGCTCCTGCTCGAGCAGCTGGCTTTTTTTGCTGAGCCTGCCGTATTCGAAGGCGCGGTTGATGACGATCACGAGTTCGTCGAGCTTGTACGGTTTGCTGAGGTAGTCATACGCGCCGTTTTTCATCGCCTCGACCGCGGTCTCGACGGTCGCGCGTCCGGTCAGGACGACGATCACCGGGGAAGCAGGGTCTGCCTTCAGCCTGCTCATGAGTTCGATGCCGTCGATGCCCGGCATAACGATGTCGAGGAGCAGCACGTCTAAGACGTTGTCCTTGAGGATGGTAAGCGCCTCCCCGCCATCCGACGCGACCTCGACAGAGAACCCTTTGCGTTCCAGTTCTTTCTTGAGGAGCCTTCTCAGCGGCTCTTCATCGTCAACTACAAGTACTCTTATCGTCTCTTGCATTGGCAGGAAACCTTATTATAAAGGTCGTTCCGCGGTCCACCTCGCTCTCGACATCGATCGTACCGCCGTGCTCCTCGACGATCTTGTGGCTGATGGCGAGTCCGAGACCGGTGCCCTCGCCGACCGGTTTCGTGGTGAAGAACGGGTTGAACACCTTGTCCAGAATGTCCGGCGGAATCCCCGCGCCGCTGTCCGAAACCGAGACCTTTATCCGGCATGGCGACGGGGTGTCGTTCTGACTGTCCCAGTCCGGCCCGGTAGCGATCGTGATGCTCCCCCGCTCGGGGGTGTAGTAAATAGAATTGATGATGATGTTCATGAAGAGCTGTCTGAGGCTCCCGGGGTCGGCGTATATCTTCGGCAGGTCCCTGTTCAGCCTGAATTCGATCCGGTGGCTCAGCCGCTTGGCCTTGTGGTTGACGAGCAATATAACCTCCTTGATCAGCTCGTTGATGTCGATCTCCCTGAACGTGCCGTGGGAAGGCCGCGCAAAGTCCAGCAGGCTCCTCAGGATGTTCTTGCACCGGAATATCTCTTTGTGGATCGTGTCCAGATAATCGGGGAAGTCCTCGAACGCCGGGTTATCGAGAAGGGCCTTGTCTTTTGCCCTGTCGATGAGCGCCTCGGAATAGCCGGCGATGATGCCGAGGGGATTATTGATCTCGTGCGCGATGCCGGCGACGAGCGTCCCGAGCGAGGCGAGACGGTCAGAGCGTATGAGCTGCTGCTCGAGCCTTTTCTGTTCCGTGACGTCTTTCAGATAGTGTACTATTGCATAGAGATGGCCCTCTTCATCGATGAGAGGATAGGCCCAGAAATGGAAGATACCGCCCCCTGATCCCTTCAGTTCCCTGAAGGAGGGTCTTTTGCAGGAGATCGTGTCTGCGCAGAGGCACTCGACTGCACCTACGCCGACCTTGTCGAGTATCTGCCAGCACCATTTTCCGGCTATCTCGACCGATGAAAAGCCGGTCTTGGCAAGCAGCGTCTGGTTCGCCCTGATTACCCGCTGGCCGCCGTCTTCGATCCATACCATATCGGTGATCGCATCGAAGGTCTTCTCCCACTCCTTCTTTTCCCTCGAAATCTCCTCGAACAGGAGGGAGTTCTCGAGTGCGATCGAGATGTGCTTCGCAGCCGGCAGCAGGATCTGAAGGTCTTTTTCTGAATATTGATCGGGGTTTGTGCTGTCGAGGTTGAACACACCGAGGATCTTGTCGTGGTAGAGGGGTATGCTGATCGTCGAACGTATGCCTTCGTCGAAGAGCTTCCTGTCGAGTGGGAATTCGGCGTCCTGCAAGTCCCGGTTGATCCATGGCCTGTTGTGCCTAACGACCCATCCCGCGCTTGTGCCTTTCAGGGGCGCCCTGATACCCTTCTTCATAATCGTCTTCATCTCGGTATCGAGGGCGAAGATCACGAGGTTGTTTTCTTTTTCGTTGAACAGGAGGAGACTCGCCCTGCTGTATCCGATCAGTTTCCGTATCTCCGAGACCATGATCCTGAATACGGTGCCGATGCTGAGGCTCGAATTGATGATCCCGCTCAGCTCGCTGATCAGCTCGATTTGTCGCATCTTTTCCTGCAGCTGGCCGATCAGCTTCGTGTTTTCGATCGCCACGCCGAGCTGGCTGCCGATCGCGGTCAGCAGTTGGATGTCCATGGCGCTGAAGAAGGAGTGCTTCGCGCTTGCGATCCCGAGGACCCCCAGTATCGTGCCGCGGGAAGAGATCGGGACCCCGGCCATACTTTCTATCCCCGGCGCCCTCCGGATCAGCCGCGGGTCGTCGGAGGCCTTCTTGGCGAGAAGCGGCCTGCCGGATGTCAGCACCTTGCCGTTAAAGCATTCGCCGGGCCTGAGAATCTTTACGGTCTCCCGAAACTCGTGAGAAAGCCCTTTTTCGGTCTTCAGGTGCAGGTCGCCGGTCGTTTCGTCCCTCAGATAGATCCATCCCGCGTCCGACTCCATCATCCGAAGCAACATCTCGATGGTATGGCGGAGGATAGCGTCGGTGTCCGTATGGCCGGTCATGATCGCTGCGAAGGTGTTGAATATCGACAGCTCCTTCGTCCTCTGCGCCGCCCGTTGCCTTAGCCTCTTCTGCTCCGATATGTCCTGGATGACGATTAGTTTCTGCCCTTCGTGGTGATGCGGGATGACGGACACACTTGCCGTAAAGGTTTCGCCGTTTCTCCGCCTGCATGTCGATTCCAGATGTATGCTTTTCCCCGGCGTGTCAGGTTCCGCCCTGCCGTTATCGAATGAGAGAAATTCTGCGATGTCCCGGCCGCGCATGTCCCCCGTGGAATACTGGAAGACGCTGTCCGCTGTCGCATTGGAGGCGACAATGGTCATATCCGCATCGACCGCAAAGACAGGAATGGCGAGGTGATCGAAGGTATCGAAGACTGGGTCTGTCCTGAGGTTCGCTCCTGGGGCCATAATTTTTATTATATCAAAACGGCCCGGTCGACATACAAAGGTGTGCACGGATTGTCTTTGCCCGGAGCGTATAGGTTAATATAGGATATACGCAGTGCCTATGGAAAAGATGAACAATATCGACCACCCTCAGCACCGCATCAGGGAATCCCTTGCAGCCAAGCTGATCCTCTCTATCGCCGCCCTGGTCCTCCTTGGCGGCGGCATCTCCTGGTACCTCCTCATCAGTACCGGCAGAGACCACCTTCTGAAAGCGGCGATTGAAGACGCCGCGTCTTATTCCGACCTCGTCAGGAAGAGTACCCGCTACAGCATGATCACGTTCCACCGGGACGCGATACAGCGGACTATCGAGGAGATCGCATCCCGGAAAGAGATCGACCGGATAAGGATATTCGACAGCAAGGGCAAGGTATTCTACGCCTCCAGGAGAGGGGAACTCGGCAGCGTCGCCGACAAAAAATCGATCGCGTGCGCCGGCTGTCATAAGTATGCCGGCGGCCTGCCTTCGATCGTGGACGGGGGCGACCAGTGGTCGATTGGGGAAAGAAGAGGAGAAAGGGTGCTCACGTTCATAGCACCTTTTTACAACGAGCCCTCCTGCTTCGCAGCGGAGTGCCACGTCCATCCCGCAGACCAGAAGGTCCTCGGGGTGCTCGAGACCGATTTCTCCCTTTCTACGGTAGACGGCACGATCCGTAAGCAAACCAGGGACATCACGCTGTTTGCCGCGGTCTTCATGGCATTGATCGCGGCGGTGCTCTATGCCATCCTCAACAGGTTCGTCCTTACGCCGGTGTCGCTGATCTCCAAGGGCATGCGGAAGGTCACTACGGGAGATCTGGGACAGCGCGTCTCCGTCGCCTCAGGTGACGAGATGGGGCAGCTTGCCGACACCTTCAACACGATGACAAAGGAACTCTCCTCGTCCCGGGACAAGATGGCGGACTGGACGAAGGCGCTCGAGGAGGGGATCGCAAAAAAGACCGAAGAGCTGAAGCGGTCGCAGGACAAACTGATCCAGGCCGAAAAGCTCGCGTCCCTCGGCCGACTAACTGCTGATGTCGCCCATGAGATACGTAATCCGCTTACCGCCGTCGGGGGGTTTGCCAGAAGATTGTTCAAGATCGCAGCGCAACCGAAAGAGAAGGAATACGCGGAGATCATGCTGGAGGAGGTGGACCGGCTCGAAAAGATACTGAGGGACGTCCTCACCTTTTCAAGGGACACCAGGAGCCGCCTCGAAAAACATGACCTGAGGGAGGTTGCGGATGAGGCGCTGCAGATATACGGGACCCTCTTCACGGAACAGTCCGTAAAGCTTGAAGTCCATACGGAGGGGGAGCTTCTCCCCGTGCTAATCGACAAGGACCAGGTCAGACAGGCGGTCCGCAACCTGCTCAACAACGCAGTCGATGCTATGCCGGAAGGGGGCACCCTGACGCTGACCCTGGGAGAGGAAGAGATGCAGAACGTATTGTACATGTATCTGCGGGTGTCGGACACGGGCCCCGGCATCCTGATCGAAGACCTTCCCCTCATCTTCGAGCCGTTTTTCACCACGAAGAAGACCGGCCACGGCACCGGGCTGGGGCTTTCGATCACGAGGAAGATCATGGAGGAGCACGGGGGCCTCATAAGGGCCGAAAATGTAAAGGGCGGCGGATCCTCTTTTGCCCTGTATTTTCCCTACCAGAGCGAGGAAGACTCTCTTGAGATGAAGTGCTGGGAGTTCATGAAATGCGGCAGGGACAATGACGCCTCTTTGAAGTGTCCTGCCTATCCGAATTTCGGCAGGGTTTGCTGGGCGGTAGCAGGCACGTTCTGCGAGGGCAAGGTGCAGGGTACCTTTGCGCAGAAATACGAAGACTGCCAGAAGTGCGAGTTCTACAACAAACATAGGAGAAGCAGTTGACCATAGAGACACGGGGGCACAGAGTGAAAAGTAAGAGAAAAGACCGGGATGTTAGCCTTAACCTTGGTGGTGAAACAAAATCATTCGAAAACCCGTTGTTTCCTCGGTGTCTCTGTGCCTAAGTGGTAAATGGACTGCTGTTCTTAGGATAAAACGAATGGGAGAAAAATCTGAGACGGGTTGTTTCCGCCTTCATGACAGGCCGGGGCAAAGGCGAAGAAGAGAGGGGCGAAGGATTTCGCCCCTCATCCGGTTGCCGTTATTCGAGGTCGATCGACTTTTTCGTGTTCTCTCTCCTCGATGATTCCTTGGCCGCATACTGGTCCATGCAGCTGTCGTCTCTCCCCCTGGTCATCGAGCACTGCAGGTAATCCGCAATCTCGATGATGCATGCCCGTATTGCCTTTCCGGTCGGCGTCTTCGCGTAGCTCCCGAGACTCCCGGAGAACATCCCGACGTGACCTCCCAGGCTGAGCCCCCCGGAAGATGACGAGGCCTCAACCGTCCTGGAATCCACGATTTCGCCCGTCGTTGCGTCTATGACCTTCAGGTCGACAGCGATATAAGCCTTCTCTTTCTTGCCGCCGATCGAGAATCCGGCTATGCCGAAGCCGCCGCCGGTCCCGCTCGTATTCTCCTCGAATGCCGATACCGTCCCGGCAATCAGGTACTGGGCGCCCTTGATCCTGCCCATCTTCGCCTTGGTCGATTTGCTAACCCTTCCGGATGCCCCCAGGTCCTGCTCACCGAGCACCGCGTCGATTTCTTTCCTTTCGAGCACCTGAAAGGACTTGGTACTCGCGAGTTCAGAGGCGAGCATGTCCTGAAGTTCCCTCCCGACGCTGGCCCTCCACCAGCCGGCACTGGTATCATTGGTAAACCTAAGGACCCCCACCCTCGGCTTTCCGCTCGCAAAACTGCTGGAGACAAAAACGAGACTGACGCACAGCAAGACAACGAACTTCAGGAATTTCATCTGTTCCTCCTCTCCCCGAAAAGCCCCGAAGCTTTTCGCGGTGTAACGTTATGTATGGGTAAAATACCCGCGCACTTATATCAGGCCGGGCGCGCTACTCCTCTTATCGGAATAATTGCGAGAAAAGTTGAATGGGAAAGCGCCCGTGTCATTGTATTCTGTGCCCTAGGAAAGTTTAGTTCGCCGTCACTCTATATGTCAATACAAACCTTATTGCGGTGTAACGTAGAAGACGAACATGCTGAAAAAGTCCATACATTCGGCAGAAATATGACTTTGGTTCATGTGAGCGTCAGCATTATTTTTCCAGTGGCTTTCGTAGAAGTGGTATTTCCCAAGCCCGAAAGAGACAGATCATTTAGCACGGAGGCGCAGAGACACAGAGAAAACAACGGTATTCCGGAAAATTCCGTGTCACCATCGGGGTGATTGGCAAATTCAGGAGTTTTCCTTTTTTTGACTCTGTGACTCTGAGTCTCTGAGTCTCTGTGGTTAACTGCTTTTTCCAGGATAAGGCGCGATGAGGTTGCAGGAATGCCGTTCTCATGCGACACTTGGAGTAAAGACAGAAAAAGGGAGGCCTAAATATGCCGGAGCAGGACTTTGCATATATCATCGTGGGCGGCGGCCTGGCGGGGGCATCCGCCGTGGAGGGCATAAGGGAAATGGACGGAAGCGGCTCCGTACTGCTGATCGGCAATGAAAACCACCTCCCCTATCACCGCCCGCCGTTGTCAAAGCAGTTATGGCTCGGCAAGAAGAAGGTCGAGGAGATATTCATCCATGACCGGCAATTCTATGAAAAAAGCAATGTGACGCTTTCGCTCGGTACTGAAGTAGCCGGGATCGAGCCGGGGAAGAAGACCGTGCGATCCGCAGCTGGGAAGACGTATCATTTCGGGAAACTGCTCCTTGCCACAGGAGGCACTCCGCGGAGGCTGTCGGTGCCGGGAGGTGATCTCGAAGGGATCTGTTACTACCGCTTTCTTGATGATTACCTGCGCATGAGAAAGGACACAGGAGAAGCCAAATCTGCGGTAGTTGTCGGAGGCGGGTTCATCGGGTCCGAGATAGCCGCCGCGCTTGTTGCGAACAAGATTACGGTGACGATGATATTCCCTGAGCCGTACCTCTGCAACAGGGTTTTCCCCGGGTCCCTCGGGATGGCGATCCAAAACAGCTATATCGGCCGCGGCGTGACCGTTTTCGCAAGGGACAGGCCGCAATCCTTCGAAAAAAAAGGGGACGTTTTTGTTACAGCCACGGAAAAGGGCAGGTGCATCGAATCGGACCTGCTGATCGTAGGCATCGGGATCGTCCCCTCTGACGCCCTGGCGAAGGAGGCAGAGCTCCGGACGGATAATGGCATCGTGGTCGATGAGTATCTCCGGAGCTCCCATCAGGACGTCTACGCTGCCGGCGACAATGCGGTTTTCCCCTATCAGGCCCTGGGTCGGCAGATGCGGATTGAGCATTGGGACAATGCCCTGAACCAGGGGAAGCAGGCCGGCAGGAACATGGCCGGCGCCGGAGAGGCTTTTACCTATATGCCCTATTTTTTTTCGGACCTTTTCGAATTCGGATACGAAGCGGTGGGAGAAGTCAGTGCCGAACTCGAAACGTTCGCGGACTGGCAGAGGGAAAACGATACCGGGGTCATCTATTATCTGAAAGACGGGAAGGTAAGGGGAGTGATGATGTGCAACGTATGGGAGAAGGTCGAGGCGGCGCGTGCGCTTATCCGCAAGGGTGAAAAGGTGAAGCCGGAAGAACTGCGCGGGCTGATCCGATGACGGAACGGGAAAATGCCGGAGCTGCATCCGGAGGGGGCATGGCCCGACTTGCGGCCGGTGAGATTGAGAAGATGATACGCGGTCTCCCTGACTGGACCCTCAGGGAGGGTGCGATCGAGAGGGAATTTCATTTCGGGAACTTCCGGAGTGCCATTGAGTTCGTCAACAAAATTGCCGATTTGGCCGAAGAAGAGGAGCATCACCCGGATATCTTCATCTTCTACAATAAGGTGCGCCTTGTGCTTTCGACCCACAAGGTAGGCGGGCTTTCAGGGAAGGACTTTGTGCTGGCGGAGAAGATAGAACGGTTGGCATCCCGGCAGACGTGACTATGGGAGAAGAAACGGGCAGTGTTTTCATCCGCGGTGATCAGGGGTGGCCGATGGCGCAGAACATGCTGGAGGGTAAGACGGCGCTCGTGACCGGCGGGGCCAAAAGAATAGGCCGCGCTATCGCCCTCGCTCTGGGGGCTGAAGGCGTCGACATCGTTGTCCACGACCACCACTCGCTCCAGGGGGAATGCGAGAAACTCTGCGCTGAGCTCGAAGGGTTCGGCGTGAAGTCGTGGATCGTACCGGCGGACTTTGCGGAGCCCTCCGGTTATCAGTCGCTCGTCGGACGTGCATTCCAGGCATCCGGCAGGCTCGACATCCTCATCAACAACGCGTCTGTCTTCAGTCCCGACACGATCACGGATGCTGACTTCGACGGGGTGGTGCGGCAGATGCAGATAAACGCCTGGGCACCCTTCGTCCTCAGTCGTGAGTTTGCCCGGCGCGCCGGCAAGGGGAAGATCGTCAATATCCTTGATACGAGGATCGCCGGATTCGACTTCAAGCACCTTTCTTACATTATGAGCAAGAATGCCCTCTACCTTCTAACGAGGATGACAGCGGTCGAGTTCGCCCCTCATATCACCGTCAATTCGGTCGCCCCCGGCCTGATCCTCCCGCCTGAAGGAAAGGACGAAGGGTATCTGGAGGCGCTGGCCGCGGCCGTTCCGCTCAGGAGACATGGAACCCCCCGGGACGTTACGGATGCCGTGCTCTTTCTTCTGAAGGGCAATTTCATAACCGGGCAGGTCATCTTTGCCGACGGAGGACGACATCTTATGGAGTATCGCAATGGACCGGATTCTGATCACTGACCTCGCCGTGCGCTGCATCATAGGCGTAGACGATGCGGAACGTAAGGAACGGCAGGATGTGCTGATCAACCTGGAGATCGGCGCCGACCTTTCGGTCCCCTGCAGAAGCGACCGCTTCGAGGATACCGTAGATTACCGCGCAGTCAAGAAAGAGATCGTGCGCATGGTGGATGGTTCGCACTACCATCTCGTCGAGGCGCTCGCAGAATCGATCGCGGACCTCTGTCTCGGTTTCCCGGGAGTGCTCGAAGTCCGGGTCCGCGTCGATAAGCCCGGCGCGCTCCGTTTCGCCAGAAGCGCGGGCGTCGAAATCGTCCGGGTCCGCAGGGGATAAGACCTTGGCCAGGGCCTTTGTGAGCGTTGGATCGAACATCGACCCTTACAATAACGTGCGCAACGCCCTTCGCCTGCTCCGCCGTCACGCGCGCATTACCGGCATCTCAACCGTCTATCTTACACCTGCGGAAGACAGGCCTGAACAGTCGGCCTACTATAACTGCATCGTGGGTGTCGACACGCAGCTTCCCGCCCTGCAGTTCAAGTCATCGGTCCTCAGGCCGATAGAAGACGCGATGGGGCGCATACGCACTGAAGACAAATACGCGGCCCGGCCGATCGACCTCGACCTAATCATCTATGACGACGTGGTGCTGGATACGGAGGACCTCGAACTACCCGCGCCGGAGATACGGACCAGGCCCTATGTCGCCATCCCTCTGTGGGAGCTCTTGCCGGGACTCAGGCTTCCCGGTTCGGATGAGACGATCGCGGATATCGCAGGAGCGCTTCCGAGGGGAAAGATGGAGCCGCTTGAACAGTATACCCGACTTTTGAGAAAGGAGCTTCTTCAAGATGAACATCCCGAAAGTTGAAGGCCTTATCATGGAACTGCTCGCCGAGATCGGTGAAGACCCGAAGCGGGAAGGTCTTCTGAACACCCCCGCCCGCATTGCAAAGGCACTCGATTTCCTGACCTCCGGTTACCGGCAGGATGTCGAAGGGCTGATCCACGGCGCCTGTTTTTCGCAGGAGACGTCAAGCATGATCATCGTGAGAGATATAGAGCTCTACAGTCTCTGCGAGCACCATATGCTCCCTTTTTTCGGCCGCTGTCATATCGGATACATCCCACGGGGCACCATTTTCGGTATCAGCAAACTAGCGCGGCTGGTGGATATGTTTGCCAGGAGGCTCCAGATCCAGGAGCGTCTGACCGAGCAGATAGCCTATGCGGTCCATGACTCGATTAGGGCGGACGGCGTCGGTGTGATGATCGAGGCGAGGCACCTCTGCATGATGATGAGGGGCGTCGAGAAACAGAATTCGATGATGGTGACGTCCTCGCTGCTGGGCGTTTTCCGCAGCAACCCCTCCACCCGTCAGGAATTCCTCTCCCTTATCGGCAGGCCGGGCGTGCAGGCGGGGTGAAGAGAGATTGAATTGTTACCGGAAAATATCGATGCCGCTCAAGGCAGTCCTTGTTCGCCTGGAACAGGAAGGGGGCGCTCCTCTGCCCGCAAAGAGGTTTTTCGGTTACACGACGGAGCTAGCGGGAAAAAGGTTGGTGGACGGTAAGGGATTCGAACCCTCGACCCCCACGTTGCGAACGTGGTGCTCTCCCAGCTGAGCTAACCGCCCTTATCCGTAATTTTTGCTCGCTGCAGCTATCGGATAGTAAAACAAAAAAAGGCGGTCCCCGTCAACGTTTCCTTGACAGCCTTTCCGGTAACTTCATATAATCATCTTTCCTAATATATAATTGAGTGTATACGACAGTGCGCCTGTAGCTCAGTTGGATAGAGCAACTGCCTTCTAAGCAGTAGGCCGTAGGTTCGAATCCTACCAGGCGCGCCATCCGATCCTCCGGATCGGTGTAATCAGTGAAGCGTGATGAGTGACTGATGATCAGCTGCTGAAGACGAATTGTTGATTCCGGCGGGTTTTTTGTTTTACTATTCACTGTTCACTTTTTACGGATAACTGTAGTCAATGGTGGGCGTAGTTCAACGGTTAGAGCACTGGACTGTGGCTCCAGGTGTTGGGGGTTCGAATCCCCTCGCCCACCCCAACAAAATTTGCTTGGCAAATTTTGAGTGAATAGTTATTAGTGATTGGTTAACAGATGGATAGAATAATAGGATTGAATTTCGATTTTTGCCGATCACTATTTACTAATTACTGTTTCAATGCGCCAGTAGCTCAGTGGATAGAGCACCAGCCTCCGGAGCTGGGTGTCGGAGGTTCGACTCCTCTCTGGCGCGCCATAATTTTCGAATGATGAAATTTGCAGTTATCAGCCGGACAGTTTTAATGCATAGTGAAAGAAACTTGATTTAAGTCGGTTGGTTTTGTTTAACTATCCACTGTTCACTTTTTACTGATCACTGTCTTTCTATGGGCCGTTAGCTCAGTTGGTAGAGCAGCTGACTCTTAATCAGCGGGTCGCAGGTTCGACTCCTGCACGGCTCACCAGTAAAAACAAGGGGTTAGACGATCACCGTCTAGCCCCTTTCCTTTCAACTGCCTCGCTGACTGTCTTCTTTCCTGAAATTCTTCAGCCTCTCAATTGCCTCTCTCTCAAAATCTTCGGGTATCTGGACGTAATATTTCAACGTGGTTTCGATGTCTTTATGCCCCATCCACTTCTGCAACGTCTTGGGCGGGACGGTGGCCATAGCACATCTTGTACCGAACGTCCGTCTCAAGTCATGGGGCCTACAGTCTTTAATGCCGGCGCGCACACAAGCTGCTTTGAAAGCAGTTCTAAAATCTTTGGGTGCAACATTGCCATTCCCGAATATATAATTTTTTCTGCCAGGCAACCTCCTTTTCAAGATATCCCATACCCGAGTGTTCATCGGAACAAACCTTATTTTTTGTCCTTTCCCGAGAATTTGTAGCATTCCTGTCTCGAAGTTGATATCACCAACTTTAATATTCAGCAGCTCATCTTTTCTGGGGCCAGCATGGAGCGTGATCTCAATTTGATCCCTCAGTTCGAGGGCTTGTCTTTCAGTTAATCCCACGGCCTTTTTCGGCATCTTTGGCGTCTCACGTGAATAAAACTCCTCGATTAATACGCGATTCAATCTTTTCAGATCGGCCTCATCATTTGTGGCGGCGTATTTTCTTTTTATATCTTCTGCACGTTTTGATCGCAACTGGTGAGACTTGGCATTCTTGACGTGACTGTAAAAACTCTTATCTAGCAGGATGTCATTTAGCCACTGAAGCGTATGGGGGGTGCTTTGGCTGCTAGACTTATAGCCGTCGCCGATTAGTGAGCGACAGAGTTTTTCAACAGTGTAGTCCTCTGTAAATTCACCGAGATAGAAGTATGAAGGACCTTTTTGACATACGAACAACAAGCTGTCAACCTCTGGTGCAGTCAGTACGCGGAAGCGCGGCTCTTCTTTGCGCAACTGAATTCCGTCCGCCTCGCCTCTCTTTTTTATACGACAGGGATTTGTACCCTTAGTACGATAACCCCAGCTCTCTGCTTTCGAAAATATTGCTTTAAGACAGTAAAATTCTCGATTGGCCATGTACACAGACACTTCGGAGTAGCGGCGTGTCAAATATGCTTCAGCATCTGCAGTCGCGAGGCTTTCCATTGGCGTGTTGCTGAAATTGCGTACGAGTTTTCGACACATGCTCTCGTAGTCGCGCTTTCTGCTTAGGGAGTTTGCGTAGTCGGGCAAAAAATTGTTATTTACAAATTCCTCGAACGTCGCCGGCTTGATTTTTCTTTCCGGGAACATTCGCCACTCTTTGATTTTATTCTTAAGCTTTGCTTCGTACTCACGCACAAGAGTTTTGGATGTATGACCGCACGCAAAATACTGCATTTTCCCATGCTCGTTACGCAGTTTGACATCATATACCCAACACTTCCTTCTTTTGCTGTAGTACGTGATGATCATGCCAACCCGCCTGCCTCTTCAAGAGACGTGATATAGGTGAGTGAAAACCGCACATGTCTGCCCAGTTTCACTGTTTTGAGTTTGCCCCTCATTACCCAGGCGCGTAAGGTCTGGACAGGGATCTTCCACCGCACTGATAAATCCCTGTAACTTAACCATTTCTCGTCCTCGTCGGGCGGATTGCTTTGATCTTTCATCCTTCCTCCTAGCTCCAAGATGGTGTTAGAACAAGTCAAAGATAGACTATCAGACTCGGATCGTCTTGTCAAGACTTTTTTGACTTGATTAAGGTCAACTTTTGAGTTACTATAACTTATGACTTTGAATGCCCTTTTTAAGATGGTGCGGGAACTGCAGAGAAAGGATCAGACGGAACTGGCGCAGGCGATTGGTCTCAAATCCTCCTCAGCGATATCAAAGTTTGAAAAGGGAGAGGAGGGCGATAGGAATAAAAAGCCTCTCTCAGATGAAACGTTACGAAATTTGGCGCCTCTTCTTCAACTGAACCCTGACTACATAACGGGTGAGTCGGCCAATCCCTTTTTGAGCGATGAATTGATCAAAATGTTTTTGCCGGAGGAATATGCTGCCACTAAGGTTTTATTTACTCCAATTCACATAATTGTAGAGGCAAATCAGTTCGTAGAAATTGTCAGTCTCCTGCCGGCACGCAAGTTTGAGTTTTTGGAGAAGTTGGAAGCCGGCAGAGCGGTTGAAACGCCTCCTTATGCTATGGCGATTAAGGACCAGGACAATAACATATTCCTGTTTCGCAGAAAATCTCCGACAGCTTATGTAATGGCTGATCGTGGCATGCTAGCTGAACTGCGCGAAATTGCAGATCGTCAGGGCAAAGTCATTCGACAAAGTACGAGGAGACTAAGCAGGAATATCTTTGAGCTTATAAAGAATTGGACCGTTTCAAGGCAGGATATTGAACCTTTCTTCGCCAGAGGAAAGATGGTAGAGCTTACTGCGGAAGAAGAAAAACTTATTTTGAAGGTGCGTGAGGGCAAGAAAGACCTAGTCAAGGTTAATCGCTGTATCGATGACATCTAGTAGGATACTTTTTTCCTGACACATCTATAAGAGATGATTTAAGGAGTCTTGTATGGACCGGGTTGTGCGAGCTGTATTGGAAACAGATTCCGGCTGGCGGTGCCCCTATTGCGGAAGTGGCAAGGTTCAGGCAGTCAGGAGCGGGTTCGAGATCTACGGCGACTCCGCCGACCTGATGGTGTGTATTGAATGCGAGGGTCTTTATGTCGTTTATGCTGACTGGTTCTTGAAGGAAAAGTCAGAATTACGAGGTCAATATCCCAAAGATATTACTGTGGCGATATCCGATGACATTAGTGAAGAAAAGAATCGGATTCTGTCCTATGGGATGCCGCGGATAGTTCGTCGATATGGTCATCTATTACAGGAGGACCTTAATAAAGGGAGGGTCCGCTATTCTGATTTTGTTGCAGCGCATCCGGAGACCCAGCAAACCATAAGCGAGATCGAAATGGTACATCGCCTTTTTGTATACGCCGCCGATTATTTGCCAGATATCGAGGTAGGTGCCGAAGGCACCTTTAAAGTGAAAACGGTAGACGGATATTCTCTGACCGGCGACGATGTTTTCGTGATTTCTACTTCGACCACGATTCGGGCCTGACAAATGCGCCCTTCACAGGGCGGCGCCATATCCAAGGTGGAATTACCTTGCAATAGAAGACGTCGGCGAGGGCAACAATCACGAGCAATACTAGGAATTCGAGCAACGCTATCTTCCTTTTCTCAATCCTCATTATAAAGACACCACCACTCGGCGTCAACGGCCCTAATGTCCCGGGTTGACATAGGCGCACGGAAGATCTTTAATTACGGATATGGGTACGACTGCACAGGGGAACTTAAGGCAAATTCATGCGCTTCTGTACCAAATCATCGCATCGAACGAAGGGCTATGGCTCGAAATAGGCCGGCTGGCAAACGATGAAGAATATCTTGCCATTCAGGACCCGATGGGAAGGGTCGAAGCTAGATTGGGCCTGATCGAACAGAAGATTGGCAGGACAGACGATACGCGCCGCTTGATTGAGATGATCGCCCGGACGAAGTAGTTGGCCAACTCTGACTGATACCGGCAGATGTAACTTATTGATAATATGGCTAAATATAGGTTGAACCCTACTGCTCTATTATACCTGACATTTACGGAGGATAGACAAAGGCAAAGTTTTGTATAATACACGATGTTAAGCGCTGGGGGCTCCGGGGCGATCTGCATTTGCCCATATTTGCAGGAGATATAGATGTCAACACCTGTTGAGCTTGATTATCAGACTGAATTTTATTATCAGTGGCACATAACTGATAGATGCAATCTGAGGTGCAAGCACTGCTACCATGAAGACTATCGAAATGAAGGGCTGACTGTTCCTGAGCTGCTAGAAATCGCTACACACCTAACGGACGCTGTTAAAGAGTGGGGGAAGGTTGGTTCTTTTAGCATTACCGGCGGGGAGCCTTTCACCAGAAAGGATGCGGTTTTCGAAATATTAGCTTTTCTGGAGGGACGAGTTGAAGTAGGGCATGTTGATATTCTCTCAAATGGCACCTTAATTGATGATTCAATCATTAGCCGCTTATTACAGTTTAAGAAGTTGAGACGTATTCAGGTATCTCTGGAGGGTCTTGAAGAAACTAATGACGGGATTAGAGGAGCAGGGTCTTTCAAGGCAATTGCAGAAAAACTCGAGCGATTGAGAGGTGCCGGATTAAGAACATCTGTAATGATGACTATCGGCAGGCACAATAGAGGTGAGGTCGCATTGTTAGCTGGAGAGCTTGGCAAATTGGGCGTGGAGGCGTTTGTCGTTGATAGGTTTATTCCTGAAGGACAAAGCGCTGATCTGAAAGAATGGATATTAACGCCAGATGAAATCAAAGATATTTATGAAAAGAGTTATGAGTATTTCAGCGAAACCTTATCGCCAAGGATGCTTTTATATAGGACTCTATTTTGTCTCATTAACCCTGATGATAAACATATTGGCGCGATGTGTTCCGTAGGAAATAATGCGCTAACGATTATGCCTAATGGCGATGTTTTTCCATGCAGGCGATTGCCCATCAAAATTGGGAATTTGCTTAAAAATACCATATATGAGATATGGTACAAGAATCCTTTGCTGTGGGAATTTCGTAATCCTGAGAATCTTAAAGGGAAGTGCGGAGAGTGCGAATACGTACCCGTCTGCCGAGGGTGCCGGGCAGCAGCATTTGCCGCCACTGGTGATTATTTGCAGAGTGATCCGCAGTGTTGGAAAGAAACATGACGGACACCCTGTTATCTTCACAGGTCTACTTAAGACATGATGAAGTGGCTGGCTCATATTATCTGTTCTGTCTGGATAGTGGCAAGCATTATAGGTTAAACGAGTCGGGGTTCGAGATCGTAAGACTGGCACAGGAAGGCAAAGGCAAGGGTGATATTGTAAAATGGATGGGCGAAACTTACAATGTCACGATTGAAGATTGCCAAAGAGATGTTGATGAGATGTTTAAGTTTTTGTCTGAGAATAAACTGCTGAATAAATAAGGAGGTGGCTACGATGAAGAGCAAAAGGAAACAAGTTAATGATTCAAAGCTA
>JAKAIZ010000058.1 GCA_021814065.1 Nitrospirota bacterium | reverse complement strand
AGGGCATCTGGTGAAGTCACTTCCCTATGTGATCCACCCTCAAGACAAATCAGTGCCCTTTGGGATAGATTTTTACGTGAGGCAACGTATATCATTTCGTATCGATTCTTATGTGAGGCAACGGGTCGACCTCGAAGTCACTCAAAGAAAATCGAGTCTTTATCACATTACCTGGCGAACCTCCCCAGAAAGTCCTTGTCAGCCGTGCTGTTTCTATGGTAAAAAAAACGCGTCGGATTTAATGTCCTTCTTCAGGAGGAACAGTGGAACTCTTTTACATGATATTCCCGGTCTCAGGGGTGAAGACCTATGCCTTCGTCCCTCCGCTCGTAGCGCTTGTAGTCTCATTTTTCACATCGATGGGCGGCGTCTCTGGCGCCTTTCTCCTCCTCCCTTTCCAGATGAGCTTCCTTAATTTTACGAGCCCCTCCGTCAGTTCCACGAATTTTCTTTACAATATCGTCGCCATCCCGAGCGGCGTCTACCGTTTCATCAAAGAGGGCAGGATGGCATGGCCGCTCACACTCGTGGTGATCCTCGGGACGCTGCCAGGTGTCTTCATCGGTTATTATCTGAGGGTCTTCTATTTGCCCGACCCGGGGAGTTTCAAGTTCTTTGTCGGCTGCGTCCTCATGTACATCGGGGTCCGGCTGCTCTATGAAGTTTCGGGCAGGGTCTCCGTAGGCAAATCGAAGATGAGGGCCCTCGAAGAAAAATTCAAACAGCGGAGCACCCAGTTGAGGGAATCTCAAAAATCGCGCGTGGCCGCGGGGCTACCCCGGGAAGCCGTGGTAACGACGCTTTCATTTACGGCGCGCGAAGTCACCTATGAATTCTGGGGAGAGACATTCAGTTTCAGCACCGTAGCGATGTTCATCCTCGCATTTGTGGTAGGGATCATCGGCGGAACCTACGGTATCGGCGGTGGCGCGATAATCGCGCCGTTTTGTGTGGCCGTCTTCCAGCTGCCCGTATATACCGTGGCGGGAGCTGCGCTTATGGGCACCTTTCTAACCTCGATCGCAGGCATTGTCTTTTATAGTGTGATCCCGGCGAAAAGCGGCGTCGCCACCTCGCCCGACTGGCTCCTTGGTTTCCTCTTCGGAATCGGCGGGTTCGTCGGCGTATATTTAGGCGCGCGGGTCCAGAAATTCGTTCCCCAGAGGTTTATTAAGCTGATGCTCGGCGGCCTGATCGTCTACGTTGCGGTAAAATATATCATGCAGTTCTTCGGATAGGAGGTCGCATGCTCATAGGCGTCGTTTCAGATACACACGATAACATGCCCCAGATAAGAAAGGCGGTCGATCTCTTTAACGGAAGGAAGGTCGAACACGTTATCCATGCAGGCGATTTCACGTCCCCCTTCACGTTCCGGATATTGAATGACCTAAACGCCGGGTTCACCGGCATATTCGGGAACAACGACGGCGACAAACTCCTCCTCAGCAAGATGTCCGGGGGAAGGGTTTTCGCCCAGCCGCATACTTTCGAACTGGCCGGGAAAAAGATCGTCGTCATCCATGAGCACCATGTTGCCGAGGCATTGGCGGACAGCGGCCATTACGACCTTGTTATATACGGCCACACCCATAAGCCGGTAGTAAAAAAAATGAAAGAGACCCTGCTCGTCAACCCGGGCGAAGCGGGAAGCTGGCTCTATGGAAAATCGACGGTGGCGCTACTCGATCTTGCCTTGATGCAGGCAGAGATTATTCCGCTGTGATCACTAAACCTCAGTGCTGCATGCCGCGAGACATAGAGGCCGAATAAACTTTATAATCGCCGACCCTATGGCTGTTTTTATGGCAAAAGTCAAAGGTATAGCTAATAAAAAACTGCCAGGTGTTTGTATCTTCCCCGCCGCAAAAGAAATTAATAGTAGGCTGCATGACATCGGTAACATTCAGCCGTGTCCCAGCGATACGGCAATCCCCATTTCACGGATGTTTGATCTATATGACATGAGACGTTCGAACAGGTCTTCGATGCAGAATCATATGTGGCGTTGGTCAGCCACATGGCGACATCGCCGAATGACATAGTAGGGTAAACAAACGGCTTACTCCTGTCGAGTGCCACGTCATTAACGCCGTTGACATGTTTGGAGTAATTGCTGATCGGCACGTTATCAAAGGTTGTAATGCCCATCCAGTCCCGTGTCCACGTATTCAGTTGGTTCACCGTATCGTAATGACAGTAGCTGCAGCTTATCGGATCGAAAGACATATTGTACGAATGGAGATTATCATATCCATACGAATCGATCCAGGAGTGGCTGTTGCCTGTCCCGCCGTCGTTATCCGGATAGGACGTCCTCGGGGGATTGCCATGACAGCCGGAACAGGGAAGAGACGGGTCTCCCCACCTGACGGCCCGATAGATTCTCGTCACCTCAAGGTTGGGCGGCAATGAATCCGAGGTCCACACCGGGACGCCCCCAGGCGTCTTCCAATCCGTGTAGCTGTGGCAATAGACGCCGTTGCAGGTACCCTGGGTATAGGTAAACCCCCTGCTGTCGGTAAATACCGTACTCCCCGCCGAATACGCGGCGGACGAAGCATTCAGGGCCTTAAGCGAGCCGGCGGCCGCAAGGGGATTGTAAAGCTCCACTTCCACCACTCCGCTCCCGTGTTTGGCAGGGTCCAGAGGATGGCAGTTTCCGCAATTCATCACGTAGGCTGTGGCGCTCGGCCCGAAGTCCTGGGAGATTCTCGTATCGCCGTAGCCTGCCTGGGCGAGCGTTCCGCCATAATGTTTAAGGTGCGACGCGGTGTCAGGCGGACAACCATGGCACTCATCGCAGGCCAACGTACCACCCCATACTGCGCTGCCGCTGCCATGACAGCTGATAGTGCTGCAGGTGCCGCCCGAAGCGGCAAATGAGTACGAAAAAGATACTCCTGTTCCGGGATCAAGGTTATATTGGCCGTTCACATGGGTCGTTTTATCCGATATCGTCACTCCGTCATTCGTCGTCGTACTGTGACACTTGTCGCACGTGAAGGCAAGATGCTGTGGGTGACTGTTGGCCTTGGGGGTTCCATTAGTGTACGCGGGAGAAAATCCATGACAAGCGCTGCAGGCAATCGCCCCAAATCCCCACGCCGGTGAAGTGTTGGCGGGGATCATCCCGGTCGAAACGGATGTGCCGTCGCTGTGGCAATAGATATTCGAGCAGGTCAAAGACCCTCCGGTCGTAACTGCTGTACCGTTTGTCCCTTCGTAACTGTACGGCGCATTCAACGTCCTGCCGTCATATGCGCCTCCGCCCGCGCCAAGCACGCTGAAGCCTATCTGCAGCTTATTGTTGCCGCTGACCGGCGAGACCGGCATGCCGCCGTAATGGCATGTGTTGCACGGGTAATTCATGTTCGCAGGTGTCGCATGTTTGACGTGGGAGCCAGCTGATGAAGATCCCGTCGCTGACGGCGTGGATACAAGACCGTCGGGTCCGCCCAGCGTATCTGCGACGGGCGGGTTGCCGTGACAGATGTTGCACGATGCCCTGAAGCCGTAGACATGCAGGTGACAGCTCGTGCAACTGGTCCGGTCATTATGGGCGGTATCACCCACCATCGACCAGTGGAGAGTCAACGTATGACAGACATAGCAGACACTGGTCGCGGTATTGGTCGAATCGCCGGGCCCGTTATCACCTGCCGCCCTGAACAACTTTACCGGTCCTCCCATAGTAGTGCCGCCAGGATTGGTGAACCCCTCTGACTCCCTGACATTTTTTCCGTAAACGATAGCATACCCCCCGGCACCAACATATGCATTCAGAACTTGCCCCTTGACCTGAAAAGTATCGGTATTCGTCGTGTCCGACACTATTTCGTAGTAATAATTATTATTCTTGTCCGGCATGAAGTAATATCCGTAATAGTTATCTGCAATTGTGCCTATTACCGTCACCTGCGTAGAGTTGGTGATGGTATCCCAGCTTCCGATGTTAACGGGGGGGACCCCCGTAACAAGGTGGGTAGGCGCCCCCCATGCCCTAGTCTGTCTCTGCTGGTGGGGATCATGACAGGTTACGCACTGCGTAGTCCATCCGTCCAGCGTCGTCCAGTAGAGACTCGACGTCGCAGACGTCGAATGGGTCTTGACATACGGGACGCCGGCCTTGCTGCCGTCGTGACAGGAATAACACTTTCTGTTGCTGAGCGTGTTGTCGGCCGCATCAGGTAGGTTCGGCAGGGTCGACCAGGCACCTTTGTGTGTCCAATGACAGGTTCCGCATTCGATATTATAGCCGGGCGTGTTTGTATGCGGAGCATCCAGTGCGTACCCCAGCGGCGGACACTGGGTTGTCAGTATCGCAAGCAGGGTCAGGATATACTTCATGTAACGGCTTGCCCGATATGGCATAGTCCCCCTGTCTGAAGTTCCTGCTAAACCGCCCCTTCTGAGGGCAGATCGCTTCTCACTGCCTTTATCTGCCAGTCGTCAGTTACAGAGACACTACCGCCATGTAGGCATTGATTAATACAAATATGCAAATATTTATTCAAATTTTATGCCTACTAAGTGACAGCGGTCCAAAGTCATAGGTTAAGAAAAAGTCCCCGCTGTTTATTAGTGCGGCTCTGCAGGCTTTCGGAGAACGAGGCGGAAAGTCTGGACACCGATAGATCGCGTGCAAATGCCGGGAGGCGGATTAGCTGCGTGCAGGCGACTTCTGAAATCGCGGCCTTAAAATAGGGCTATTTTACTCAGCAACTGCGGGTAATCCCTCACAACGCTGTTGGGAGATTCAGTTTCCTGTATTCCAGTCCCACACTTCGGTGATGCTGCTCGCTCAGGACCTTGCGGCTCTTCACTGAATTTAGTCACATTGTGTTGTTTGGCCATAAGTGACTTCAGATCTCGAATTCATCCCCCACCGCAGGTACGTGCGTCTTGTAGCCGAAGCGTTCCTTTATCACCGCCTGGAAATCGAATGCCGCCTTTTCTTCACCATGCACGATAAAGATCTCCGGCGAGTTTTTGAAGCGTGATATCCAGTCGATCAGTTCGGATTGGTCCGCGTGCGCTGAAAACCCTCCAAGCGTATGGATATCCGCCTTGACCGCCACTTTTTCGCCCAGCACCTCGACGACCTTGGCGCCATCGACGATTTCCCGGCCGAGCGTGCCTTGCGCCTGGTATCCGACAAAGACGATGCTGCATTCCCTTCTCCAGAGATTATGTTTGAGGTGGTGGCGTATCCTGCCTCCCTCGCACATCCCTGAGCTGGCGATGATGATCGCCTCCTTCTTTATCTTGTTGAGGGCCATGGAATCTTCCGTACTCCTCGTGAAGTGTATCCTCATCGCGTCGGTGCTTTCCGTGCTGAAGAGACGCCTCGCCTCCTCATCGAAATATTCCTTGTGGGCCTCATAGACCCTCGTAATACCCTGCGCAAGCGGACTATCTATATACACATTGATCCTGAACAACCTGTCTTCCTTCACCAGCTTGTTCAACATGAAGATCAGGTCCTGGGTCCTGCCGAGCGCAAAAGACGGGATGATAACATTGCCGCCCCTTCTGAATGCACTCCTTATGACGTTGACCAGCTCATCGATCGACTCTTTCATCCCCTTATGGTTCCTGTTGCCGTAAGTCGATTCAATCGTAAGATAGTCGGTCTCCTCGACGAATACGGGATCGTCGACGATGGGGTTGTCCTTTTTCCCTATGTCGCCGGAAAAGACGATCTTCCTCTCTCGGGAACCATCGCGGCACCACAGCTCGAGAGTGGCCGATCCGAGGATGTGGCCGGCGTTCACGAACCGGTACCTCACGGTTTCACACAGGGTTTCCACTTTCCCGTAGCTCTTTCTCTCAATAAGCGGAAGGACCCTGTCGACGTCCCTGCTGATGTATAACGGTTCCTTGAGCGGCAGGCCCGAACGCAGGGCCCTCCGGTTGTGCCATTCCGTGTCATATTCCTGGATATGGGCGGAATCATAGAGAATCAGTTCCGCGATGTCGGCTGCGGCCGACGTCGTAATGATCCTCCCTCTGAAGCCGTCCCTGACCAGCTTCGGAACAAGGCCGACATGGTCGAGATGGGAATGGGTAAGGAAGAGACATTCTATTTCCGACGGCGTGAAATCGAACTCCTTCCTGTTCGCCTGTTCCGCATCAGGTCCCTGGTGCATGCCGCAGTCCACCAGTATCTTCTCTTTTTCGCCTACCACATGAAAACAGGACCCTGTTACCGTCCTCGCCGCCCCCAAAAATCGTATCTTCATATCGTCACCCCGTCTATTTGTTTCAGCCCCGCTTTCCCGGAGCAGAATATCGCATCAGAGTATTCCTTTTCGCCGTATCTTCTGTCAAGAAAAACAGCTTGCGTCAAAAAGAAAACCCGCCGGATAGCCGGCGGGTTTTTTCGTTTTTCCGAACAAAAAATTCTTACAGTCTGTACTGAAGCTGCCACCTGAAAAACGTCGCGTTGTCGGCCTGATCCGCGTAAAAGCTGCCGGGAATGAAATACTCCAGCTGGACCATGGCGTCCAGGTCCTTCGAAAACGCGTGGGTCAGGATTGCCGTAGGAAGATGTCCTCTTTCCTTTCCGGTCCCGAACATGGCCGGTGAGAGGAGGCTTGCAGTGTCCGCTTTTTGAGGCGACCAGAGGTACTGATAAGAAAGAGCAAGATTAGTCGCCGGACTGAAATTCAGCTTAACTGTCGCCTTAAGAATTTCCATGTTTGACCAGTAGCCTGGAACACCGCCGCCATATATGAAGTTTTCATTCGGCAGAGAGTAGATCATCAGTTCGTCCCAGTTTGGATTTCTTGAGAAGAGCGGGTCCCATGCTCCATTCGTGTCACTCCCCGGATCGTTGCCTGAAAGATAGATGTATCGCAGGTCGAATTCGGGCTTCAGTCCCACGTTTTCGTATTTGCGGCCCACAAATACATAACCGCCGTCAGCTGCCCTGTGGGGAACGTCGCTTTCATCATACTTACCCCACTGGTGCGCATATTCCCCGCCTATGTTCCAGCCGCCGCCAAATGAAACCACAGCCCTTGCGCCTGCTGTGTTCAACTTGAGCTTAGGTATCACAGAAATGCCTTTTATCGGTGTGGTAAAGGTCTGCTCGGACTTATAGATGTAGTACGGTTCCAAGGTAACGTTTTCGCCAATCTTATTTCTGCTATAGACAACAAGCGCCTGCTCGCGTGAAGCAGTCAGAAGTTTTTTGTTGTCCACAAACAGACTGCCGGCGACTGCCGGATGCAAGGACGGCATATACGTATCGGTTTTCGGGTCGTCAATATAAACGAAATCAACGCTGTTCTTTGGAGTGATCTTCCACCTCAATTTTGCCGCGTTGAAATAGAAGGTCCTTGACCCGTCAGCGGGAGTACCATCCATTAGCAGAAAGCCCTCGCCATATATATCGGGGCCGAGGAAATCCTGACGCCCGATCTTTACATCTACAGGAAGGCCAAATACATTTTTTGCGTCAAGATACAGATTATCGACGGCGATTTCATCAGGATCGTATCTGTCGGGATCAGTCCTGCCGGGCCTGTCATTAAACGACTTGAACCCAGTATAGGGCCCATCAAAATATTTCATCTCGTTAACGAGCCTTGCGTATATGCCGAAATTCTGGGCAAAATCGGCCCTCGCCCATAACTGGGTCCTAAGACGGAAGAAGTTCCTGTCCGCCGCACTCGTCCCGGTATTGACCGTGTCAAAGCTGGTGACATCATCCCAGATCTCCTGGCGGAGCCTGAAGGCAGCGCCGAACTTCAACGTTGTCTCTGCATGAGCGACAGACACATAAAGAATAGCCGTCAAGAATACCACACAGACTACTGCTAAAGACTTTCTCAACATACTCTCCTCCTCCTTAAAGATGATTTTATCGAAAAACATCTCTTTTGCGCCGGCTGGCACCTCTGCAACTAACCGGGATTCTCATAAATACCCACACCCGGAAAATTCCGCCCTTGCAGTACGTCAGCAGAAATAATAAGCGGAGGGCAAAGGTATTGTCAAGACTCCGGGAATCATTCATTATTTTGGCCGGATCCCGCATTACCATTCTCCCGGAGCAACAAGCCCAATAAAAATCTTGACAGGCCGATTTCGGCCGGTATATATTTGATGCATGCTGATGAGAAATCTGTTTTTCGCAGTGAAGTTCCTCAGGACCGCCTGGCATCTCGCTGCCGTGGCCGACGGGGGATTCTGTTAGCGATTAACAGATAGGGAAAAAGAACTCAGAGGCCACGGGACAACCACCGTGGCCTTTTTTTATTTTGAGGATAAAGGAAGACCGAACGACCATGAAGAAAACGCGTCTGGACATAGACCGGGTTGCCTTCATAGGAAGGACCTATGACGAATATATGCGAATGTTCGCCCTGGAGGATTCCCTCCTGAGGCAGTGCCCGGTACTTGACTGCCCGGCCGGTGCGGCCTCGTTCGCTGCCGAGGCCGGCCGGCACGGCTCCGATGTCGTTGCGTGCGATATCCTGTATGACCTTCCTCCGGACGAGTTGATCCGGAAAGGAGAAAGAGATATCAAACTTATCCACGATAAGGTCGGCGAAGTTTCCCATCTGTATGTTTGGAACTATTACAAAAACAGGGAAGACCTGATCTCCATGAGGAAAAAGGCACTGGCGCTGTTCGCGGAAGATCTGAAAGGCGGTATTGCCCAGGGGCGCTATGTAAAAGCGTCGCTTCCCAGATTGCCGTTTGCGGACGATACTTTCTCCCTCGTCCTCTCGGGCCACTTCCTATTCCTTTACGGCGCCATGCTGGACCTCGACTTCCACAAGGCCTGCCTGACGGAGTTGATGAGGGTCTCATCCGGAGAGGTGCGGATATTTCCGCTTTCGGAGTTGGATCTGATGCCTTATCGCCATCTCGACGAGATACTCTTATTCCTCGATTCAGAAGGCGTGGACACAGAAATTGTGAAGGTGCCTTTCGAATTCCAGCGCGGGGCGAACAGGATGATGAAACTGAGACGAAGATCGACACGTTAAGAAAGAGAGGATATACTCTTTTCGAAATTTATCTAACCGCCCATAAAGGCAAAGGAGGGCTCGAAGATGAAGTCGATTCATGAAAAAGGTGTTCGTACAATCTTGCTATTGATAACGGTCTGTCTTTTCTTATACGGGTCGGCAGGCCATGCATGGGCCGCAGACAGGCTGACAAAAATTGCCGAAAACGTCTACGCCTATGTCGGTACGAAAAAGGCGTCCCCCTCGAACAGTTTCGGCGCAAATGCAGGGATTATCATCGGAAGAGACGGCATCGTGGTTGTTGACACGCTCATCTCGGCAAAAGAGGCTGACCGTTTCATTAAGGACATCCGCGCCGTCTCGGACAAGCCGATCAAGTACGTCGTCAATACACATTCGCACCTCGACCACACGTTCGGAAATTCGGAGTTCAGCAAACTCGGCGCGGTGATCATCTCGCAGGAAATCGACAAAAAGAACATGCTGGCAAACGGTGAGGCAAATCTGAAGAAAGCGGCCGCGTATGGCCTCACGGATAAAGACATGGAAGGCACACGCCTCAGTTATCCTTCCTTTACCTTCAGCGAAAAGATGGAGATAGACCTGGGTGACCAGGTCATCGAGCTGATCTATCCCAGGCCTTCACATACCGGCGGCAGCATCATGGCCTATCTTCCCGACAAGAAGGTCCTGTTTACGGGCGATATCCTCTTCACGAATTATCACCCGAATATCGCAAGCGGGGACGTCGACAGCTGGCTAAAAGTACTTGATACAGTCGCTGCAGTCGATGCCGACAAGATAATCCCCGGCCACGGGCCTGTATCAGGGAAGAAGGACATCCTGGACATGAAAGACTATCTCGTCGCCTTCGACAAAAAGGCGCGGGAACTGGCGGCTGTTTCGGGAGACGCCCAATACATCGCGTCCGAAATAAAAAAGGCCCTGCCGGCGAGAGACGAGCTGGATTTTCTCATCGTCTCGAACGTGCAGCAGAAATATTTAAAGAAATAGAGGGAAGGCATATGGGACAATTTGAACAATCTCATTGGGCCGAGCCGGATTTCAGCAGGAAGTTCGTCGAAAGCGCCGACATCGCCATTGTTGAAAGAAAAAGGTCTCACGCCATCATGAAGTCGTTTTTCAGGCATCAGCTCATGCATAAAGATGGACGGATAGACCTTCTCGATCTAGGATGCGGAGACGGTATACTGACCTACGAGCTGAAGCAGACGGGAATCCCCCTCTCGGCAACACTCGTCGACGGGTCGGAGGAGATGATAGGGAAGGCCAAAGAACGCCTGAAGGACTATCCCGATATCCGAACGATGCGGGCAAGCTTCCAGGAGATCATTGCCGGGCATGCTCTGACACAGGATTTCGACTTCATCGTCTCGTCGCTCGCGATACACCACCTCGATATGAAGGAAAAGAGGGAACTATTCGGATGGGTCTATGCCCGCCTGAAAGACAACGGGTGTTTCATGAATATCGACGTGGTGCTCGCCCCGAACGAGGTTCTGGAAGCGTGGTACATGGTCCTTTGGCAGGAATGGATCACCGAAAAGAAGAAGGAGACGGGCATTACAGGCGACATCTACGGCGACACAATGAAACGGTATAAGGATAACAGGGACAACAAACCCGATAGTCTCGACTCGCAAATGGATGCCCTGAAGGCGATCGGTTTTCGTGACGTGGACTGTTATTATAAATACGGGATATTCACTGTTTACGGCGGAAGAAAGTAAGAGACCGGGAAAAAGACCGGGAGGGAAAAGACATGGCTGTGCGGATAAAGGCCGGAACTTTCAGCATGACTCCCGATTAGGTTATATTTATAAATCTGTAAGGAACCGGAGAGGAGGATCGATATGGATATTTTCGAGGCGATCAAGACAAGACGGAGCGTGAGAAGATTTCAGCAGAAACCCGTGGAGGATGAGAAGCTCAACGCGCTGCTCGAATCGGTCAGGATGTCGCCTTCCTGGGCGAATCTCCAGTGCTGGAAGTTCATCGTCGTGAAGAAAAAGACAGTGAAAGAGCAGATCAGTGAGATGTCGTATGTCGAGTCTTTTTTTTTGACGCGCGGGTACAAGGCCAACCCCTCTAAGAAAGGTCTGGCTGAGGCGCCGGTCGTGATCGTCGCCTGCGCGGACCCCTCACTGTCAGGCGCCATCTGGGAGCAGCAGTACTACATGACGGACATCGGCATCGCCTCACAGACCCTGATGCTCTCGGCGAAAGCCCTGGGGCTCGGCACGGTCTTTGTCGGCGTCTTTGATGAGCAGAAGATGCGCGACCTGCTCGGGGTCCCGTCCGGCATCCGCATCGTCGGGCTGTTCCCCATCGGATACCCCCTCGAGGAGAAAAAAGACGGTCCGCCAAGAAAACCACTTCATGAGATCGTCTTTTATGAGAAGTGGGCCTAGGCGGATCATCACCGTCCTGAAGACAACGTGAACCTCATCCTTCTGTTTGAAGACGACTTTATCGGGGAAAGAAGGGTAAGACTCGAAGGTCGCAGGTTTGACCATCTCATCGAAGTCCACCGGGCCACGGTCGGAGACAGACTTTGCGTCGGAAAAGCCGGCGGACTGATAGGCTCGGGCCGGGTCATCTCCTTCGACCGAAACGCAGCCGAGATGGAGGTGCATTTCGAACGGACACCGCCTGCGCCGCTTCCCGTCACACTCATCCTGGCGCTGCCGAGGCCCAAGTTCCTGCGAAGGGTTCTCTTCTGTGCAGGAGCGATGGGCGTTAAACAGATTGTCATTCTGAACTCCTACCGGGTCGAAAAGAGTTACTGGCATAGCCCCTTCCTGAAAAAGGAGCATATCGAAAAGCAGCTCATCCTCGGGCTGGAACAGGCACGCGACACGATCATGCCCGAGGTACTGCTTCGGCCTCTGTTCAAACCTTTCGTGGAAGACGAACTCTCTGCGATCATGCAGGGTACCCTACCCCTCCTGGCCGACCCGCATGCCGGAGAGCCCTGCCCGCGCGGCCTCGGCGGTCCGGTCACACTCGCCGTAGGCCCCGAAGGAGGATTCATTCCCTACGAGGCCGGCAAGTTCCTTTCCGCCGGTTTTCGTGCAGTAAGCCTGGGCGAGCGCATCCTTAATGTCGAGTCGGCGGTCCCAGTCCTTCTTTCGAGACTCTTCTGATTCCAACTGATGGGGAAGCACGTTTTCGGCGTGTTTGCCTTCTCCTTTATGCAGCGATAGGGTTATCATAGAAGACATGAGCTACAAGGTCGATCTTCACGTCCATTCAAAATACAGCGGCGACACCGACGCTGAACCGGAGGAACTGGTCCTTCGCGCGGTCTCGCAGGGACTGCACGGCATCGCATTTACCGAGCACTACTCGTATGAAGCGTCCGAGCCGGTCGAAAGACTGAGGGAAAAATACGAAGACGCCATAATAATATTGAGAGGAGTCGAGCTGTCCGCCGCCGAGGGGCATTGTCTCGTATTCGGGACAAATACGGATAGGCTCTCTATCTCTCATGCCCCGGTCGAGACGATCGTACAGGTCGTCAACAATGCCGGCGGGGTAGTGATCCCTTCTCATCCCTTCCGCCGGGGCAGCGGGGTAGGCGAGGCGCTGTTCAGGATGCAGGGACCCTGCGCGATAGAGGGATGCAACGGAGCAAACCTGCATGCCTTCAACACGAAAGCGATAGAAGCGGCCAGGGAATTGAACCTGCCTTTCACCGGCGGCTCGGACGCGCATGCACCGGAAGAAGTGGGTTTATGTTACACCATGTTCAGTGATCGCGTTTCCTGCGATAATTTTCTCGACCTCCTCAGAAAAGGGGAGTATCACGGCGTGGACGCAAGAAAGATCAGCAGGGGGTGGTGGCCTTTCTGAGCCCCGTGCTCTCAGACGTGGTTTCTCAGCATAAGTTCGGCGGGATGGGGATCCAGATAATATTGCCTTTTCAGGTAGGGTTCGTCATATTTCCTGACGTAGTGTCTCAGGAGAACGATCGGAACGATTAACGGCACAAGAGCGTTCCTATATTCTTCGATGACCTCAAGCATCTCCCGCTTCTCCGCCGGCGTAAGCTGTTTCTTAAAGTAGCCCATCATGTGGTGCATAACGTTTACGTGTTTTTTGGCGGTCGCCAGCAGCCTCAGCCCATCCATAAGCAGCCCCTGATACTTTACGTGAAGGTTTTCCCGACGGTCTTTCCCGGCTTGCGCGACAAGCTTGCCGAGAGCGGAATAATGGCGCGGGCTATGCGACATTACCAGCATTTTGTGCCGCGTATGGAAATCAACCAATCTCCCGGCCGATCCGTTGCCGGAGCTAAACTGCTTCCATCTTCTCAAGACAAAGACGCGCTCGATAAAATTCTCCCGGAGCGACGGGTCGTGCAGCCTGCCTTCGTCCTCGACCGGAACGAGGGGGAACCTCTGCATGAAGGCGGCTGCGAAGATGCCGATCCCCGAATTACCCGGCCTTCCTGAGCCACCGTAAACTTTCACACCCCGCATGCCGGAACTGGGCGACCTGCTCTTGAAAACAAATCCACAGAGGCCCTCTTTTTCGAGCCGGTCGAGCCGCCCCGCAGTCCACTCGCGCATCTGCCGCGTGTAGTCCGCGCCCGTGCGGGTAGTGACAAGACGGGGAGATGCCGCGGAGCCGACAAGGCGCATCGCCTCCCTGGGAACGGTGAGACCGCATTCAACCTCCGGACAGACCGGCACCCATTCGACAAAACGGCCCATGGTGTCCCTCAGGTAATGGTCGAGCTTATGGCCGCCGTCGTAACGGACCTTCTCACCAAGCAAACAGGCGCTTATCCCGACTTTGATCTTCTCTTTCATGTCAGTCTTAGGCATGATCAGTCTTAGGGCGGCGCTGCGCAGCTTTTGTAATAATCCCGCCTTTTTATATAATACCCCATGGGGCAAGAAATGTTATCGGAAGGGCCTGTCCGGGAACCTTTTCGCTAAGTAAGCGTATTAACCGTTAAAACCAAGTACGCCGAAGGAGAACCAGTGGAAGATGTCGATGTGATACGGATGGTAAAGGGAGGCGATATCGAAGCCTTCTCCATGCTCGTCGAAAAATACCACAGGCATCTTCTTCATTTTGTTTTCACGCTCGTAGGCGACTCAAAAATCGTCGAGGACATAGGGCAGGAGGTATTCCTGAGCGTCTATAAGTCCCTCAGGGATTTCGATGAAACAAGAGGCACCCCGTTTTCCGCATGGCTCTTCATTGCCGCGCGAAACCGGTGCGTCAGCGAACTGAGGATGAGAGGCGGCAAAGAACACAGATTTCTGGACGATACGGACGACCTCATTGCAGAGGGCCAGACTGCGGAAGAGGCCGTTCTTGCCGCCGAAAAGATGAAGGCGTTGAAGCAGTCCCTCAGGCGCCTTCCCGAGCCGTACCGGACGACCCTCTTCCGGAGCCTTAACGGGGACTCGATCCAGGAAATAGCCCTGCGCCAGGGAGTTTCTGCGGGGACGGTAAAGTCGAGACTTTTCAGGGCAAAAGAGCGGATGAGACTGCTCATCAGGGATTTTTACGGAGGTACCGGGTATGAAAACGTTTAAGCCGTCGGATGATTTTACAGACAGGGTCATGGAAGAGATATACGCCTTCGAGGGCCTCGAAGAGGGCGGGCTGAAACTCTACAAAAGGATCTTTGTTTCGAGGCCGTTCCGTTACGCACTCTCGGGCGGCGGAATTTTCCTCGGGATCTTCCTTGCTCCGGTCGTCTGCATCTGACCGGAACCTTTTTATCCGATCCGCGTATTAGCCTTGCGAATGCTGACGCGGAAAAAGACAGGGCGCGGACCGCTTCCGCATATCTACCGGCACTTTCGCGGTTATTCGCGAAACTCCGTCACAGGAAAGGACACTTGACAATGGCACAACACGGGCTTTCAACCGCTGCGGCGGCCGAAAAAAAATCGGTCTACCGCGAATATTTTGAGTCAATCATTTTTGCGCTGATCATCGCGCTCATTGTGAGGACCTTTGTAGTACAGGCATTCAAGATACCCTCGGGGTCCATGGAGAACACGCTCGCCATAGGCGATTATATCCTCGTCAACAAGTTTATCTACGGCATTGAGATCCCCTTCACCGGCAGGCATCTTTTTCCACTGCGAAATCCGAGACGCGGGGACATTGCTGTTTTCGAGTATCCCGAAGACCCCAGCAGGGACTTTGTCAAGCGTGTCATAGGACTGCCGGGAGACCGGATCCAGGTCATCGACAAGAAAGTCTTCGTCAACGGAAAGCCCTATGTAAACCCTCATGAAATTCACAAGGACAGCGCGATAATACCGGCGGGAGTCAATCCTCGCGACAATACCGGCGTGATCACGGTGCCTGCCGGCTCCTATTTTATGATGGGCGACAACCGCGACCAGTCCTATGACAGCCGCTTCTGGGGGTTCGTGAAGATCGGCAGGATCAAGGGACTCGCCTTTGTCAAATACTGGTCATGGGACGCGGACAATTCCCGCGTGCGCTGGCAAAACATCGGGCGGATGCTCGAGTAGACAGAAGAAGCAGGGCCGCGAAAATTCTCTGTCCAAGCGGATCTCTCCCTTGCTTCTTGACAGAATTCCCTTTTCGTTTTATATTATTATCTACCATGGTAGTTAATAGCATAGCAGACAGGCTCTCCAGCGTCGGCTTTTCGGCCTATGAAGCCAAGGCGTATGTGGCGCTGCTCAAGGAGAACCCTCTTACGGCATATGAACTAGCCAAATCCTCCGGCATACCGACATCCAAAATATACGAGGTCCTGACAAGACTGACAGAAAAAAAGGTCGTCTCCTCGCTCGGAGACGAGGGCACGCCGAGGTATATCCCTATGGAGGCGGACGAGTTCATCGAAAGGTTCAGAAACGGAATGGAGTCCAACCTGAAGGCACTCAGAGAAGACCTCTCAAGCCTGCCTGGCAAGGCGGCCGTCTCCTATATCTGGAATATCCTGGATCACAGCTATCTCATCGAAAAGGCTCACAGGACTATCCTGGACGCTCGGAAGACCCTCCTGGTGTCGATCTGGAAGGAGGAACTGGCATCGCTCGAGGTCTTCTTCCGGAGGGCGGAAGAAAAGGGTGTGCGCATCGCAATGGTCCATTTCGGCGTGCCTGCAGTCAGGATCGGGCAGGTATATCCACATCCCATAGAAGAAACGCTTTACAAGGAAAAAGGCGGCAGGGGGCTTGTGATCGTTGCCGATTCGGTAACAGCCCTGATGGCGACCGTTCATGAAAATCAGCGCGTCGAGGGCGCATGGAGCATAAACAAAGGGTTCGTCACCCTCGCCGAGGACTATATAAAACACGACGTCTATATCATGAAAGTGGTCAGGAGATTCAACAAGGAACTTATAGAAAAATTCGGCCCCCGTTACGAACATATGAGGGACGTATACGAAGACAAGGAGATTGCATGAAAATCTATATCGACGGCAAGTACTACGGTGAGGATGATGCGAAGATATCGGTCTTAGACCACGGGCTGCTTTACGGAGACGGGGTCTTCGAAGGAATACGGGTTTATAACTCGCGGGTCTTCAGGCTCAGCGAACATGTCGACCGCCTCTACACCAGCGCAAAGGCAATTGCCCTCACCATTCCCATGAACGAAAAAGAGATGGAGGAGGCAGTTGCCGCCACTGTCCGCGCGAACAATACGCAAGACGGCTATATCAGGCTCATCGTCACGCGCGGTCGGGGCTCGCTTGGCCTTGACCCCGGGTCATGTGACAGAGCAACGGTCATTATAATCGTCGGCGATATCCAGCTCTATCCGGAGGAATACTACAAGGCAGGGATCAAGCTCGTCACCGCATCAACCCGCCGGGTCCCCCCCGAGTGTCTCGACCCGAGGATAAAGTCGCTCAACTATCTGAATAACATCCTGGCGAAGATGGAGGCGCGCGCGGCAGGCGCACTGGAGGCGGTGATGCTGAACACCCAGGGGTTCGTGACCGAGTGCACAGCAGACAATATCTTCATCGTAAAGGGCGGAAGACTTCTCACGCCCCACCCTGCCCAGGGGGCGCTCCACGGCATTACGATGAGAACGGTATCCGAGATCGCGAAGAAGCGAGGCCTTGAATGTGCCGAGTCAGCTGTCACGCAGTACGATCTCTATGCGGCGGATGAATGCTTCATCACCGGCACCGGCGCCGAAGTGATGCCGGTAATTTCGGTCGACGGCAGAATAGTAGGAGATGGAAAGCCCGGCCCCATCACACTGCAGTTGACGGAGGATTACCGGAAGCTCGTGGCCGCCTGACTTATTCTAGGCTCACAGCAGGGGCGTGATTAATCACGCCCCTGCAACTATCCCAACGACGGCAACGGTGCATCGGCAGTGGCTGCAAACTTGTTGCGAATATTTTTTCGGCCTCTATAATAGAGGTATGCGAAAAGGTCTCCACTTCAGTGAACGGCCCGGATGAAGAGGATTCTGTTCTTCGGGCTTCTGTTCTTCTTATCCCTTCGGGTCGCTTCCGCCGGGGAATTTCGGGAGATTACGAAGGGATATTCCCTCACATTTCCGCGCGATTTTTACTACAAGGAAGGATACAGGGTCCAGTGGTGGTATTTCACGGGACACATCTTCACGCCTGAAGGCCGGGAATTCGGATACGAACTCACCTTCTTCGTCGCCGGCGTTCAGAGGAAGGATTACAAGTCCAGGTTCGGGGTCCGCAATATCTATATCTCCCACTTTGCCATATCGGATGTAAAGGGAGACAGCTACTCTTTCTTCGACAAAGCGGACAGCGGCGCATACGGATTTGCCGGCGCAGAAAGCGACAGATTGAAGGTATGGGTGGACGGCAATGAACTGGAAGGGACCATGACCAGGATGCATATCAGGGCACACGGCGGAGACAAGGTCCTCGACCTTACACTGGTCCCCCTAAAGCCGGTCGTGCTGAACGGCAACAACGGCTATTCCCGAAAGTCGGAGGAGTCTCCGGAGATCGCGTCATGGTATTTTTCCTATACGAGTTTGAAGACCGAAGGAATTATAACGCTTGGAGGAAAGACCCTTCCGGTGAAAGGCAAGAGCTGGTTCGACAGGGAGATCTCTTCCGGCAA
>JAKAIZ010000242.1 GCA_021814065.1 Nitrospirota bacterium | reverse complement strand
AATCATGAAGGTACTTTCGATAGAGACTTCGACGATGCTCGGCGGGGTCGCGATTGTCGACGGGCAGACCGGCCTTGTCGCCGAAACGAGGCTCAACGTGAAGACGACACATTCCGAGAGGCTGATGACGGTGATCGATCATGTATTGGAACAGTCTGAGATGGGTCTGGACGACATAGACGCCTTCGCGGTGGCGATAGGCCCGGGTTCGTTTACCGGGCTGAGGATAGGATTGAGCACAGCGAAAGGGCTCTCCTACGCAACGGGAAAACCGATTGTGGCAGTGCCGACACTCGAGGCCTTTGCGTATAACTTCTCTTACTGTTCTTACCCTGTCTGCCTCATGCTCGACGCCAGGAAAGGAGAAGTGTATGCGGCCGTCTTCAAATGGGAGGGGGGGGCGTTCCGGAGGGTGGTCGAAGACATCTCGATCAAGGCGGAGGACCTGCTCAGGAAGTTTGACCAGGTCGTCTTGTTTGCGGGCGAAGGGGCAGCGCTCTATAAGTCTGTGATCACGGAGGTGATGAAAGAGCGTGCGGTATTTGCATCTCCGGAAAAAATGGTGCCTTCCCCTGCAAATGTCGCGGTCCTCGGCCTTTCGAAGGCCGTAAGGGGGGAGTTTGCGGACGCACTTGCCGCAGTGCCTTGTTATATCCGGAAGTCGGAAGCTGAAGTAAAATGGTCGGAGAAGGTCTGACGGATATCGACATCGGCGACATGGAGACGGGAGACCTGCCTGCGGTGCTGGAGATAGAGCGCGCGTCTTTCACGACACCTTGGTCCGAAACGTCTTTTTTTAACGAACTGAAGAACCCGAGATCGATCTGCCGGGCCGCGAGAACAGACGGCAGAGTCAAAGGCTACATCTTCGCAAGCCGGATACTGGATGAGGGGCATATCCTCGATCTTGCTGTGCACCCTGATTTCAGGAGGCAAGGTATCGCGTCGGCACTTGTAGCGCATGTGATTGAACATCTCAGGGAAGAAGGCGTCAGATTCCTCTACCTCGAGGTGAGAGAATCGAATGTCCCGGCAATAAAGATGTATGGAAAGTTCGGATTCGAAGAGATCGGGATACGAAAAAAATACTACGCGTCGCCGGAAGAAGACGCGGTGATCATGTGCCTGAAGTTCGGGGAATGAGATATGCAAGTCAATCTTTCCAGACGCCTTCAATCGTGCCTCCACATTTCGGGCATTTGCCTTTGGACAGACGGTTTTCGATGATGCGGTAGCCGAACCTTTTAATCACGATTTCTTTGCAGTCCGGACATGAGGTGTCCTCCCCGCCTGCTCCGGGGACGTTCCCCTCATAGACGTATTTGAGCCCGGATTTGTAACCTATTTCTCTGGCCTGTCTCAGTTTTTCGAGGGGGGTCCTCGGCTTATCGAGGAGTTTATACGTCGGATAAAACTGGCTGACGTGCCAGGGGATGGACGCGTCGACGGAACAGATGAATTCTGCGATCTCAGTGAGGTCTCTTTCAGAGTCGTTGAGATCGGGTATGATCAGCGTCGTCACTTCCACCCATACGCCCAGTTCCTTCATGAGCCTGATCGTGTTTTTCACCGGTTCCAGCCGCGCACCGCATATCTCCCGGTAAAATTTATCGCTACCTTTCAGGTCTATGTTATTGGCGCTGAGATAAGGGGCGATAACCCGTGTTGCTTCGGCACCGGTATAGCCGTTGCTGACAAAGACGTTCTTGATGCCCCTCCCGTGGGCGATAAGGGCGCAGTCATGGGCGAATTCGAAGAAGATGGTCGGTTCCGTATAGGTATATGATACACTTGCGCACCGGTTGTCCGCTGCAGCGTTGACGATGTCTTCCGCCTGCATGTCCCGGCCCGGTATCGGGAATTTTCGCTCACGAGGTAATTGCGATATCTCGTAGTTTTGGCAGTGTTTGCAACGGAAATTGCATCCGACGGTCGCGATCGAGAGCGAAGTCGACCCGGGTAGGAAATGGAAAAGAGGTTTTTTTTCGATCGGGTCGATGTTCATGGAGACGACCTTGCCGTATACCAGGCTGTAAAGTGTCCCATCGCGGTTTTCACGGACGGCGCAGATCCCGCGCTGCCCGTTATGGATAAGACAGTTGTGGGCGCAAAGATGACACCGGACATCGCTGCCCTGCAGCCTTTCGTATTGCATCGCCTCTTTCACTAAGTGCAGTATAGCAGATGCGGGGGCCAAGTAAACCAGCCGTAAGAAGTGCATGTTTTTACTCAATTACCTGTTGCATTATTGACTTGAGGCGATCCGATCCTTAAAATAGTTATTAATAGCTGAAACTGTATAGGAGGTAACATATGCCTATTTACGAATATATCTGCAAGTCATGCGGGGAAAGATTTTCCCTGCTCCAGAAGGTGAGCGCAACAGAGAAGGACACGACCTGTCCCAAATGCGCCTCAGGAGAGGTGAAGAAAGTGATGTCTTCTTTCTGCTGTTCGGGGTCGGATGCGGGCCTTTTGTCCTCATCGTCTTCGCACGGGTTCAGCGGGAGCGGCTGAGGCGTCTCTTCTTGCTGAACCGTGTGTTCAGCGGTGCCAAATAATACGAAAAGCCTTGACTTTTTCGGCACATAACAATAAAATTCTTCAAATAGCTTGAAGAGGTGAAGGATGGCCCAGCGGCTCTTGCTTGCAGACGACAGCATCACGATTCAAAAGGTTGTGGAACTTGTTCTCGCCGAGGAAGATTTCGAGATCAAGGCTGTAAGTAACGGCGAAGAGGCCCTGAATGTAATCGAGTCCTTCAATCCTGACATCGTGCTTGCCGACATCGAAATGCCGAAGATGAACGGCTACCAGCTCTGCGAAAAGATCAAGCAGGACCCAAAGACGGCCTCCGTGCCCGTTATCCTTCTTGCCGGCGCCTTTGAGCCTATCGATGAGGAGCTTGCGCGGCAGGTCGGCGCGGATGATTCCGTGATCAAACCGTTCGAATCACAGGAGTTGATCAGCAAGATCAATGCGGCCCTTACTATGGCTTCAGCCGGAGAGGGTGAGGCGGCCTTTGCTGGGGCTGCCGAGGAGCCGTTCGAGATCGCCGAAGAAGCGGAGGAGATTTCCGATGCAGATGAGGGAGTCGAAGTGGCGGATCTTGAAGAAGACCTGTGGGCGATGGAAGAAGTGGATGAGGCGTCCGAGGAGTTCCCGGCAGAAGCAGTCGCTGAAGAGGACCTGCTGGCGACCGAAGCCGAAATCGAACTGCCCGAGGCTGAATTTCCCAAGGTTGCTGTGCCCGAAACCGGGGTTGCGCAGCCTGAGGCGGAGACGGAACGTTTAGTTACGGCCCCCGCTGCACGGGAGGTTGCGATGCCGGCGGTTTCTTTACCGTCAAAGGAAGAGCTGCTCGGCGTCTTCGAAAAGACGATTCGGGATAGGACCTCGACCTTTCTCCCGACTATGGATATAAAAGAGGCTATGCTGGCCTCTCTCATGCCTGCTCTCAAGGATTCGATCGACAAGATCCTATGGGAAATCGCTCCCGAAATTGTGGAGAAGATGATGCGGGAGGCCCTGAAGGGGTCCATGGCGTCGCTCACCAAAGAGATTGAAAAGGTCATATGGGAAACCGTTCCCGATCTCGCGGGCACGATGATCTCTAAAGAGATCGAAAGAATAAAGTCCGAGTTCTAACTCAATTATTTGTAAGTGCATGGCGGGGAAAAGGCAGTGCCGATTCCCCGTCTTTCTTTGTTATGTCCGAACTAGACAAAGGTTATAACCCGAAGGGCGTTGAAGAAAAGTGGTACAACTACTGGATCGCGGGCAATTATTTCGTTGCCGACCCGGCCTCCGGTAAGGAGCCCTATTCGATCGTTATCCCCCCTCCGAATGTTACCGGTTCACTTCATATGGGGCATGCCCTTAATGCGACGCTCCAGGATATTCTTGTGCGGTGGAAAAGGATGT
>JAKAIZ010000057.1 GCA_021814065.1 Nitrospirota bacterium | reverse complement strand
TCCCCTCGGCTTCATCGTAAAGAACGAGTAAAAGGACACTACGCTGTGAACCTCCGCCTCGGGTATGTTCATCCCCTTGGCTATCCTTTTCTGCACTACCGGCGGCAGATACCCGACTATCTCCTGCGCGCGCTGGAGGACCGGTATCAGGGCCCCCGGCTTTTTCCTGAATTCCGCGATCACCCTGTCCAACTCAGCCGCCATCGCGGGAGGGAATTCCTCTGCGGTTTTTGCTTCTTCCGGCTTTCTTCCCTTCGTCCATTCGACCGCCCTCTCTGTGACGTCGAGCAGTACGGAAGGGGTAAAGGGTTTCGGGACATAGTCGATAATGCCCAGTTCGAGCGCCTCTTTGATGGTGTCCTGGGACGGGTAGCCGGTGATGATCACGATGCCGACATCGGGCTTCGTCTTTTTGATCCAGCGGATAAGGGTGATGCCGTCGACCTCTGGCATCTTCAGGTCGGTGAAGACGAGGTCGAAGCTGTCCTGGCCCAGCTTCAGGATCGCTTCTCTTCCGCCGAGGGCGCCCTCGACGCTGTACCCTTCGCTCTTCAGCACCCTCTCGGCGCTCTTTATGACGACGAGTTCGTCGTCGACTATCAGTATTTTGGGTTCAGCCATAAAGTCCTCCTCACTCTCTCTATGCCTATGGTTAGATTTTCAATGGTTCGATACGCGCTAGCCAGAGCAGCCAGCCCTCGCACAAGTTGTCGCGGACAAGCGCAGACATCGCGGTATTCGCCTGGTGGTTTAACTCGACGACTTTTCCGGTCATCGGAGAGATGAGGTCCTCGGTCTGTCCGCCGCCTGAGAGCACCTTCGCAAAGGCCTCACCTGCCGCCACCATCTTGAGGGTATCGGGAAGATCGATATACATCAGCTGGCCGGACAGGAGCCAGTACCTTACATCGCAGCCTATCTCCCACTGTCCGTTCCTTGCCGGCCTTGCCCATGTCCCTTCCTTATAGAAGATGACAGGGTTTGCCGTGTCCCTGAGGGATACGATCTCATTCCTGAACTCGTCGATGAACGCTTTACGGAGGATCCACCCCCTGTTGTCGAAGACCTTCTTGGCAACGTTCATCATGAACTCGGGCGTAAAGGGTTTCTCTATGAACTCGAAGGCCCCGAGCTTGACCGATTCTTTCGCGTCTTCAAGGGTGGGATAGCCGGTGATGATCACCACGTCGAGCTTAGGCTGGACTTTCTTCGACTCTCTCAGCACCGTGATGCCGTTGACATCGGGGAGCCGAATGTCGGATATCAGAAGATCGAACTCCTCGTTTGCGACCTTTTTGATCGCGTCTTCCCCCTTATCGACGGTAATAATATTGTAGCCTTCAGCCCCGAGAATCCTTTTGCAACTCAGAGTCACAACGGGATCATCGTCGAGTACTAGTATCTTCCCCTTGTTTTCCATGATCGGCCTCCTTTATTAAATTCGTTCATATATGCTGCAATATGAATACCATCTTTTGAAATCGTTGATAATCAAGCAGAAATAAGCCTTTGATGTTATTCCGGCATAATGCCCTTTCCGTCAAGTGTATAAATAAAAAATACATCGGCCGGCTTCCATTGGCCGGCAAGTCCTACAGATTCAACAATCCGGGAGGTGTATAGTTTTTTTATAAGCTCCACTGGCCCGAATGCCTTCAGGCCGGAAATCGGCCCTTAAGAGCGAAACGCTGCGATTTTCAGCCTCTTTTCCGGAATAACTCAGTTTGACTTTTTTCCTCCGTTGGCTTAAGTTGATACATGGGGGCGTCATCTGAAGGAAAAGAGAGAAGACATCAGAGGAAGATCTATGTCTGCGCCTTTGCATATCGTTTCCCTTCCCGTTCTTCCGATATCCATTTCGGCGTAACCTCCAATGTGAGCGATTCCGGGATCTGTATTTATTCCGACGCCAGGCCCGAAGAAGGCGAAAGCGTAGAGTTCAGAAGTTCCATCCCTTTCCCGTCTTCGAGGGCGACCGTGCGGTGGGTAAGGAAAGATGTCGGCGAGCTTTACAAAATGGGGCTCATGTTCGTCGAATAGGCCGGCGTCTTTTCCTGAATTCTCTGTATCAATTTTCCGGTCCGGTCCCGGAACTGTCTAAATATATTTTAAAATCCGGTGCTTTGTTTCACTTTCATCTTCACGTCGAGCTTCTCCATTTGCCGCAGTCCGCAGGCCCTCGATCTCCACAGGGTAACTTCGAATGTCGACTTTGCGTCTAAGCTCAATCCTCCAGAGGCCCCCTCGATAACCTCGCCGGCTCCGCAGGTCATGACAGGCTTCCAGTCCAGATCGACCTTGTAACTATTGCTGTTGACGAACTTGATATAGGCCACTATCTGATTGTTGGGCCCAAGCGGATTATAACTCACCGTCGCTTCAACGCCTTCTTTTTTGGCCACCGGCTGATACTCGATTGCCGCGGCAGTTGTTGCCATGCACAATGCAGCACACACTACGACGAAATAAGATCGCAACCTCATCATACTGTCCTCCTTGATCGAAAGGTTATTGTGTTACAAAACATGATCAACTCCTTTGCTCTGTGAGCCAGTTAAGTCACATCCCGCGTATCTGGCTTCTTCAGAAATGCTCGTCGTCACCTTCGACGGTCGTTCCTGTCTTTTTGGCCCCTTTTCTGATCCTCCATGCGCTCTTTTCCCAATTGTCTTTGCGTCCTGCTTCCGGTATCCACGGCGGGACCGCAAGCCGAAAATAACGGGAAAGGGCGTGCACATATGGTTCGTATGACTCACGCAGCTGGGTGAGCGCCCGTTCTGTCTCTTCCCCTTGCCTGATGTGAATTCCGGCATTCGCCAGCATAACTCGCAGGGTCTCGAACTGGACCGCGGAAAGGCGGTCATGCCTTATCATGAGCGGTGCGGAGTGGAAGATAAGCGCAAGGTCGACTACAGCATGTCGGGCCATCGCAAAGGTGAGCCGTGCCTGTCGGGCACAGGGCCCCTCGGTCCCCGCGATCACAAGGGCGCTGGTGTCGAGGATCGCTGCCAGGGCCGATACCCATGACTGGTTGTCGTGCTGGGAACGGAAGTAGGCCAGCACCGGATAGGAGAGGTGACTTTCAAGAAGTTCCGCTGACCACTGTTCCCATTCCACAAAGTGCTTTAAAAGCGCGTCGAGATCGCTGTTGCGGCATTGCCTCACCATCATTCCGGCAGCAGTAGGAGGTGAGCCTGCCCTGGCGTCCAGGAGGGATATCTTCGCCTCCCGCCGGGAGAAAGACTGATTGATAGAAGGAAGATACCCGATGACAAGGGCGAGTAATCCGAGGCCCAGTCCTGCCTCGGCGACGGTGAGAATCCGCGCCAGAGGCGACAGGGGTGTCACATCGCCGAGCCCCAGTGTGAAGAAATTCGTGCCGCTTGCGTAGAAGGCCGCGCCGAGACCGGGCTGCATCCAGTCCGGAAATCTCAGCGACGAATTCGCCCCCGTGTAAATAAGGGCGAAGCCGAAGATCAGCCCGGCCGCCCAGAGACTAAGCAGGAAGATGAGCGAGAAGGGCCCGTAATAGCTTAGGAGGGTCTCCTGCCGTCTGCCCCTGAACACCGTCACCGACTGAATTGCCGCAGCCCAGGAGATCCAGGTGTACCGATAGAAGAGCCTTGTCAGACGGTACTTTCGGGTTACCCTGCGTGGCAGGACGATCGTCTCGAAGACATCCCATAGGACGATTACCACAACACCGGCCCCGAGCACGAACATTACGGATGACATGATTCCACTATGTATCACGTCCGGGCCGCCCTGTCAATGTCGCCGCAGCGGATTCTTGCGGGAAAGGTTAGCTTACCGCTGCGTAAATAAGCCTTGCAGTTTCAAACAAATCTTTGCAAAGCCGGACAGGGGCGCTGAAAAATGTCTTGTAGCGACACCTTACAGACCTGTCAAGAGGCCAGCCAGCCTTTTTCTGAAAGTTCAATGACTTTAAAACTGCGGCCACGTGAAAGACAAACAAAATCATGTCGTCATTACAAGACTTTTTAGACGTTCCTGTCAGGCTTTTATGCAACATCAGGGTAAGCACAGCAGGAATGGCCATCTCTACCTTATGCAACCCTGGGGTTTAGATTGCAGACGCGGACTTGACGGTGATGTTGTACTTTTTCATCAGCGCATGAAAGTTCGTGCGCTGCATGCCGACGTCGGAAGAGGCGCGAGAGACGTTCATATTGTTTCTTCTGAGCGCCTCGATAAGGAAAATCTTCTCTATGTCCTCCACTGACTTCAGCCTCAGGTTTTTTTTCCGCTCTTTCAGCTCTGCTACGGTCTTCGGCACCTCTTCCCTTTCGGATGTTTCGAGCGATGAGAGATGCTCCGGCTTGATAGTTTTGCCCTGGCACATGATTACCGCGCGGTGGATCGTGTTTTCGAGTTGCCTGGCGTTTCCCGGCCAGTCATGAAAGACGAGCAGTTTCATTGCCTCGGCGGATATATGGGGCACGTTCTTGTCGAGTTCCTTCCGGTATTTTTCAAGGAAGTGCTGGGCGAGATGGGGGATGTCCTCCCTCCTGTCCCTGAGCGGCTCGATATGGATCGGGAAAATGTTCAGCCGGTAAAAGAAGTCTTCCCTGAAGGTCCCCTCGCGCGTCATGACCTTGAGGTCCTTGTTCGTCGCGGAGATGAAGCGCACGTCTACGTGAACAGTCTTTTTTTCCCCGAGAGGTCTGAACTCGCGCTCCTGGAGGACCCTCAGGAGCTTTGCCTGGACCGCGAGGTTCAGGTTGCCTATCTCATCGAAGAAGATAGTGCCCCCGTTTGCCGTTTCGAGAAGCCCTTTCTTTTTTTCTGATGCCCCGGTGAAGGCGCCTTTTGCGTGGCCGAAGAGCTCGGATTCAATCAGTGTCTCCGGGATGGCCGTGCAATCGACTATGACGAAGGGCTGGTCCTTCCGCGGGCTGTTGAAGTGGATCGCCCTGGCCACGAGTTCCTTGCCGGTGCCGCTCTCCCCGGTTATGAGAACGGTGCTGCCGGTAATTGCGACCTTGGCGATCAGTTGGAAGACCTTCTGCATCTCCTGCGATACCCCGACGATGTTGCTTAACTCGTAGTGGGACGGGACCGCCTCCCGAAGGACCGCGTCTGCGGCGGGCAGTTTACGCCTCTCGAAGGCCTTCCGGACCAGAGCGACGAGGTCGGCCGGGCTGAAAGGCTTTTCGATATAATCGAATACACCCATCTTCATCGCCTTTACTGCGGTCTTGACCGTTCCATATCCGGTCATGATGATCACTTCGACGTCAGGCCAGTTCTCCTTGATCTTTACGAGGACTTCGATCCCGTCCATGTCCGGCATCTTCAGGTCGGTAAGGACGAGATCCACATCTCCGGCAGCAAGCGCCTTCAGTCCTCCCCCCCCGGAGTCGGCGGTTTTTACAACGTATCCTTCCGGTTCGAGTACGCGCCTGCAGCTCTCCCGGATGATCTCTTCATCGTCGATGATGAGTATGCTGCCCTTGTCCATGCCCTGCCTTTTGTTAGGCGTTCTTGCGGTCCAGCGCTTTCGAGACTGCGGTAATCAGTGCATCGGGCGTAAAAGGCTTCTCGATATAATCGAATGCGCCGAGCTTGATCGATTTCACTGCCGTATCAACGGTCTGGTAGCCGGTGATGATGATCACCTCGACCGCCGGCCACCCCTCCTTGATCCTCCTGAGGACCTCGATGCCGTCCATGTCCGGCATCTTCAGGTCGGTGAGTACAAGATCGAAAGGCCCCTCTTCGAGGATCTTCAGCCCCTCAACCCCGTTTCTGGCCAGGCGTACTTCGAATCCGGCCGGCGCGAGCGTGCGGCTGCAACTTGTTCTGACAATGTCTTCGTCATCGATCACAAGAACCTTTTTCTTGTTCATGGTCCTTCCTTGAGAGATGGGAGCTTGATGAAAAAGCTCGTCCCTTCTCCGAGTTTTGTTTTCACAAAGACGGTCCCCCCGTGTTCTTGTATGATACCGTGGCTGACTGCGAGGCCGAGGCCTGTGCCCTTGCCGACGGGTTTGGTGGTGAAAAAGGGCTCGAAGATCTTAGCAAGATTCTCGTCGTCAATGCCGGGGCCGGTGTCCCTGAATTCGATTTCGACGGAATCCCCGTTGTTGTCTCTGATGTTCTTAGTTGTGATGGTGATCGTCCCCTTGCCCTCGACCGCGTCCGCCGCGTTCATGATCATATTGAGGAACACCTGTTGAAGCTGTGAGGAGTCGGCCCTCACCTTTGCGAGGCGCTCGTCGAAATTCGTGACCAATTTTATATTGAAGAAATCCGCCTTGTTGCGGACGATGTTAAGCGAGTGGTTGATGACGTCGTTGATGTTCGTCGGGGCCTTCTCCGCCGCCGAGGCCCTGGCAAAGCCGAGCAGCCCCTTTATGATGGTCGAGCACCGGTTCGCCTGTTCGATAATCACCTGGATGTCCTCATACTCTTCTGTCCCTGCAGGGAATTTTTTCAAAAGCAGGTGGCCGAAGGTGACAATCCCGGTCAGGGGGCTGTTGATTTCGTGCGCCACGCCGGCCGCCATTCTTCCGAGAGATGCCAGTTTTTCGGAATGGATGAGCTGCGCCTGGGCGCGGTGTATGGCTTCGGTCTTTTCCTGCACCTTTTTTTCGAGGGTGTTGCCCCATTCGACCAGCTCGTTTTTCGCCTTCTTCAGGTCAGAAGTCATGGCGTTGAAGGCATGTGCCAGTTCGCCGATCTCGTCTTTGGTGTTGATGTCGAGGTGGTAGTCGAGATCACCTCCCGCCACCTTCTCCATGCCCCGGGTCAGCATGCTGACCGGGGTCGAGACGAGGTTCCAGAGAATCGTGCAGAGCACGACCGAGATCACGAAAAGAAAAACAAGGACATAGACCGTGATCGCGATCCCCTGGTGCTTGATACTGTTGTCGAGCGGGGCAAGCGAGAGGCTCGCCTCGACCAGACCGAGGACCTTCTGCTCCCTTGGGTGGACGTGGCACGCCGAGGTGTAGCAGGCGACCTCATTGTAGATCGGCTGGACGATATTAAGCACCCTGAAATTATTGGCGTCCCTGCCGATCGAGACGGTCTGAGTGTCCTTCGGAGGCGCGCCGGGAGAGGAATGGCAGCCTATGCAGATCGGGGATGTTTTGTCGAGGACTACTCCGATGTCCTTTTTGTTAGACGAATAGGCTATCTTTCCTTTACTGTCGAAGATGCGGACATGGAGTACCCCCTCTGCGGAACCGATCGCCTCGATTGTCTGCTGGATCAGCAACTGCTGGAAGGTGAGCATCCCGTAACGGGTGCTCTTTTTGACGTAATCTACAAAGGAATATCCATATTTTACGGAATTCTTGATGAGCTCTCCTTCCTGGTGCCGGAAGAGAAAATACCAGAAGATGGTGCTCCCTACAACCATCAGCGTGCCGATCGTAATAATGAGCTTTCCTGTCAGTGAATGTAGGGACTTTCTCACGAACATCGCTAAAAGAAATTTATACTATTTCTCATTATTATTGCAACAAAAAAACCTAAAACTACAGTTTTAATTTTTTTCTTGACATCCATGATTGATTTTATATATAAATGATAACTGTATGCCCGGTACGTTTATGCCGTCACAATATTTGCCGATTCTCATCTTCTTAATGGTCGCCACGGCCTTTGGGCTTGGTGCCCTCGTCATCGGAGAACTCTTCAGGATTCGCAGACCCTATCCGGAAAAGCTTATGCCGTATGAATCCGGCAATCCTCCGGTGGGGGAGCCGCGCATCAGGTTTTCTGTCAAATTCTATATCATCGCCATGCTCTTCGTGGTGTTCGACGTGGAGGCGGTATTTCTTTATCCCTGGGCGATCGTCTTCGACAAACTAGGTCTTTATGCCTTTGTTGAAATGATAATTTTTATTATCATATTGCTTGTTGGTTATGTCTACGCATGGAAGAAGGAGGCGTTCCTTTGGGATTGATCACTGAAGTAGGCTCAGCCGCACTTGTCGAGGTTGAAGAAGGCACGAAGATCATGTCCCCGAACATTATCATCACTTCCTTCGATAAATTGATCAACTGGGGCCGGAGTTCTTCCCTATGGCCGATGACCTTCGGTCTCGCCTGCTGCGCCATAGAGATGATGGCGACCTATGCGAGCCACAATGACCTCGACAGGATGGGCATCATCCCGAGGGGCTCACCGAGGCAGTCCGATTTCATGTTCATCGCCGGGACGGTGACGAAGAAGATGTCCCAGGTAGTTAGGCGGGTATACGACCAGATGCCCGAACCGAGATATGTCATTTCGGTCGGCAGCTGTGCAAACAGCGGTGGGATTTTCAATACCTACAGTACGGTGCAGGGATGCGACACCTTCCTGCCGGTAGACGTTTATATCCCCGGGTGTCCCCCGAGGCCCGAGGCCTTTATCGAGGGGATAATCAGGCTTCAGGAGAAGATCAAGGCGGAACATTTCCACTGGAGCCGGTGGCGATAGTCAAGAAGCAGCTGAACTGAATCAAGGCAGCTTGCAGCATAGCCCAGTGTTGAACGGCAGAGAGAGGAGTGCGGATTAAGGGCTTATGGAAGCATTACAGATCGCCGAAAAGATAAAGGAGAAATTTCCTGAAGAGACCCTGGACATCAGGGAATTCAGGGGACAGGTATCCGTCACACTCAAAAAAGGCCGGATACTCGACATCTGCAGGTACCTCCACGACGATCCCGACCTTTTTCTCGATTATCTTGTCGACGTATGCGGATGCGATTACCTCGGAAAGAAGGACGTGCGGTTCGAGGTGGTCTACCATCTCTATTCCATCAGGCACCGCCATGCAATCAGGCTGAAGGCCGAAGTGCCTGACTCCGACCCTTCGATCGATTCGGTCATGCCGGTATGGGTGGGCGCGAACTGGCACGAGCGCGAGTGCTACGACCTGTTCGGGATCGTATTCGAGGGCCACCCCGACCTAAGAAGGATACTGTTGCCGGAGGACTGGGAAGGCTATCCTTTGAGGAAAGACTACCCCGTGAAGGGTCCTGAGAAAGAATGGCCGGGGTTCCTGGAAGTCCTCGATAAGGCGAAGCGGTACCGCGAGTTCGAATGGCATGGATAAAGAGATGGAAGAAATAGAAAAAACATTCGAGACCAAGGAACTTACGGTCAGCTTGGGGCCTCAGCACCCCGCGACGCACGGAGTGCTCAGGCTCGTCCTCGACCTCGACGGTGAAACCGTCGTCAAGTGCACGCCGTACGTCGGGTATCTCCACAGGGGCGTGGAGAAACTGGGGGAGAACAGGACCTACTTTGCGGCACTCCCGCTGAGCGACCGTCTCGACTATATATCCTCGATGAACAACAATGTCGGCTACGTGAACGCCGTAGAAAAGCTCTTCGGCATCGAAGCGCCGGAACGTGCCAGGTATATCAGGACTATGGTGGCCGAGATGGGGAGGATATCGAGCCATATCATCTGGCTCGGCACGCACGTCCTGGACATCGGGGCCACGACCCCGTTCCTGCACGCGATGGCCCAGAGGGAGCGGCTCCTCGACCTTTTCGAGGAACTCTGCGGGGCCAGACTGACTGTGAGTTACCCCAGGGTGGGCGGCGTCCGGAACGACATATCTCAGGAATTCCTTGATGCCCTTTATCAGTTTGTCCTCGAATTTCCTTCACACATGGACGACTATGAAACGTTGGTTACCGAAAACAGGATATGGAAGGACAGGACGGTGGGGATAGGCGTGATCTCGGCCGAGGAGGCGATCAACTGGGGCCTCACGGGCGGTACGCTGAGGGGTTCCGGAGTCGATTACGATGTCAGAAAATATTTCCCTTATGACGCATACGACAAGGTCGATTTTGAGGTCCCGGTCGGCAGGAACGGGGACTGCTACGACAGATATCTCGTGAGGGTCGGGGAGATGAGGCAGGCCAACAGGATCATGAAACAGTGCATAGAGAACCTCCCTGCCGGTCCGGTCATGGCGGACGCGCCGAAACTGACCCTTCCTCCCAAGGACCTGGTATTGAAAGACATGGAGCACCTGATACACCAGTTTATCCTGATTACGAAGGGCCCGACCATTCCGGAAGGTGAAGTCTATGTGGGGACCGAAGTGCCGAAAGGCGAACTGGGGTTTTATTTTGTGAGCGACGGTACAGGCAAGCCTTACCGGATGAGGGTGAGGGCACCTTCTTTCGTACATGCGTCGGTTCTCCCGAGGCTGTCCGAAGGAGGGCTAATTGCAGACGTTATCGCCAATATCGGGACGATCGACATCGTCCTTGGAGAATGCGACAGGTAAAAGGACAATGTTCAGCGAGACTGCGAAGAAAGAATTAGAGGAAATAAGGCTTAAATACCCGAACGCGAGGGCGGCACTGCTGCCGGCACTCTATCTTGCGCAGAGGGAGTTCGGATGGTTGTCTCCCGAGGCCTACGAGGCGGTCTCCGGCATCCTCGGCGTCCCTAAGGCGATCGCCCGCGGCGTCGGGACTTTTTATGCGATGTACAAGCACAAACCTATGGGGAGGAACATCGTGCAGCTATGCACGAACGTCTCCTGTATGATACTCGGGGCCGAGAGACTGGTGGATTTCCTGAAGAATAAATACGGTCTCGAGCCGGGCGGGACTTCCCCTGACGGACGATTTTCGCTCGTCATCATGGAGTGTATCGGCGCATGCGGCACTGCTCCGGCGATGCTGGTGAATGACGATTTCTTCGAGAACCTGACTGAAAAATATATAGAAGAGATCCTGGAGAAGTACAAGTAGGAGATATGGAAAAGATACTCCTCAAGAATATCGACAACCCCAATTCGGCAGACATCGCCGAATACATGAAGGCAGGCGGATATCAGAGTCTTCCGAAGGCACTCGGCATGCAGCCGAAAGAGATCATTGAAGAGGTGAAGAAGGCCGGACTGCGGGGCCGCGGCGGCGCAGGTTTCCCTGTTGCAATGAAGTGGACCTTTGCCTCTGCCGACCCCAAGTTTCCGAAATACCTCCTCTGCAACGCCGATGAAGGCGAGCCTGGGACATTCAAGGACAGGCCGATCCTCGAAAAGAACCCCCATCTTTTGATAGAGGGCATGGCGATTTCCGGCTTTGCCCTCAGCGCCGAATACGGCTATATCTATCTGCGGGGTGAATATCCGGCGGCAAAAGATATCCTGAATAAGGCGATCGCCCAGGCATACGAAAAGGGCTTTCTCGGCGACAATGTTGCGGGGAAGGGATTCAAGTTCCACCTAGCCGTGCACCAGGGGGCGGGGGCGTACATCTGCGGTGAAGAGACCGCGCTTATAGAATCGCTCGAAGGTGATAAGGGGCAGCCGAGGATCAAGCCTCCGTTTCCGGTGAACGTGGGTGCGTTTGCGAAACCTACTGTCGTGAACAACGTCGAGACGCTTTCGAATCTGCCCTATCTCATCGGGATCGGTGGAGAGGCATATGCGAAGATAGGAAGTCCCGACTGTCCCGGTCCTAAGATCTACTGTGTGTCCGGCCATGTCGAGAAGCCAGGCGTCTATGAACTTCCGATGGGCACCAATCTCAGGGATATCATCTATACGCATTGCGGCGGGATAAAAGGGGGCAAAAAGCTTAAGGCTGTCATCCCCGGCGGAATCTCGACGCCGATCCTTCCCCCGGACAAGATAGACTGCGCAATGGATTTTGTGAACATGCCGAAGCACGGCAGTATGCTCGGCTCGGGCGCGGTGATCGTGATGGACGAGTCTGTATGCCTTGTTAAGGTCTGTTACCGGGCGCTCAAGTTCTTCGAGCACGAATCGTGCGGCAAATGCACTCCTTGCCGTGAGGGGACGGGTTGGCTCAGGAAGGTCCTGGGCAGGATAGAAAACGGGCAGGGAATGGAAGGCGATATAGACCTTCTGCAGTCGATAGCGGGCAATATGCTTGGCAAGACCTTCTGCCCCCTCGGCGACGGAGCTGCTTCAGTCGTCCAGAATTTCATTAAACACTTCAGGCCCGAATTCGAGGCGCATATTAAGAATAAGGCCTGCAGCACGGGATAACCGATGATAAAAGTCACTATAAACGGCAAAGAGATCGAACTCGAAAAGGCGGTCACGGTACTTGAGGCGGCGAAGTCAGCCGGGATAAAGATACCGACCCTCTGCTGGCATCAGCAGCTCGAAAAATACGGCGGATGCAGGCTCTGTCTCGTCGAGGTTGAGAAGATGCCCCGGCTCCAGACCGCATGTACCCTTATGGTGACGGACGGCATGGTGGTGAGGACCGAGACCGAGGCGATCGCCAACGTAAGAAGGAGCGTCCTCGAATTCCTGCTCATCAACCATCCACTCGATTGTCCTTACTGCGACAAGGCCGGGGAATGCGAACTGCAGGACCTCGTCGAAAAATACGGGGCAAGGGCTGGAAGATTTACCGAAGAGAAGAGGAAGGTCCCCGAAAGTCTCGAAGACCCTGTCCTTGTCAGGAACATGGAGAGGTGCGTGGTATGCACCCGCTGCGTGAGGATGTGCGAGGGCGTCCAGGGAGCTGCCGCCTTAGGCGTCATAAGCAGGGGAGGCCATTCGCACATCGAGCCTTTCTCCGGCGGGAAGTTCGAGTGTGAGTATTGCGGAAATTGCGTCTCGGTCTGCCCCGTCGGCGCGATTATGTCGAGGCTGCACAGGCACAGTTACCGGCCCTGGCAGTTGGTAAGCGAGACCGAGACGATATGCCCATATTGCGGCGTGGGATGCACGCTCGTGGCGCAGGTGCGCGACGATGTGATCAAGAGGGTCGTTCCGAGGATAGGTACGCCGGTCAATAACGGACTCCTCTGCTCGCGGGGCAGGTTCGGCTACGAGTTCGTCGGAAGCAAAGAAAGGCTTACGAGCCCCCTGATAAGAAAGAACGGCGTCCTCGAAGAATCCACGTGGGAAGAGGCGATCAGTCTCGTAGCAAAGAAACTTGGCGAGATAAAGGCGAAGCACGGAAGCGACTCGATCGCAGGCATCGCCTCGCCGAGGTGCACGAATGAGGACAATTATGTCTTTCAGAAATTTATGCGGGTGACGATCGGCACCAACAACATCGACAGCACCGCGAGAACGGGATACGCGGGCGCCCAAGCCTTCATCGAAAACATCTTCGGTCAGGGTTCCACCGCCAATCTCATCCCAGGTCTTGCCAACTCCGACGTGGTCCTTGTGGCAGGCGGAGACCCCACCGCGGTCAACCCGATACTCGGACTTCAGATAAGGGCCTGCGCGAGGAGAGCTGGAAGCATCCTCACGATAGGGCATGTCAAGGGCCTCAGGCACTATAGCCCTGTTGAGCTGAGACCTGCCTTGTTCAGGGAGACACTCGCCCTCGAAGGCATCGTCTCGGCGCTAAGGAACAAGAAAGGACTCCCGGGATCGAACCAGATACTCGAAGCGAAGCTGAAGGATATCAATACCACGCCGCAAGAGGCGGCCGGGGCGTGCGGGGTTGCGGAAAAGGACTTCGCCGTATTCGTCGACAGGCTTTCCGGTGCTGCCACTCCGGCGATCGTCATCGGAAAGGAAATCGTCCAGAGCAGCGGCGGCAATTACAAACTCTTCCTCCTTGCCGCGATCAACTATCTGGTGAATGGAAGGATATACCTGCTTTCGGAGCGGGCGAACGAACAGGGCCTTCTCGACATGGGCTGTGCACCGGACCTCCTGCCGGGCTACAGGCCGCTTGCCTATGCGGAGTTCAGAAAAAGGTACGAAACGGCCTGGAAGACAGCGATTCCGGAGAGGCCCGGACTTTCGATCTTCGGAATGATCGACGCCGCGAAGCAGGGATCGCTGAAGGCGATGTACGTGATGGGCGAGAATCCGGTTTACAACCTTCCGAACTCCAGGGACGTTGAGGCAGCGCTCCAAAAGGTCGATTTTCTCGTGGTGCAGGACATCTTTCTCACCGAGACCGCCAAGCTTGCCGATGTCGTCTTGCCCGCCCTCAGCTGGTCCGAGAAGAGCGGCACCTTTACTAACATGGAAAGAAGGATACAGCGGGTGAGAAAGGCGGTGAGCCGCGAGGGCATGGAAGACTGGAGGATAATTGCAGAGGTCGCCAGGAATATGGCCTCGAAGTTTCACTACACCGGGGCTGAAGAGGTTTTTGCGGAGATAAGCAAGGTCTCGCCGCTTTACCGTGACCTCGCCTATGAAGAGATCGAAAAGGGGCAGTCCATATATCCTTATAAGGGCGAACCGCTGAGGAGTACGGTGGAAGAGATTTCGGTTGACAAGGGCGCGGGAGTCGTGGCGGCCAGCCGGTTTTATCTCAGGCTCGAAAGGCCGCTCTTTCATTCCGGCACCTTAAGCAGAAAGGCTGCGGCATTGGTCAATATCTATTCAGGCGCATTGGCCCGGCTCAGTACTGCCGACGCGGCCTCTCTGGGAGTGAAGGATGGCGACGTCGTCAGGGTATCGACGAAGATCGGATCGCTTGAGCTCCCCGTTGCGGTTGACGGTGCGGTCGAGCAGTCGGTCGTGATGCTCACGAACAACTTTGAGGGTAAAGGGGCCTTCTGTCTTGCCGAATACGCGGTCGACCCTGTCACGGGTGCTCCCGTAATAGACTGTAATGCAGTGATGATAGAGAAGGTGGAACGATGAAAGAGACGGTTGACGGGATAATCGGCGCCGGGGGCTTTCAGATGATCATCAATATCGTGATCATACTCCTGAAGATCGCTGCGGTCGTGGCGGTAGCCCTTCTTCACGTCGCCTATGCCACGTACTGGGAGCGCAAGGTGATCGGGCATATGCAGGTGAGGCTCGGTCCGCGGGAAGTAGGACCGTTCGGTCTTTTCCAGCCTTTTGCGGACGGCATAAAGCTCTTCTTCAAGGAAGACATTATCCCGGCGAATGCGGACAAGCCGCTTTTTTATCTTGCGCCGGTGATATTTTTCGTTGCGGCGCTTACGTCGCTTTCCGTGCTGCCCTTCTTCAATGGTTTTGTGATCGCGGATATTAATGTGGGGCTTCTCTTCCTCTTTGCGATGTCCTCCCTCGGGGCATACGGAATCGTGCTTTCCGGATGGTCTTCGAACTCCAAGTACGCCTTCCTCGGCGGGATGCGGTCGGCGTCCCAGATCATCAGCTATGAGATCGCGATGGGACTCAGCCTCGTCGGGGTGATGATGCTCGCGGGTTCGCTCAACCTTACCGATATCGTCAAGGCTCAGCAGCAATATCCGCTGGGTATCTTTGCGATCCCCCAGATCCTCGGCTTCTTTGTTTTTGTGGTCGCTGCGTTCGCCGAGACGAACAGGCTCCCCTTCGACCTTCCCGAGGCCGAAAGTGAACTCGTCGCAGGCTATTTTACCGAATACAGCGGGTTCAGGTTCGCCCTCTTCTTCCTCGGAGAATATACAGGGATGCTTATTATGTCTGCGATTGCAGCACTCTGCTTTCTGGGCGGGTGGGGCCTGCCGGCCTTTATTACGAATAATGTTCCACATATCCTAGCCTTGGTGCTAGGGCTTTTCTGGTTCCTCATAAAGGTCTATGCCTTCATGTTCTTCTATTACTGGATCAGGGCGACGCTGCCGAGGTACCGGTACGACCAGCTCATGGCGATCGGATGGAAGCTGCTCATCCCTCTGGCCCTAGCAAACATAGTGCTCACGGGGCTGGTGAAAATCTGGGTTAAGGGAATCCTATGACAAGTGGAAAGTTTCTCAGAACGGTATTCTTTGTCGAGATCCTGAAGGGCCTCGGCGTTACCTTCAGAACGCTCTTTACGCCTCCGGTCACCAGACGGTATCCGAAGGTGAAGGTGCCGGCCAAGCCGGGCTTCAGGGGGCTGCATGCCCTTGCAAAGAACGCTGACGGCAAACTGAAATGCGTAGGCTGCGGACTCTGTGGCGCCTATTGCCCGTCCAAGTGCATCTACATCTATACTGTGGAAGGGGAGGACCATAACAAGGTTGTTGACCGGTATGAGATCGATGTCCTGAGGTGCATCTTCTGCGGCTTCTGTGTTGAGGCATGTCCTTTCGGTGCGATCACGTTGAGCGAACATTACGAATATTCTAATTCCTCGCGTCAGGCTTTCTATATGACGAAGGACAAGCTTCTCGAAAACTGGGACAAGTATTTTGCCGGGCCGAAAGGCGAACGGTATTTCAGGGATTTCTGGCAGCCCCGCTCCGAGAACTTCACCGGCCGGGAGGACCAGGCGATGTTCAGCAGAGTAAAGCTGAAGGAGAAGAAATAGCGATGCTGCCCAAACTGTTCTTCGGATATTTTGCCGTGGTGATCACCGTTCTTTCGATTCTCGTTGTGACGAGGAGAAACCCGGTGCACAGCGTCATGTGGATGCTCCTGCTGTTTTTCAACCTTGCGAGCATGTATCTCTTTCTCGACGCGGAGTTCATCGCGGCGATACAGGTGATCGTCTACGCTGGAGCGATCCTGGTCCTCTTTTTGTTCGTGGTCCTTCTCCTTAACCTCAGGGAGGAACTCAAGGCGGACCGTTTTATCGGGTCCTGGCCTGCCGGGCTCATCGTCGCCGCGGCGATCATGGTCAGCATGGTCTTTGCTATCAACTCCTTTGTGCCGGGGCCGATGGGGACGTATTCGATCGATTATATCCAGAAGGAGACGTATACGAAGGTGCTGGGCGAGGTGTTGTATACGGAATATCTTTTTCCGTTCGAGATCGCATCTCTCATACTTCTGATCGCGATCATAGGGGCGATTGTGCTCGCAAAGAAAAGGATGAGGAGTTAGGCTATGGTCCCTTTACAGTGGTATTTGATGCTCAGTGCAGCGGTCTTTACGATAGGCGTCTTCGGGTTCCTCACGAGGAGGAACATCATCATCATGTTCATGTCGATAGAACTGATGCTGAACGCGGTGAATATCAGCCTCGTCTCCTTCAGCCATTATCTTCAGGACCTGAGGGGCCAGATCCTCGTATTTTTTATCATTACCGTCGCTGCTGCCGAGGCGGCCATCGGACTTGCAATCATCATCGCGCTCTTCCGGAACAAGACTACGGCGCACGTCGACGACATGAACGAGATGAAGGGATGAAAAGAGTTAAGGGTGAGGAGTCAGGAGTGAGGACCGGAAGCGAGGTCCCGTCGCCTTTTGTGAGAGGGGAAAAATGAACTACTATCTGCTGATACCCTTTTTGCCGCTTGCGGCCTTTATAATCAATATACTCCTTGGAAAGAGCATCATCAGGGACAAGGCCCACTGGGTGGCGATCGCTGCGGTGGCAGGGTCCTGGGTCGTGTCGGTCGCCACGCTGACGGACGTGTTGTCCGGAAAGAGCCTGAACCAGGACCTCTACACCTGGATACTTTCAGGAGGGTTCAAGGTGTCAGTGGGGTTCCTGATCGACCAGCTGACGACGGTGATGCTGATTGTCGTCACCACCTGCAGCATGCTTATCCACATCTATTCCGTCGGATATATGCACGGAGACAAGGGGTATTACAGGTTCTTCTCGTATCTAAGCCTTTTTACCTTCAGCATGCTGATGCTCGTGATGGCGAACAACTTCCTCCAGCTCTACTTCGGCTGGGAGGGCGTCGGCCTCTGCTCCTATTTCCTGATAGGCTATTACTTCAACAAGAAGTCCGCATCGGATGCAGGCAAGAAGGCGTTCATCGTGAACCGGTTCGGGGACTTCGGCTTCGGCCTGGGTATCATAATAATATTCCTCACCTTCGGGACCGTCTACTATGAGCCGGTATTCAGCCAGGCAGGCGCCTTTGCAGCGAAGACCGTGAACTTCCTCGGCTATGACGTCCACCTTATGACCCTGATCGCGCTGCTCCTTTTCTGCGGCTCGGTCGGGAAGTCCGCACAAATGCCTCTTCATGTATGGCTTCCGGATGCGATGGAAGGTCCCACCCCTGTCAGCGCGCTCATCCATGCCGCGACGATGGTTACTGCGGGTGTCTTCCTCGTCGCCCGCTGCAACCCGATATTCAGTCTTTCCGAAACCGCGCTCATCGTGGTCGCCCTGGTAGGTGCAATCACCTCGCTTTTTGCCGCCACGATAGCCCTTGTTCAGAATGATCTCAAGCGGATCATCGCCTATTCGACGATAAGCCAGCTCGGGTATATGTTCCTGGCCTGCGGAGTGGGGGCATACACCGCCGGCGTCTTCCACCTCTATACTCACGCTTTTTTCAAGGCCCTTCTCTTCCTCTGCGCAGGAAGCGTGATGCACGCCATGGCGGGAGAACTGGACATCCAGAAGATGGGGGGTCTGAAGAAATATATGCCCATCACCTACTGGACTATGTTCAT
>JAKAIZ010000056.1 GCA_021814065.1 Nitrospirota bacterium | reverse complement strand
AGGCTTACTGTTTTTTACACTCTGGTGGTTGTCGGAATTGTCACCTCCTTTGCCGTCGGGATATACCTCCAATATCGTTATAGCCTTTCGAAGACAATCGACAGTTACCTTATGAGGGAGGCCAACGAGGAGATCCTCTTTGAAGTAGATCCCAAACTGCCTTCGAAAAACACCGAGGTGATCAAGCGGTTCGGCGACGAATACTTCGAAGTCCTGGACAATCACGGCCAGGTCGTTATCACCTCGCTGAACGCGAAGAACCAGCGCTGGCCCCTGGACAAGGAGTTGATGGCCAGGACGTTCAAGGGAGTTCCCCAATTCAGCAGCATAAACTTTCGGGGGGTGAATTACCGGGTCCTCTATTTCCCTATCAGCGGTGAGAAGATACTCCGCATCGCTCTTTCTCTGAGGGAGATAGATGAGAGCATGAAAAGTCTGCGGGGCCTTTTTTTCCTCTTCCTGCCGCTTATCATCGTGATATCATCGGGAGCTAGCTGGTTTCTCTCCGGCAAAGCGCTTGCACCTGTCGTAAAGATCCGGGAACTTGCCGGCCAGGTGAGAGACGGACGACTGGGCAAGCGAATAGAGATGGAAGCGAAGGGGAAGGAAATCGAGGACCTCGTGCGTATGTTCAATGGGATGCTTGACGGGATTCAGGAGTCGGTCGAAGCACAAAAACGATTTACTGCGGCGGTCTCTCATGAGGTGCGGTCACCCCTCACATCCCTGCGCGGCAGTATTGAGGTAGCGCTGAGGAAGACGAGGACGCCGGAAGAATACGAAGACCTGCTGAAGACAAATCTCTCCGATATTGTACGCCTCTCCAAGATCACTGACAACCTCCTCTTCTTCTCAAAGGCCGACAACAATATCATCGAACTAAAAAAACAGTGGTTTGATGTGTCGCATCTGCTGGAGACCATTGTCGAGCGGATGCGCTACAAGGCCACTTCTGCCGGAATAACGATAGCCGAGTCTTACGGAGAGGGGATTGAAATGAACGGCGATATCGACCTTCTGGAACAGGCATTCTCGAACATTATCGATAATGCATTGAAATATACGCCTTCGGGCGGCACTGTAGACGTGACGGTGAAGAGCGAAAACGGCAGGATCGTGGTTGCGGTTCTCGATACCGGCATCGGCATCCCGGAAAGTGAAGTCTCGCAGATATTCGAACGATTTTATCGCGTGAGTAAGGAACGGTCCAGAAAATTGGGTGGAACCGGGCTCGGGCTTTCGATAGCCCAGTGGGTCATACAGGCCCACGAGGGAAGGATCGACGTAAAAAGCGCGGTCGGTGCCGGCAGCGAGTTTGTCACGTCGTTCCCGGTTCCGGCGGACTAAAACCGCAAAGGCGGCAGGGCAGGACTTTCGTGCAATGCCAGCAGTTCGCTGATAATACACGCCATCTGTTCCTTCGTCGAAGCATGAAAGGCTTTTTCCCTCAGAGGTTTTGCTCCGCGGAGGCTTCTGGTATACCAGGCGAAGAATTTTCTGAAGAGCGTCGTCCCCTTAGTCTCCCCGTAATAATCGCAGCACATGCCGAGATGGACGATCATGGTCTTTGTGATCTCTCCTATGGTCGGCCTGTCCGGGATTTTCCCGGTACTCAGAAATTCTTCCGTCTCTCTGAAGATCCAGGGGTTCCCGAATCCCCCCCTCGCGATGAGGACCCCGTCACAGCCCGTTTCCTCGAACATCTTCCTTATCAGCTGAGGGGAGAGTGCGTCGCCGCTGGCGATGACCGGCACATCAAGCGCCTCCTTGACTTCCCTGATGATACGGTAGTCAACGGTCCCGGCATATCGCTGCTCCCTCGTGCGCCCATGGATAAACAGGCCTACAATTCCGGCATCGCGGGCATAGAGCGCTATTTCCCTTGCGTTGACCGACGTCCCCTCCCATCCCGAACGAATTTTTACGGTTACCGGTATCCCTGAGCTTTTTACCATGACTTGCAGGAGATCCCTCAATTTTCGTGGCTCCCTGAGCATACCCGCACCTTCGCCCTTCCGCGTCACCTTCTCGACGGGGCAGGCGGCGTTGAGGTTCACGATATCAAACTGATTGTCTTTCAGCACCGACAGCGCACGTCGAATGACATCCCTGTCTTCAGCGAGAAACTGTAAGCCCAAAGGCCGGTCGTCAGGCCCCGTAGAAAGCATTTTGAGCGTCTGTCGGCTTTGATATACGAGGGACCGCGCGCTGATCATTTCAGCGAAGGCAAAACGACACCCGAACGAGCGGTTCAGCATCCTGAAGGGAAGGTCGCTGATGCCCGCCAGAGGGGCCAGTATCAGCCGCGGCAATTCTCTGTCACCGATTTTGATCATGCTTTATTTTACCTGAGGAGAATGCCGGGTGGGAAAAAACTGAAACGGCGGTCTGTCAGCCGTTTCAGGATTGCGTATATTACAAAGAGCGGATATAATAAAAAAACTCGATTGTTGCAAGCGGAGGAACAATCTGATGGCAAAAGTCATTACTTATGAGTGCAATCAGTGCGGCTGCGAAATCACGGTAAACGAGGGGCACGAGTCACATCTTATGCCGATTTACTGCTGCGGGGCCGAGGTTTCCAGAGTGTCGGCTTCCACAAAAAAAGCCGACGCGGCGAAGAAAAAACCGCTAACAACGCCTGCAAAGAAGACCGCGAAGAGATAGCCTGGACATGTGTACTGGCTGTTTCCCGGATGATATCGTCGTCTGTCCCCGTTGCAAGAGGGACGATGAGGGGTATAAGTTAGGCGAGTCTGATTCTCCTTTTCGGGCGATGGGGGACGGACTGTTTCAGTGCCTTTGCGGCGAGGTTTTCCGAATCGACCAGCATGAAAAAAGCGCTACAACAGGGCATTCTTGAGGCCGGCGGCCTGTTGGCCGTATATCGTTTCTGGGGCGCTGCGGCCATGGCGTCATTCACAGCCTTCCTTTTTCTGCTTGCCGCAGTATTGCGAACTCCGGCAGTAAACTATACTCTCCTCGTCATGAACCTTTTTTCGGGTTTTCTCTGGCTGGGCACTACTTCGATCAGTCGCCATTCGCTCATCCGTCTTAAAGACACGATCGGCAAAAAAGTGGGGCTCCTGGAGTTCCTGTCGACCCAATTCGTCTTCATCCTCTTTCCCTATAGCTACAGAAAGGTGAAAAAAGAAGTGGAGCTATACACTTATAAGTGCTGACGATGGAACAAAGGATATAATAAATCAGGCCTGAAGGAGTTCTTCTATCGTAATCGCCACAGAGTCGCCGAGCGCAACAAGATTGTATCCGCCCTCGAGACAGAAGACGTAGGGGATGCCCTTCCTGCAGTGGAGAATCGCCCTGACGATGCTCCTGATTCCCTCGTTCGTCACCCTGAGGCCCGCGAGCGGGTCCCCGCCATGGAGGTCATAGCCCGCTGACACGAGTACGATGTCCGGTCTGAAACTATCTACCAGACCGGGCAAAAAATCATTAAAGGCAGTAAAATAATCCTTGTCCCCTGCTCCGTAATGCATGGGGACGTTGTAAGTGAACCCGGTGCCGCTTCCGCTTCCCCTTTCGGTGTCGCCGCCTGTCCCCGGATAATGGGGATACTGATGGGTGCTGAAATAAAATACCGTTTGATCCTCTTCGAATATGTGTTGAGTCCCGTTTCCGTGATGGACATCAAAATCGACCACAAAGACCTTCTTATAACCGACTTTCTGTGCATGGCGGGCACCGACCGCGACGTTATTAAATATACAAAATCCCATGGCGCGGTTCGCCTCTGCATGATGGCCCGGCGGCCGCACTGCGCAGAATGCCCTGTCAAGGGCTCCGTTTCTGCACATGTCTACTGCACCTACAGCTGCGCCCGCGGCATAGAGGGCCGCCTCGGCGGAGCCGGCCGAAAGGTAGGTATCCGCATCGAGGTAGCCGACGAACCCGAGGGCTTTTTCGTAATACGGGGCCGTGTGGACCGCAAGGATATCGTCCTTCGACGCCTTCCCGGGCTTCACGTGAATGAGTCGATCCCATAATCCTTGTTTCATGACTGCATTGTTTATGGCAATCAGTCTGTCTTTGCATTCGGGGTGGCCGGGCGGCGCGTCATGATGCAAAAAAATATCGTCATAGAAATAGCCCACCTTCATCATTTTCAATTCTAACACGGGCCATCGAAAAATTGAATGTCCTGTGACGACAGAATTTTTGCTGCCTCGCCGGTCTTCTTTGAAAATGGATTGTCAGTGGTCCTGCAGGCGGAGAAAAACGCTATTACACGGGCTCGGCAGCAGCGTCTTCCCCGGTGAGATATTTATGGATGGCTTTGGCTGCTTTTCTGCCGGCGCCCATTGCCGATATCACAGTCGCCGCGCCTGTCACAATGTCCCCGCCGGCAAACACGCCTTTTTTGTTGGTGCGCCCCGTTTCCGAATCAGCGACAATGTACCCTTTACCGGACAGCGCGAGATCCTTCGTACTCTGCGGTATCAGAGGATTGGCCGTGGTGCCTACCGCAATGATCATCACGTCCACGGGGATCTGAAACTCCGATCCCTTTATAGGCACCGGACGTCTCCGCCCCGATTCGTCAGAGCTGCCCAGCTCCATGCGGACGCACTCTGCTGCCTTTACCCATCCATCCTGTCCGATGATCCTGATCGGGCTGGTAAGCATTTCGAAACGGACCCCTTCCTCTCTTGCGTGGTGTACTTCTTCCTTCCTCGCCGGCATTTCTGCTTCGGACCGACGGTAGATGACGGACGCCTCTTCGGCGCCAAGTCTGAGTGCAGTCCTCACTGCATCCATCGCCACATTCCCGCCCCCCACCACGGCAACGCGGCGGCCTTTGATGATCGGGGTGTCGTATTCAGGGAACGTATAGGCTTTCATCAAATTGGCGCGGGTCAGGAATTCATTGGCGGAATAGACCCCGTTGAGATTTTCTCCCTCGATGTTCATAAAATTGGGAAGCCCCGCTCCGGTGCCGATAAAACAGGCATCATGTCTCTCCAGCAATTCATCGACGGTAATGAGTTTTCCTATCACGGCGTTAGTCACAAACTCTATGCCCATCTTCTTCAGGAGTTCGATCTCCGCAGCCACAATATTCTTGGGCAGGCGGAACTCCGGGATGCCGTAGAGAAGCACTCCGCCGGCTTCATGAAGGGCCTCGAATATTGTCACGCTATGCCCCCATCTGGCAAGGTCATATGCGCAGGTGAGGCCCGAAGGGCCGCTCCCTATCACCGCCACTTTACTGTCCGTGCGGACGGCCACAGCCGGCAGGCATACCCGGCAGGTTCTGTGTTCGAAATCGGCAGCAAAACGCTCGAGGCGACCTATACTCACCGGTTCGTTTTTTTTGCCGAGGAGGCAAAGTTTTTCGCACTGTTCCTCCTGCGGACAGACCCGTCCGCACACCGCCGGCAGAAGGTTCTTCTCCTTAATGATCTCGATGGCCTTCTGGAAGTTTCCTTCTCTCACCTCCCTGATGAACTGCGGAATCGGGACGTTGACGGGACATCCCTTGACACACGAGGGATCCTTGCACTGGAGACAGCGTCCGGCCTCCTTCATTGCCAGTTCGGGGGTATACCCTAGCGCTACCTCTTCGAAATTCATGCGTCGCCGCAGAGGGTCCTGTTCCGGTGCGGCTATTTTCCGGGGAATTATCTTCGCTTTACTTTTTACCTTGTCCATGATCACCGGTGCATATACTCGGCATGAGATTATTCATTGGCATATCGCATCTTCATGCCGTTTTTTCCATTCCTCGAACGATTTTTTTTCATCGGTCACATACGCCTTCTGTCGGTTCATCAGCACTTCCCAGTCCACTTCGTGACCGTCGAAATCAGGACCGTCGGTGCAGGCGAACCGCGTCTTCCCTGCCACCTGAACCCTGCAACCCCCGCACATGCCCGTGCCGTCGATCATGATGGGGTTCAGGCTGACGATCGTCTTGACCCCGAAAGGCTCGCTCGTTCTGCTCACAAATTTCATCATTACGGGCGGGCCTATCGCCACGATGATATCGGCTGCATGCTGCTCCAACTTCTGTTTCAGGGCGTCTGTGACCACACCCTTTACGCCTTTGCTTCCGTCATCGGTCGTAATCAGGACTTCGTCACATACTGACCGCATCTCTTTTTCATATATCAGGAGGTCCTTATTCCTCGCCCCCAGTACGGCAGTCACTTCATTTCCCTTGGCCTTGAAAGCCTTTGCAATGGGGAAAAGAGGGGCAACGCCGAATCCTCCTCCCACGAGGATTGCCTTGCCGACTTTTTCGATGTGGGTCGGCTGACCAAGCGGCCCGCACACGTCCAGGATATCCTCGCCCTCAGTGATCGTGGACATTTCCGACGTCGTCTTCCCGACAGACATCACCATTAGACTGATCGTTCCTTCTTGTGGATTTATGTCGGCAAGAGAAAGCGGTATCCTTTCACCTTCCTTGTTGAGGCGGATAATCACGAACTGGCCAGGTTTGGCCTTCCTCGCGATCAGAGGCGCATCAAGCCTGTAATAATAGATATCGGGAAACCGAACCAGCCTCTTTTCCAGAATTTTTGCCATTTGTTATTTTAACTTATTCATATTAATCTTTGGGCGGAGGGCTGAAACACTCCGGAAGCGCGGAATGATACGGGGAATTACTGGTCGGAGAATGAGACCGGGCGGGGAGTGCATGCCCCGCCCGGACATCCTTAAGGGCGATATTAGAACAGTCCGCTCACCTTTCCGGTATTGACGTCGACGTCGATCCTTCTGAATGCAGGATTCGAACTCGTTCCCGGCATGAGGCTGATAGTGCCGGCGCAGGGGCAAAGGAACTTGGCGCCGGAATAAATCAGGACGTCCCTGATGGGAAGAGTCCAACCCTTAGGCACCCCCTTAAGGACAGGGTCGTGAGTGAGGCTCAGGTGCGTCTTGACCATCATGGTGGCATAGTCCGCGTATTTCGGATCGTCTTCGAGCATCTTGGCCTTTGCTTCGGCCTCCGGCAGCCAGGAGACACCGTTGGCTCCGTATACTTCCTTGGCAATGAGAGCAACGCGGTCGCGCAGTTTCATTTCCAGCGGATAGAGGAATTTAAAGTCGTTCTTGCTGTTGCATGCATCGATGACCGCATCTGCCAGTTCGAGCGCCCCTTCACCGCCCTTGAGCCAGTGCTGCGATTCGGCGCAGCGGGCACCTGCAGCCTCTGCCGCCTTTTTGACGACCGCTACTTCGGCATCGGTATCGGTGTAAAACCGGTTGATGCAGACCACCGGGTTTATGCCAGATTTGCGGATAACGTTGATCATGTGGACCATGTTTGCGCAGCCTTTTTCCACGAGGGCGATGTTCTCCTTCGTGTATTCTTCAGGCAATGCCTTGCCCGCCACAACTTTGGGGCCTCCGCCGTGCATCTTCAGTGCACGGACAGTGGTGGTCAGTACCGACACATGAGGTTTTAGGCCGCTGAAACGGCACTTGACATTCCAGAATTTTTCAAAGCCGATGTCCGCGGCGAATCCGCTCTCAGTCACGTGGTAGTCGAACAGTTTCAGTCCGACGCGGTCGGCGATGATAGAGGACTGACCCACTGCTATGTTGGCAAACGGCCCCGCGTGCACAAAGCAGGGGTTATATTCGGCCGTGCACATCAGAGTGGGGTTAATCGTGTTTCGCATGAAGGCTGTCATGGCGTTGCCGACTTCGAGATCGCCCGTTGTCACGGGTTGGCCGCTCTTGTCAAAGGCGACGGTGATGTTGTTCAGGCGCCGCTTGAGGTCTGCAAGATCGTTCGCTACGGAAAGAATGGCCATACACTCTGAGCCCACTGCGATACCGAACTTCGATTGCATCATGAAGCCGTCCTGCCGTCCGCCGATTCCGATAATGATATTACGGAGACTCTGTGCGCAGAAGTCCATGATCCAACCCATCTCCACACGGGTGGGGTCTATATTAAGACGCCTCATCTTGGTAAGGCGCTCCAGCTGCTCGTCGTTATAATTGCGCTCGTGCTGCATCCTCGCGGTGAGGGCGACCATCGCAAGGTTGTGCGCGTTCATGATGTCGTTGATGTCGCCGGTGAGTCCGAGGGAAAACTCGGTCATCGGAATCAGAAGGGAGTTGCCGCCGCCTGCCGCGGTGCCCTTTACGTTCATTGTGGGTCCTCCGGACGGCTGGCGCAGTGCTCCGCCTACGTTTACGCCGCGTTTACCCAAGCCCTCCATCAGTCCGCAGGAGGTGGTGCTTTTGCCTTCGCCAAGGGGGGTAGGGGTGATAGCGGTCACCTCGATATACTTGCCGTCAGGCCTGCCTTTAAGGCGGTCGATGACTTTGAGGAAGTCTATCTTGGCGAGGCGGCCCATCGGAAGCATTTCGTCCTTCTGCAATCCCAAACGCTCGCGCCACTGTTCCGGAGTGGGCATCTTCTTCTCGGCTTCTTCGGAAATCTGCCAGTCAGCTAATTTCGTTGCATCATACGGCATAGTACGTCCTCCTTTTTCGTGCATTATATTCCATTTAACGTAACAGCGGGTTGTAGTCGGTCAATAGGGCAATTAGGTCACTTGCAAACGAAATATTCCGTGCAAGTCCCGGCCGCATCACTTAATAACTTATGAGTGCATTCAAGAACTTGTCGTTCATCCGCCTGAGGTTCTTACACATCACCAGGGCGATCTTCTTCATGATTTTGAACGCGAGTGCGGGATCATCCTTTTCCATTTTCTCAAAATCTTCCTTGCCCAGGAGAAGTATCTCCGTGTCTTCCACGGCAAACGCCGAGGCCTCGTGTTTTCTTTTTTCCAGGATCGAGAGTTCGCCGAAAAAATGCCCTTTCGTGAAAGCAGCGAGGGTCTGTTTCCAGCCGTCTGTCGTTACCTTAGAAATCTCGACTTTGCCCGAATGGATAAGGTAAAGCCCTTTTGTGTCTTCCTTTTCCTTGAAAATGGCTTCACCTTTTTTCACATGGAGCTTCCGGATCGCCTTGGACATCCTGGTCAGCTCCTGGGTGTTGAGATCCTCGAGAAGAACCTGCTGTTTCAATAACTTGTTCATGCCTATTCTCCTTAGGCCTGAGCTTTTTTCCCCCCAGGCTCAGATAATCAGGTATTTTACCTGTTTTGAAAGAAAAAGGAAAAAAATAAAAAAATGTCAGCGCCCAAAAAAAAGTCCGGATTACTGCCCGCCGTGCCCGGTCTCAATTTTCACGGCGCAGACCTTGAGTTCAGGTATCTTACAGACCGGATCGAGCTGGGGGTTGGTTAGTATATTAGCGGCGGCCTCCCTGTAATGGAAGGGAATAAATACTAATCCCTCAGAGGGTCTTTCGGACACTAGGGCCTTGAGGTCGATGCTCCCTCTCCTGGAAGTGACCCTCACTGTATCACCATCGGCTATCTTGAGCCTTTCGGCATCGGCCGGATTTATTTCTACATAGGCTTCGGGCGCCACAATATTCAATTCTTTCACTTTCCTGGTCATGGAGCCCGTATGATACTGAAAAAGCTGCCTCCCCGTGGTGAGTATAAACGGATATTCTTTGTCGGGAAGCTCCTTCGACGGCTCATAGCTCACCGGAGTGAACGAGGCCTTACCTCTTGGAAAGCCTCCCTTAAAGAGATACGGCGTCCCGGGATGGTCGAGCGTCGGGCAGGGCCACTGGAGCCCCCATTTTTCGATTCTGCCGTAAGTGATTCCCGCTACCGCCGGCCAGAGTCCCCCTATCTCACGCAACACTTCTTCGATGAGATTATATTTCATGTCGTATCCCATGCGTCTCGACAGCTCAAGGATTATCGCGGAATCCTCTCTTGCCTTTCCGGGAGGGTTCAGCGCCTTTTTTACCCTCTGGACCCTTCTCTCGGTGTTGGTAAAGGTGCCGTCTTTTTCTGCGAAACAAGCAGAAGGAAGGACCACATCGGCAAGTTGCGCTGTTTCTGTCATAAAAATATCCTGAACCACGAGGAAGTCAAGGTTCTTCAAGGCCTTCACGGTGTGGTGCGTATCAGGATCGCTCATCACCGGGTTTTCTCCCATGATATAAAGCGCCTTTACCTTATCTTCCATGGCGGCATTCATCATCTCCGTCGCCGTAAGACCTGGTTTGTCAGAAAGTTTTGCGTCCCAGGCGGTCTCGAACTTGGCCCGTATGCTTGGCAGGTCTACCCTCTGATAACCGGGATACTGGTTCGGGATGCAACCCATGTCGGTGGCGCCCTGGACATTGTTCTGTCCCCTGAGGGGGTTCACTCCGGTACTTTCTCTTCCGAGGTTGCCGGTCATAAGGGCGAGGTTTGCTATTGCGAAGACGTTCTGCGTGCCGTGCGCATGCTGCGTAATGCCCATGGTGTAATAGATCGCCGGTCTTTTTGCCTTTCCGTATAACAGGGCCGCACTCACAATATCCTTTTTGGGTACCCCCGTGATCTTCTCGACCTTTTCCGGAGAGTAGTCAGCGAGACTTTTCCTGAAGGTATCGAAGCCCTCGGTCCATTCCTTTACAAAGCCTTTGTCCACCAGTTGCTCCTGCAGCACTACATGCATCATCCCGTTGAGGAGGGCCACATCGGTTCCGGGTCTGTGCTGCATCCAGACCGTAGAAAAGCGGACGAGATTTATTTTCCTTGGGTCGGCAACGATGATCTTTGCACCCTTTCTTACCGCCTTTTTCATCCTCAGGCCGATGATCGGATGGGTCTCGGTGGTGTTCGAGCCTATGACGAAGATGACGTCGTTATTCTCGATCTCCGGGATCGAATTGGTCATCGCCCCTGATCCGAATACAGTGGCCAGACCGGCCACAGTGGCGCTGTGTCAGAGACGGGCGCAGTGATCAACGTTGTTCGTTCCCACCGCGGCCCTCATGAACTTTTGAAAGAGGTAGTTCTCCTCATTCGTGCACCTCGCTGACGAGAGCCCGGCGATAGAATCCGCGCCATACTTTGCTTTTACTTTCCCGAGCCTGTCCGCAATGAAGTCAAGAGCTTCATCCCAGGTAGCCTCCTTCAACTGGCCTTCTTCCCTGATTAAGGGCGTTTTCAGCCTCGCGGCATTGTTGATGAAGCTGTATCCGAAACGTCCTTTGGGGCATAGCCATCCTTCATTAAGAGTGTCTTCTCTGGAAGAGACGCGGATGACCTCATTCCTTCTCACATGGAGCGTAATGCTGCACCCGCAGCCGCAGTAAGGGCAGATCGTTTCGATCTCCTTAATATCCTTCTGCCGGCCCCTCTGTCCCCACGCCTTTCCGGTCAGGGCACCTGTGGGGCAGACCGAAACGCACTGACCGCAGAATTCGCAATCAAGGTTTTTTTCGAAAGGGGGGCAAACTTTTGCATTGAAGCCCCTGTAGGCGATGTCTATCGCACCAACACCCTGCACCTCGTCGCAAATGCGCACACATTTCCCGCAGAGAATACATTTTTCCATGTTTCTTTCGATGAATGGATTATCATCTTTCTTGGCATAGACCCTTCGTTCACCGTCCAATCGGTTCTCCCTTATGCCGTAGAAATACGCAAGTTCCTGAAGCGTGCAGTCACCAGCTTTCTCACAGACCATACAGTCATTGGGATGGTCCGACAGTATCAGTTCAAGGATCGTCTTGCGCAGTTTCTCGATAGTGGGGGACGTCGTCGTTACCTCCATCCCTGCTGCAACCGGCGTGGTACAGGATGTCACGGGTCTGTTGATTCCCTTCACGTCAACGATGCAGAGCCTGCAGCCGCCGTAGGGCGTGAGTTTAGGGTGATGGCAGAGGGTGGGGATGGGAATATCGGCGAACCTCGCCGCATCCAGAATAGTCGTCCCCTCAGGGACCGAAACCGGCAAACCATTTATGCTCAGGTCTATCATAATTCTTATCCCTTGCCTATCGCTCTAAATTTGCACGCCTCGAAACATGCCCCGCATCTCACACAGATATCGGCGTCGATTGTATGAGGCTGCTTCTTTTCCCCGCTTATGGCGCCGGCGGGACAAACTTTCTTGCAAGCCCCGCAGCCCTTACAAATCTCGGCGAGTATGACGTATGAAAGAAGGTCCCTGCAAACACCCGCCGGACATTTCTTCTTTGTGATATGGGCCTCATATTCATCCCGGAAATACCGTATCGTACTCAATATCGGATTCGGAGCGGTCTGCCCAAGGCCGCAAAGCGACGTGGCCTTTATGTCGCGCGCAAGGTCCTCAAGAAGCTCGATATCGCCTTCTCTGCCTTTGCCGGAGGTGATCCTCTCCAATATCTCCAGGAGGCGCTTCGTCCCGATCCTGCAGGGTACGCACTTGCCGCAGGATTCCGACTGGGTGAACTGGAGGAAGAACTTCGCTATATTGACCATGCAGTCGCCTTCATCGAGCACGACCATGCCGCCGGAACCTACGATCGAGCCGACACTCGCCAGGGATTCAAAGTCGACCTTGATATCAAGAAGATGCGAGGGTATACAACCTCCCGAAGGGCCGCCGGTCTGGACCGCTTTAAACGCCTTGTCGTTTTCGATGCCGCCGCCGATGTCGTATATAATCTCCCTCAGGGGGATCCCCATAGGAACTTCGATAAGCCCCGAATTCCTAATCTTGCCGGTAAGGGCAAACACCTTCGTCCCTTTGCTCTTCTCCGTACCGAAGGAAGAGTACCACTCAGCGCCCTTTCTTATGATGTACGGGACATTGGCCAGCGTCTCCACATTGTTGATAACCGTGGGCTTACCCCAGAGACCTTTATAGACGGGGAAGGGCGGCTTTGCACGCGGCATACCTCTCTGTCCTTCTATAGAAGCGATGAGAGCGGTCTCCTCGCCGCAGACAAAAGCGCCGGCGCCAAGTTTTATCTTTATGTCGAAATTGAAATTAGTCCCTAAGATGCCTTTCCCAAGGAACTTGTGCTTCCTGGCCTCTTTTAGTGCATTCTTGAGCCGTTCCACTGCAAGCGGATATTCGGCCCGTATATATACGTAGCCCGCGTCAGCGCCGATAGAATAGGCGCCGATGATCATCCCCTCGATGACCGCATGGGGGTTGCCCTCTATGACAGAGCGGTCCATAAACGCACCGGGATCGCCTTCGTCGGCGTTACAGATGATATATTTGTGCTCCGATGTCTCTTTGCTGCAGATCTCCCACTTTGTGCCGGTTGGGAACCCGGCCCCGCCACGGCCCCGCAAACCGGATTGCCTGATCACGCCGATCGTTTCCGCAGGGGACATGGTAGTGACGACCTGCTTCAGGGCATCATAGCCTTTGACATTAAGATACGATTCTATGTCTTCAGGGTCAACAGAGCCACAATCGGACAGCACGACCTTTACCTGTTTGTTGTGGAAAAGATGATAATCCTCAGGGACTGTCCATTCCTCAACCGGTTTGCCATTAATTACATGTTCGTCGATAATCCTTTCGACCATGGCCGGCTTGATAAACTGGTAAGTAGTTTTACTGTCATTTACTACGATGTCAACGAGGACATCCCTCGCGCACAACCCCCTGCAACCCACCTTATGCATGGTGCAGTTCTTCTCAATCCTGGCCGTTACGCCTTTGGACCTCAGGTGTTTCTTGAACGCGTCCATGACTTCGGCGCCGCCTGCGGCAATGCCGCCCGTCCCCATGCACACCCTTACGACAAGATCAGTCTTCACTTTCTTTTTCCTTGAGGTGCTTTATCTCTTTCATCAATTTGTCTGCAGTCATTTTCCCATGAACTTTATTGTTGACGATGACCACGGGCGCGATACTGCAGGCGCCGACGCAGTTGACCTTCTCCACGGTGAATCTTCTGTCCTCAGTGGTGTTTTCTCCCTCGGGGAGTCCCAGTTCTCTCACAAGCCCGTTCAGCAGTTTCTCTGACCCCTTGACGTGACAGGCGGTGCCGCAGCAGGTCGTTACCACGTTCTTCCCCCTCGGCTGGAGATGAAACTGGGCATAAAATGTAGCGATTCCGAAAAACCGGCTGGCTGGAATATCGAGTTTTTTCGAGAACCAGACAACCGCATCCTCGGGGATATACCCGAGTTCACCCTGAATGTCCTGCAACAAGGAGATTATATTGCCTTCGTTGTCCTTGTGGTTCTTGTATATCTTATCTAAGATTTTTTCCATGGCGATCAATTAATATAAGAATACGGATTTGAAAGTTATCATATGGAAAGAAACAGTGTCAAGGAAAACAGAGGATTATCGGCATTAATAATTTTAATAGAAATATTGAGATATTCCCACATTGCTGATCTCTGTTAATATATTGACACAATCTTCAGCGTAAGAGCAATTCATCGGAGGAAACGAAATGCGCAAAATGAGGTTGCTTGCAGTCGTCTTTTTTATCTCCTTTCTGACCGCCTCTTCCCAGGCGAGCATCCTGCTCGACAGGGTTGTCGCCGTTGTCAATCAGGAGGTGGTCACGTGGAGCGAATTATACAAGTCTATGGAATCGGACGCCTCTCCCCAGTTACGGGAGATGAAGGATGACGAAAGAAGAAAGATATTCAAGGAGAACGAGGCGGCGTATCTCGAGACGCTGATCAATGTCAAATTGCAGTTACAGGAGGCAAAAACTCTCGGCATAGGAGTCTCCGACGATGAACTCAAAGAAGGCATCGAGAATATCAAGAAGAAATACGGCATGAGCGAGTCGGCCTTTCTCGACTCGCTGAAAAAGGAAGGTTTCACGCTGGACGAGTACAAACGGCGGCTGAGGGAACAGATAGTGATCAGTAAGGTCGTAAACCAGGAAATACGCAGCAAGATCGTTGTTTCCGAGGGAGACATCCAGAAATATCTCGATGAGAACAAGGCAATGAATGACACTGGCGAGGCATACCGGATAAGTCAGATTTTTTTCAAAAAGCCGAAGGGCGGCGGGGAGAAAGCAGCGGTCGAAGAAAGGGCCGCGACGGTGTTGCAGAAGCTGAAGGAAGGGCAACCTTTTACCGAGCTGGCCAAACAGTATTCGGAGGACGCTACTGCCTCAACGGGAGGAAGCCTTGGTCTGGTCAAGAAGAGCCAGATGATGAAGGAGTTTGTCGCCGCGGTGGACACGATGAAGCCCGGTGAAATCAGCGCGCCTTTCTGGACTGAGCGGGGGCTTCATATCATTAAGCTCGACGAAGTCGTGGCGCCGAAGAACCCAAATGAAATCAGGGAAGAGGCAAGGACTGCGGTGGTAAACAATATCTTCGCAGATCGCTATAAGGCCTGGATAAAAGAGCTCAGGGAAAAGGCGTTCATCGAAATCAGGCTATAAGCCGAAATACGGGGGAGGGGGCTATGGGTCATCTCGAAATCGGCGTTCTTGCATCCGGCCGCGGTTCTAATTTTCAGTCAATCATTGACGCAGTCGAAAGGGGCTACCTCCAAGTCAGCCTGAGGGTGCTCGTCACCGACAATCCGGCAGCATTCGCGATCGACCGCGCGAAGAACCACGGCATTGAGCATCTGGTGATGCGGCCTAAAGAGTTTGCTTCGAGGGAGGAGTACTTCGAGAGAATCGCTGCTGAACTGAAACGCCGCGGGGTAGATCTTGTGGTCCTTGCCGGTTTTATGCGGATCGTGGGGAAGCCGCTGATCGATGCGTTTCGGCACAGGATCATGAACATTCACCCTGCTCTGTTGCCTTCCTTTCCCGGTCTTCACGGGCAGAGACAGGCCCTTGACTATGGGGTGAAGATATCTGGATGTACGGTGCATTTCGTTGATGAGGGAATGGACACCGGACCGGTGATTATTCAGGCAGCCGTCCCGGTGAGGGATGATGATACCGAAGATTCCCTGTCCGCACGGATACTTGGATTTGAGCATAAGATCTATCCGGAAGCGATCAGGCTTTTTTCGGAGGGAAGACTGAACGTCGCGGGTCGAAGGGTGCTGGTAAAAGGTGCGGACATCGAGGAAACGGGACTTACGCATCCCCCAGCAGGTCTATAGTTTCAGGAACGCGTCTTGAGAGTCGCCTGTGGGCGGCCCAGTTTATTTTTGAGAAGCTTTCTTGCATCAGTGAATATCCTCAGAAATGCCTTGTCCCGATAGTCGAAATACGTGTAGGGAAGGGGGTTGAACTTTCCTTTTTCATAGAAGAGTTCCAGCTCGCAAAATACCCCTTTGGCCAGACAGATCCTGTGGGAATAGTTCTTTCCGGAAGCGAGCACCACCTTTGCAAGGGTGAGGTACCCGGGGTCAAGATTGACTCGCCTCTTCCCCTCCGTCGAGAATTCATCTTCTACTTCGGTTGTCGCGCGTTTTGCGTCCGCAAGGCAGAGCGGGTCGACGACGGCATCAAAAAACATAAAATTACGGAAAAGAGGTGTCCCCAACTCTTCGTCGTAGTAGGAACTATAGTTCCAGGGCAGGGAAGGGCCCTCATAGAGCGGGTCCCCGAACCTTCTTCGAAGAACGGGAACAACAGCGGCAAACACCTCGGGAGAAGAAAAAAGCGAGCCGACAAAAATCACCGCTTCTTCACTGCGTCTCCGGAGCATGAGAGGGACTCTTAAAGCAGGGTCTTGATCATATTTTTTTCGTCTGGGGCATTCCAATCCAACCCCCCTATCACGCGCTTTGCCAGCACCCCCTTTTTGTCGATTATATAAGTTTCAGGAACGCCGGTCACTCCGAAGTCCCTCCCGACATTTCCGTCAGGGTCGACAAATACAGGGAAATTATACCCCATCGATTTCATATACGCGAAGGCGTCAGCGGGGCTGTCCTTATAGAGGATTGTAACCATGACGAAATCCTTATGGGCAGCCATTTCGCGGTAGAGGGCTTGTATGGAAGGCATCTCTTCTTTACACGGCTGGCACCAGGAAGCCCAGAAATTGACGAAAATCACCTTGTCGTTCAAGTCGGCAGAGGACACTATCTGTCCCGTAACTGCATCTTTGACTTCAAAGGAGGGGGCACGGTCCTCCTTCTTTACCACCGTGTCCCGTCTGGTGACGAAAAAAAATACGGCCGCCCCACAGAGCAGGAGGACGGCCAGGACTAAGCTCTTGTTTTTCACGCGGCGCGCTAATTCACCCCGGTAAGGACCGATGCCTCGTCTCCGGATACGAAGACGGGCACGCCGGCCTCCAGCAGCACCTTTATCTTGTTCGCTCCTTTGAATCTCCCTTTAAGGATTTCTTCGGAGAGGGGGTCTTCGATCATCTTCTGAACGGCCCGTCGCATCGGCCTTGCGCCGTAAGCGGGCTTATAGTACTGATCCAGTATCCATTCCTTGACTTCCTGGGACACCTCTATGACCAACTCCTGCTCGATCAGCTGCATGTTCGTCTCCTCAATCAGGAGGTCGATGATCGAGATAAGATGCCCCTTATCGAGCGGGTGGAAAACCACGACTTCGTCGATACGGTTCAGGAATTCGGGATTGAACGTCTTCCTCAGTTCGCTCAATACATTTTCCTTGATATTTTCGTACACCTCGATCGATTCATTGCGCTGGAATCCGAGAGGCGTGGACTTTTCTATTATTCTCGCCCCCACGTTCGACGTCATGATAATGACCGTATTTCTGAAATCGACCCTTCTGCCGAAGCTGTCGGTCAGCACCCCTTCATCGAGCACCTGTAGCAGGATGTTGAAGACATCCGGATGGGCTTTTTCTATTTCGTCGAACAGGATTACCGAATAAGGTTTTTTCCTTACCTTTTCAGTCAACTGCCCCCCCTCTTCATATCCCACATAGCCGGGAGGTGCTCCGGTGAGCTTCGACACGTTAAACCTTTCCATATACTCGGACATGTCGATCTTGATCAAGGAACTCTCATCATTAAAGAGAAAGCTTGCAAGTGCCTTCGCAAGCTCCGTCTTGCCGACGCCCGTGGGGCCGAGGAAAAAGAAGGAGCCAATCGGCTTCTTGTTGCTCTTTAAACCCGCCCTCGACCTCCGCAAAGCCTTCGAAACCGCTTTGACCGCTTCGTCCTGCGAAATCACCCTCCTGTGGAGTTCATCTTCCATCCGCAAAAGTTTTTCGGACTCCCTCTCCTCGATCTTAATTATCGGGATGCCCGTCATTTTCGAGACTGTATAGGCGACGTCTTCCTCACTGATTACGGGTATTTCCTTGTTGAGGTCCTCACGCCAGCTCTTTTGCATCTGCTCGAACAACTTCTTGACCTTTTCTTCCTCCGAGCGTATCGATGAGGCCTTGTCAAGGTCATGCAGTTTCACATACAGGTTCTTCTCCTTCGAAAGCCTGTTCATCCGGTATTCGAGCTCCTTCAACTCCAATGGGGGAGTAAACCTTTTCAGTTTTATTCTCGATCCCGTCTCATCGAGCACGGCGATAGCCTT
>JAKAIZ010000241.1 GCA_021814065.1 Nitrospirota bacterium | reverse complement strand
TGCCCGATTCATGGTCCTGATAGACCTTTTCGTAAATGGCGTCCAGAAGGTCGGCCTTGTATACCGAGGGGATATTGATATCCATCCGTTTCGCGACTGTCCTCAAAAACTGCGCTGGACTCAGCACGGGATTGATGATCGTGATGATCCGGTACTGATCGCCGAGCGCGTCCATGAGCGCCCTGGTGAGCGTCGTCTTGCCGCATCCCACCTCGCCGGTAAGCAGGACCATCTCCTTCTCCTCCACCGCGTACTGCAGCCTAGCGAGCGCCTCCTCGTGGCTCTTGCTGAGGAAGAGGAATTTAGGGTCGGGCGTCTTGCTGAAGGGCTTAACGGTCAACCCGTAGAACTCCTCAAACATAGGCCGTCCCCTTTTGTTTAATGATCGATTCATCGATGAGGGATTCGATATCGAGGACGAGAATCACCTCGTGTTTGCCGATCTCGGCCGCGCCGGCAAATCCCCTCAGCTTCTTGAGGTAGTCGCTCAGCGATTTGATGACGATCTCGTGCTGCCCGAAGAGTTCGTCGACAAGGAGACCGACCTTCCTCTCCCCGAAGCCGACGACCACGGCAAACGAACGGTCCGTTTCTTCGTTCGGCAAGCCGAAAAACTTGCTTACCCTGACCATCGGCAGCATCTCGCCCCTCAGGTAATAGACCTCTTTCCACTCGATAGTCTGGATGTCCTTGTGCTCCACTATGAGAGTCTCCGACATGGACGTCAGCGGTACAGCGAACCGTTCCTCTCCCACCCGTACGATAAGCGCTTTGATGATCGCCAGCGTGATCGGGAGCGTCAGCATGAATGTGGTGCCTACGTCCCTCTTCGTCTCGACCTCCGCATAACCCCCAAGGGCAGCCAGTTTTTCCTTCACTACATCCATGCCGACCCCTCTGCCGGAGACCTCGCTCACCACGTCCTTCGTGCTGAACCCAGGGGTGAAGATAAAATCGATCGTCTCGGCCTCGCTCAGTTCCGCGTCTTCCTGGACAAGCCCTTTTTCTATAGCCTTCTTTCTCACCTTCTCGATATCGATCCCGCCCCCGTCGTCTCTCAACTCGATGACCACATGGTTGCCCTTTTGGTAGGCCTTCAGCACCACTGTCCCGGATTCCTTTTTCCCCTTCATCTTTCTCACTTCCGGCAACTCGATACCGTGGTCAAGCGAGTTGCGCACCAGGTGCATAAGAGGGTCGATTATCTCCTCGGCGAGGTATTTGTCGAGTTCGGTATCTTCACCGTACATCACAAGGTCGATTTGTTTGCCGATCTCCCTGGAATAACGCCTCACGACCTGGGCGAGCCGTGAAAAAATCTGGCCTATGGGGACCATCCTGATCTCGAGGACCTGGTCCTGGAGTTCCGCAAGCCTCCGCTCGAGCGTCTGGGTTATCTTGTGAATGTCGTACACGAGCGAGGTATGTCCGTAGCTCTCACTCAACTCCGTTCCTATCCTTCTCATCGCCTCCTTGGCGAGGCTCAATTCGCCTATCGTATTGAGGATCCTGTCGAGTTTTTCTATGTCTACCCTTACGGTGGTGGTCGTGCTCTTCAGGTGCGTTTCGGGCTGGGCCTGCATATCAGAGGCCGGCTGCGACTGCGGCGGTAACTGGGTCGAACCCTTCGGACCCACGAGCGTCTCCACTTCGAAGGGTATACCCTTTTTCATATCTTCGAGCGGCCCCGGGCTTCCGAACATCAGGTTGAACCCTATCGAGCCGTCCGGGATATTCGCAGACGTCGGAAGCGTCGAGATAAGTTCGCCTTTTGCCTTGATCAGGCCGGTAAGTTCCGCGAGGGAAGTATCGAAGGTCTCAAGGGGGAAGACCGCCTTTGCGAGATAGATCCCTTTTCCGCCCTTCACGTTGGCCTTGAGCCTGTGTTCCTCGTATTCGGACAGCACCTTCATGATCGCCTCATCGATCACGGCCTCACCTGCGGGAAGCACTGCTCCGCCTTTCAGGGAATCCCTGAAGACCTCGATGTCCCTTACAAAAACGGACGAGTCGGGTTCCTCGTCCGTCTGGCTTAGCTTGTCCACTATATCCTTGAGAATATCTACGTTCTTGAAGAGAAAGTTTACAACTCTGCCGTCGACCTCGATCTTCCCGAGCCTCACGTCGTCCATGAGCGTCTCCAGGGAGTGGCTCAAGCTGGTGATCCCCTGGAGACCGAAAAGCCCGGAGACACCCTTAAGGGTGTGCATCGACCTGAACAAGGCGTTGATCGTGTCGGGATTATAGCCGGTCGGGAGGGTGTCCTGTATCTCGAGAATCAGTCTCTGCGATTCCTCGATAAGTTCTTCAGCCTCCGCGATGAATTCCTTTTTCGAAGATTTCATACACCAATGGTCTTCTTTATGATTTCCTGGAGTTCAAGTGACTTGAAGGGCTTGGTAACGTACGCGGTGGCACCGAGTGCCATGCCCCTTTTTTTGTCCTCCTCGCTCCTTTCGGTGCTGACGATCACGATCGGGAGGTGGGCAAACCGCGGGTTGTTCTTCACGAAACTGATGAGTTCAAGTCCGTTGATATCGGGCATGTTGATATCGGTAATGATGAGGTCGTATTCCTGCTGCGGCAGCATCTTGAGGGCCTCGAAGCCGGAGGACGCCTCGATTGTCTCAAACTCTCCGATTTCGTCGATAACAGCCCTGATCAGCGCCCTCGTCGTGGCGGAGTCCTCGACGATGAGAATGTTCTTCACGAAACCCCTCTCCTCTTCGGGCGGCAACAGGTACCATGCCCGGCCATGGTAAATTCAACCTTGCCCTTGTACACGTTCCTCGCCGTTTCCTGATTTGGCCTCATCGTATCCGTGTAAGATTGTATCAGATCACGAAAAAAAAATCTCAAACACCGCCTTCTTGCCCGCCCCTTTTCTGCTCCATCTCCTGCAGTCTCCTCTGAAGCAGGGACTTCTCAAGGGCAAGGCCCGCGTGGCTGATGAAGATTTCGAGGCCTTCGGTCTCCGCAATCGCCGCACCCGTAGAGAAGTTGTCGCAATATAGAAAGGCTACAACCCTGCCGTCTGCAATGATCGGGAATATCGCCGTCTCTGTCGGCCAGACACCTCCCAGTTCATCCATCAGTTTTCGGACTATTTCGTCTTTCTCAAGCGGCCCCTTATAGGGCATCTGCTCATCTATTATTCTCTTCAGGAAGGGGCTTTTTTCTATATCGAGAACAGTCTGTCTCACCTTTTCATCCGCCTGCTCGATCTCGAGGCCGAACTGGCCAAGGCCCACAATCTCGCTCTTGCCGACCATGAAAAGGACCCCCCGGTGGAAGATATCGCTTGCAAACCTAAGGATCAGCAGGGTAATCTCTGAGGCTGAATTCGGGAACCTCAGTTCCTGGGTAAGGGCCTTTAGGGCGGATATGTCTTTTCTCTCGGCCGAAGGAGTCTCCCAGTCGTCCTCCCATCCGCCGCCGTTTTCGTCCGCTTCTCCGGAGGCAAATTCTTCCGCCGGAACAAAAGAAGCCTGAGTGGATTCATCCTGGACCCTCGCGCCTTCCATCAGCAGGTACTCAGGGCTCAGCCCCCTCGACAGTTCCCAGCCCAGGTCCTGCAGGTTTGTCTTCCCCTCCAGGTCGAGGTCGTCGAGCTCGAACTGAAAATCCCCGTCCTCCCACATAAGAAGGCGACAAATGACCTTCTCTATACGCTTCTTGGCCGCCCTTTCAAGCGCCTCGGCGCTGACCGAGCCGAAGTCAAAGAGTATTTCAGCAACAGACTTCGAGGGCAGCTTTTTTTTTACCTCCAGGGCCATATTCAGGATAGTATCTTTTATCTGGCCTGCTTCCAAAAGGTTGTTTCCGAGATTGCCTTCAAGATCGTCCGTTTCGGCCCTGACGACCATGCCGTTTTTGAAGACGATGACCGCAGTCCCCTTGGTGCCGGCAACGATAAAGGTACCCGTCTTTCTGCCGACACTCAGGATCTGAAAGATGTCCGCGATCGCAAGGTCTTCGAGTCTT
>JAKAIZ010000240.1 GCA_021814065.1 Nitrospirota bacterium | reverse complement strand
TTCAGGGCTTGATAAATTCCTTCAGCGCGTCGCGCAGCGGCGTCGGTCTGAAACCGAACTGTTTCTCGACCGCCTCCGGGTCGCAGATATTGTCGGACTCTATAAGCCTCAACTGCTCAGAGGTGACAGGCGGGGAGGAGAGCACGGTTTCGAGTAACAGGGCCGAGATCTTCATCAGTCCCATCGGGACGTTGAAGACAGGCTTCTTCTTGCCGGCCGATTCGGCGAGCATTTGGACAAACTCCTTATATGTAAGCTGCTCCGGTCCGCCGATATCGAACATCCCGCGGTATGCCCGGGGGTTTCCGATGGTCGCGCCTATGCACCTGAGCCAGTCTTTGATGTAGACCGGCTGGAACTTCGCCCCGCCTTCGCCCGGTATCGGAACAACAGGAGATAGCTTCAGCATGTCCAGTATCTTCTTGGTGAACCCGTCCCATGGCCCGATGATGAGAGACGGTCTGAATATCGTATAGTCCAGCCCGCTATTCATGACAATCTCCTCAGCCTCCGCCTTTGTCTTCAGATAGCCGGACCAGGAATTTTTGTCCGCGCCCAGGGCAGACTGATAGAAGAAATGCCTTACTCCGGCCCGCTTCGCCTCGGCAACCAGGTTGGCAGTACCTTCGACATGAATGCCCCGGAAAGTCGCCCCCCTTTTTTCCTCGATTATCCCGACAAGATGGACCACGAAGTCCTCCGGTCTTAGAACACCCTCGATCGTCCCCGGATCAGTGATATCGCCGCGGACCACCTCGACCCCCTTTGCGGCAAATTGTCCGGCGTTTCTCTCCGAGCGGACAAGACACTTCAATCTATGCCCCTTCGACTGCAGGTCGTCGACGAGGTGCCCGCCCACAAAACCTGTTGCGCCGGCGATGAAGATCATTTTACCCCTTCCCCCTTCCCCTTTTAAGAATCACAACTCCCCTTTTATCCCCTCTTATCTTTTCGCCCCGGTCGCCCCGGGCGACTCGCCGAGGAGAGCGAATCCGCCTGAGTGTGGGAAGAGGGGATGCCGAAGGCAGGGGCGTTACTCCAAAAAGGGGCAACTTTCCTCCCTTTAGCAAAGGGAGGTTAGGGGGGATTTTATAATCGAATGTCTTCATACTTATGAACTTCTTAGTAACTGTTTACTGTTTTTTTATCAGTTCAGATAATCTCCTGAAGGACGCCTCTTCCACTTCCCGGTGCAGGTCGTTCCCATGCGAGTCCATAGTCACGATCGCCGGAAAATCCTCGACCTCAAAGAGCCACATCGCCTCTGTAGGCCCGAACTCTTCGAGCTTCCAGACGCCGACGGCCTTCCTTATCCTTGCCGCTAGATAGACCGCGGCACCGCCTACGGTATGGAGGTAAACACAGCCGTACTCCTTCAGGGCACGGCGCGTACCCTCGCCCATGCCGCCCTTGCCCATAATCCCTCTCAGCCCGTATTCACGTATCACAATGGCCTCGTACATATCGACGCGCATGCTCGTTGTCGGCCCCGCAGCAACAGCCCTGAATTCTCCGTCGGTATTTTTGACCACCGGACCACAGTGGTACAGGACGGTCCCTGACAGGTCAAAGGGAACCTCTTCCTTCCGTGGTCTCTCAGCCAGATACTTATGGATCCTGTCCCTGCCGGTGACGAGCCTTCCGCTCAGGGTCACAATATCCCCGGCCTTCAGACGACTCACGTCGGAATCGGAAAGAGGGAGATTGAGGGCGACCGGGGTCACCATATCAGCCTGCCCCTCCTATGGGCCCAGCAGCCGACCGATACGTCCACAAAGTATGAAGCCGGATGGCGGTGGTTGGCGCCGATCTTGACGCCCAGCGCAGTGGTCCTCCCTCCCAGCCCCTGGGGCCCTATTCCGAGACCGTTGATCTCCGTGAGGGTCCTTTTTTCGAACGCCGCAAGCTCGCTGTTCGCATTGGCGTCGGTCAGTTTGCGCATGAGCTGGTCCTTCGCCAGCCTCGTCACCTGGTCCTTCGAAGCACCGATGCCCACGCCTATGATATAGGGCGGGCATCCCCTGCCCTGCGCCCTCTGGACCGCATCGAGTACGCACCGCCGCACGCCGTCGAGGTCCCTCTGGGCGCCCAGTTCCTCAAGGGGGAGTTTGTAAAGCTGGCCTGCATTTTCGCAACCCCCGCCCTTCAGCATCAGGTCGATCGACAGAGTGCCGCTCCGCGTCTCTTCCATATAGATAACGGGGAAACCGGCGCCCGTATTGTCGCCCGAGTTTTTCTCGGTGACCACGTCGACTGCGTTCGGCCTGAGAGGGACCTTGGCAGTCGCAATGCGTGTAGCATCGAGGATCGTCTCTTTCATGTCGAGCTGGCTCAGCCCCATCGGGACCTTCACGAAAAAAACAGGCACCCCCGTGTCCTGGCAGAGCGGCTTCAGCGTCTCTCTTGCCATGCGCACATTCTCGAGCATCACGGAAAGGGAAGAGGCTGCTGCAGAACCTTCTTCCTCGGCAGGCAGCGCGCAGCGGAGCGCCTCCTCGACATCCGGCGGCAAAGAGGTGGCGACTTTCCTGTAGAGCTCTACGATGCCGTCACGCAGTTTCAGCAAGCTTGTTCCTCAGCTTTTTGAGATAATCGATATGGCTGAGTTCCATCTCCATCATCTCCCTGAACACCACGCGTGCGTTTCCGTCGGCCGCCTTTTCGGACAGGTTCCAGTACAGATTGTAGGCCTTGCCCTCTATCTCAAGCGCCATGATGAGCGCGCCCATGTCGTCGAGAAAAACCGACTCCTCCACCTTGGATTCGAGGTCCGCGACCGGGATACCCCCCTCGGTGACCGGGGCTTCCTCCTTTTTTTTGAATTCCTCAAAGTGCTCGACGTCCCTGTCGTCCTGGATCGACAGGTAGAGGAACTGGATATACTCCATATGCTTTTCTTCCCATTCGGTAAGGTCCCTGAAGGTGGCCCGCGCGTCCTCGCTTATCGCCTTTGTCGCGGCCTTCGAGTAAAATTCATGTGTCCCTTTTTCCATGAGGAAAGCCTCGATAAGGGACCTCAAGAGATCTTCCTTCCCTGTAACCATAGTCATCTCCTTTTTCTGAATATTGTAAGGGATTCGGGCCTGCAATCCAAGCAATATTATCATATATATGCCGGGAACGAAATAGCACCCTTTTTACAAAGTTTTTTTACTTTTATGTTTACAAAAACTTTTTTTTATGCTATTTTCTTGCGTATGGATATTCTGATTGACGAGAATTCCACCAGGAAAAACATAATCCTTCTCCTGAAGAAAAACGGAGGCATGTCGATCGACGACCTAAGCAAGGTCATCGAAATCACCCCGATGGGGATCCGGCAGCATCTGCTCGCGCTCGAGAAGAAAGGCATCGTCACCTATGTTTCGAGGAGACGGGGCATAGGCAGGCCCGGCTTCATCTACATGCTGACGGATGCAGCCAATGACCTCTTCCCGAAGGCCTACGACAAATTCGCGGTCGACCTCCTGAGGGACATCAGAAAACACGAAGGCGATGAAAAGATAGACAAGATCTTCGATTGGCGCAGGGACAGACTATTTAAGGCAAGGAAGGCCGCGCTCGCCGGGAAGGGAAACGTCGAGAACACGCTGAACGCCCTGAAAGAAATCCTGGAAGATGACGGACATTTCGTCGAAATCAGCAATAATTCCGGCCATTATCACCTAAAGCAGTATCACTGCCCCATCAATAAGGTGGCAAGGGAATTCAATGATGACTGCAAATACGAACTCCAGATGTACCGGGACCTGATCGATAGTAACATCACGAGGGAGCAGTCGGTCCCAGAAGGCGCGGAGTCCTGCGTCTATCTCATCCCGAAGTTCTGAACCACCGCCCTTCAGCCTCTCCTGTATCTCTCCAGAGTACCTATCAGTGTCTGTATATGCTCGGCGGTATGCGCCGCAGTGACGGTGACCCTGATCCGGGGCTCCTTAACGGTCGGGGGCCTTATCGCAGGGGCATAGATCCCGTTCTTCCACAAAAAAGCGGACAGGGCAA
>JAKAIZ010000239.1 GCA_021814065.1 Nitrospirota bacterium | reverse complement strand
GCAGACGAGGGAGCATATACTTCTTGCGAGGCAGGTAGGGGTGCCGTACATTGTGGTTTATATGAACAAGACTGACATGGTGGACGACCCTGAGCTTCTGGACCTTGTGGAGCTTGAGGTGAGGGAGCTGCTGTCGAAGTACCAGTTTCCCGGGGACAAGATCCCGATCATCAAGGGCAGCGCGCTTAAGGCGATAGAGTCGACGAGCACGGACATCAACTCGCCGGAGTACAAGAGCATCCTTGAGCTGATGGACGCGGTGGACAGTTATGTACCGACGCCGGAGAGGCCGATAGACAAGCCGTTTTTGATGCCGATAGAGGACGTATTTTCGATATCCGGGCGCGGCACTGTGGTGACGGGCAGGGTAGAAAGAGGCATTGTAAAGGTAGGCGAGGAAGTTGAGATAGTGGGTTTAGGGGATACGAGAAAGACGGTGGCGACGGGAGTAGAGATGTTCCGGAAGCTGCTGGATGAGGGCAGGGCCGGTGACAACATCGGGGTGCTCTTAAGAGGTATAGGGAAGGACGACGTGGAGCGTGGACAAGTATTGGCGAAACCTGGTAGTATAACGCCTCACACGAAGTTCAAATGCGAAGTATATATATTGACTAAGGAAGAGGGCGGGCGGCATACGCCGTTTTTCAAGGGGTACCGGCCGCAGTTTTATTTCAGGACGACTGACGTGACGGGGGTGGCGCAGCTTCCCGACGGGGTGGAGATGGTGATGCCGGGGGACAACGTGAGCCTGTCGGTGGAGCTCATCTCGAAGATCGCGATGGAGAAGGAACTGAGGTTCGCAATCCGTGAGGGCGGCCGCACCGTCGGCGCCGGCGTCGTTACCGAGGTATTGGAGTAACCGTGAATCAAAAAATAAGGATAAAGCTAAGAGCATACGATCACAGGGTCCTTGATCAGTCCCTGAAGGAAATTGTGGATACCGCCCAGAGGACCGGGGCGAGGGTCGCGGGGCCTGTTCCGCTTCCCACTCATATCAGCAAGATAACGGTCCTCAGGTCTCCCCATGTTGACAAGAAGTCGAGGGAGCAGTTCGAGATAAGGACCCATAAGAGGCTGATCGATATACACGATGCGACGCCTCAAACCGTAGACGCCCTCATGAAGCTCGAACTTGCAGCGGGGGTGGATGTGGAGATAAAGCTATGATCGGGATTTTGGGAAGAAAACTCGGCATGACGCAGGTCTTTGACGAAGTCGGCAGGATGATGCCGGTGACCGTGGTCGAGGCAGGCCCGTGCTGCGTGATTCAGGTGAAGACCAAGGAGAAAGAAGGCTACGAGGCGGTCAAGATCGGGTTTTCCGAAATCAAGAAAGAGAAGAAGATCAACAAGCCGATGGGCGGCGTCTTCAAGAAGGCAGGTCTGAAACCCTACAAGATGCTCAGGGAATTTCCGATGGGTGATGTGAAGGTCGGCGAGTTCGTGACGGTCGAGAAATTCAAGAAGGGCGATGTGATTTCGATCACGGGCGTCTCGAAGGGCAAGGGCTTCCAGGGCGTCATAAAGAGGCACAACTATGCCGGCGGACCGGCCTCCCATGGTTCGATGTTCTACCGTGCACCAGGGTCGATAGGTGCCAGTTCATACCCTTCGAGGGTCTGGAAAAACAAGGGGCTTCCCGGCCATATGGGCGACGAAAGGGTTACTGTGAAGAACCTGAGGGTGGTCGACGTAAAGGCCGAGCAGAATCTTCTTCTTATTTTGGGAGCGGTCCCGGGTTCAAAGGGAACGTATCTCGAAATCCGAAAGGAAAGCTAAGATGCCAGAATTCGACATAAAAGATAAAAACAACAAGCCGGTAGGCAAGATAAGCCTCCCCGACAGTGTCTTCGGAGTAAATGCGAAAGACGGCGTCATTCATAGCGCGGTCGTCAATTTTCTCGCGAACCAGAGACAGGGGACCCATGCCACGAAGACCAAGGGTCTCGTCAGCGGCGGAGGGAAGAAGCCCTGGAAACAAAAACATACGGGCAGAGCGAGGTCCGGCAGCAGCCGTTCGCCGCTCTGGAGAGGCGGAGGCACGGTATTCGGGCCTCAGCCGAGGGACTATTCGTATTCGCTCCCCAAGAAGGCGAGGAGGCTGGCGCTCAAGGCTGCGCTTTCGGGTAAGTTCGCAGACGGAGAGATTATCGTGATCGACGAACTCGCGTTCGATAAGCCCAGGACGAAGGAGATGGTTTCCGTCCTGAAAGGGCTGGAACTGGAAGGCAAAAGCACCCTGGTGGTTGTCCCGGAGCATAATGAAGGGGTGGTGCTCTCCGCAAGGAACATCCCGGGCGTGACGGTGAAGAGGGTCACTGACCTGAATTCCTACGATGTGGCCGCGCATGCCAGACTGTTGATGACGAAGCGGGCTGTTGAGGTGTTGTCGGAGGATGCAAAGAAATGAAGAATCTTTATACGGTAGTAAAGAGACCGCTGTTTACGGAAAAGGGAAGCGCACTAAAGGAGTCCGAAAATAAACTCCTTATCGAAGTCGCCAAGGAGTCGAACAAGCTCGATATAAAGAAGGCCGTTGAGGAGATCTTCAAGGTGAAGGTCGAAAAGGTGGCCACGATCAAGTCGCACGGCAAATGGAAGAGATACGGCAAGTCGATCGGGAAGAAGTCAGACAGGAAAAAGGCGCTGATTACCCTGAAAAAGGGAGAAAAACTTGATTTCATCGAAGGTGCATAATGGGAATTAAGAAATACAATCCGACATCACCGGGCAAGAGATTTCGTACCGTCATGGACTATGCGGAGGTCACAGCTACCGAGCCGCGCAAGTCGCTCGTCCGGCCTTTAAGAAAGACCGGAGGCCGCAACAACAGCGGCTGTGTCACCGCGTGGCAGAGGGGCGGCGGCAACAGAAGGAAATACCGGGTCATCGATTTCAAGAGAGACAAATTCGGCGTATCTGCTGTGATCGAGACCATTGAGTACGATCCCAACCGTTCTGCACGGATCGCCCTTCTGAAGTACCGGGACGGCGAGAGGAGATATATGGTCCTGCCGGTGGGGATGTCCGTCGGCGATGAAGTCGTCTCAGGGAAAGGGGCGGAAATAAAGACCGGCAATGCGCTTCCGCTCAGCGATATCCCGCTCGGTACGTTCATCCATAATGTAGAACTCCGCCCCGGACAGGGCGCGAAGCTCGTCAGAAGCGCCGGCGGGCAGGCCCAGCTGATTGCCAAAGAGCAAGACTATGTCCAGGTGAAGATGGCGTCGGGCGAGGTGAGGCTCGTGCCGGCAAAATGCATGGCCACCATCGGACAGGTGAGCAACCCCGACCACGAAAACATCTCCTTCGGCAAGGCGGGCAGGAAACGTTGGATAGGGAAGAGGCCCCACGTGAGGGGTGTCGCCATGAACCCGGTGGACCACCCGCTCGGCGGCGGCGAGGGTAAGAGCTCCGGCGGAAGGCCTCCGTGCACGCCGTGGGGCAAGCCCGAGGGCATTAAGACGCGCAACAGCAAGAGGACTGACATGTACATCGTGAAGAGGAGGAAGTAAATTGCCACGGTCATTAAAAAAGGGCCCGTTTGTCGACGAGAAGCTCATGAAGAAAGTGAGAGAGATGGTCAACTCAGGCGAGAAGAAGCTGATCAAGACATGGTCAAGGCGTTCCGTGATCCTGCCTGAGTTCATCGGATATACGTTCGCCGTCCACAACGGGAAAAAATTCATCCCCGTATATGTTACGGAGAATATGGTCGGGCATAAACTCGGTGAATTCTCGCCGACGAGGACGTTCAAGGGCCATTCGGGCTCGGCAAAGACTACAACGGTAAAGGGTTGATGAGATGGAGTCAAAGGCGATTTTGAAATATGCAAGGATCACCCCGAGGAAGGCACGGAGGATTGTGGACCTCATCCGTGGGAAGAAGGCCGGTGACGCGCTGATTTCCCTCAGGTTCATGCCCTACCGGGGGTCACATCACATAGAGAAGATACTGAAGTCGGCCATGGCCAACGCGGAACAGAAAAATGCCAACGCCGATTCC
>JAKAIZ010000055.1 GCA_021814065.1 Nitrospirota bacterium | reverse complement strand
GCCTCTTTCCCCGCGGTCGATATCTGCTCCGAGAGATCCGCAGCGGGATAGACGTGGTGAGCGTTCTTCACGTTGAAGTCGGGGAAGAAGACCACCTTTAATCTGCCGGCAACGTCGGGATCGTTATTCACCACATCGGCGACGGAATTGATAAGCTTGATGATCAGCTTCGCCATAAAGTAGCCCGGCGCTGCCTTGCCGCCGAAGATGAACGTTCTGGGGGCGATCTTTATTTTCGGATTTTTCCTGATCCTGTTGTACAGCGTGATGATGTGGAGCACGTTCAGATGCTGGCGCTTGTACTCATGTATCCGCTTCACCTGAATGTCAAAAAGCGTATCAGGATCTACCTCGATACCCGTCCTTTCCCCGATGAGAGCAGCAAGCCTGGACTTGTTGTCGCGTTTGATCTTCCCCCACTCCTGACAGAACCCGGAATCATCTGCAAAGGGCTCTATCTTCCTGATCTCATCTTCAAGATGTTTGATCCACGCATCGCCGATGGTCTTTGTCAGCAGTCCGGTGAGCCCCGGGTTGCTCAGGACCATCCAGCGTCTCGGGGTCACCCCGTTTGTTACGTTCAGGAAGCGTTCAGGATACATGTCATACAGATCTTTCAGGACCGTTTTGGTAAGAAGGTCGGAGTGGAGGGCCGCGACCCCATTGATCCGGTGGCTTCCCACAGAGGCAAGGTGCGCCATGCGGACATACTTATTCCCGTTCTCATCGATGATAGAAAGCCTGGAGACCCGCCCGTCATCACCCGGATATTTGAGGCGGACTTCGTCGAGGAATCTCCGGTTGATCTCGTAAATGATCTCCAGGTGCCGGGGGAGCGACCGGCTGAACAGCGGCAGAGGCCATTTTTCGAGCGCCTCGGGCAGAAGTGTGTGGTTGGTGTAGGCCATCGTTTGCTGTGTTATCTTCCATGCACTGTCCCAGTCCATCAGATGCTCGTCCACAAGTATCCGCATCAGTTCCGCGACTGCGATGGAGGGATGGGTATCGTTCAACTGGACGGAAAAGCTCTCATGGAACGTCTCAATGGCCTTTCCCCGCAAAATATGGATGTGGATCATGTCCTGAAGCGAGCAGGAGACGAAGAAATACTGTTGAGCAAGGCGCAGGGTCTTTCCTATTTCCGGCTCGTCGTTGGGGTAGAGGACCTTACTCACCGTCTCCGAAATCACCTTCTCGTTGACTGCCTTGTAATAATCCCCTACATTGAAGGCCTGAAAGTCGAAGGATTCCACCGCCTCCGATTTCCAGAGCCTGAGCAGGTCCACCACGTCATTCCGGTAGGCCGGAACGGCGGTGTCGTAAGCAATGCCTTTTACGACACGATCAGGGACCCATCGGACCGCGGGGCGGCCCTTGTCGTCCCGGAAGTTCTCCGTGTGCCCGCCGAAATGCACGTAATAGGCGATCTCCGGCCGGCAGAGCTCCCATGGGTTTCCCAGACGCAGCCACTTGTCCGTCTTTTCGACCTGCCATCCGTCACGGATCTCCTGATCAAAGATGCCGAATTCATACCGGATGCCGTATCCGATAGCCGGCACATTCAACGACGCGAGGGAGTCCATGTAGCAGGCGGCAAGCCTGCCAAGGCCGCCGTTGCCCAAGCCCGGCTCTTCTTCCTGATCGATCAGGTCGTCCAGTCCCTGGCCGAGTTCTTTCAATGCTTCCCGGACCTGGTCGGTAATGCCGAGGTTCAGGAGATTGTTTCCAAGGTGAGGTCCCATAAGGAACTCGGCCGAGAGGTAGCTGGCGATTTTTATATCGGGCCGCTGAATGTTCCGGAGCGCACGGATAAAACGGTCGAGCATCCTGTCACGCACAGTGTAGGCAACCGCCATGTACCAGTCGTTCCGCGTGGCAAGCTCCGGAGTGCGTCCCTGAACATAACAGAGGTTGTCGACAATGGCCTGCTTCAGCGCAACAGCGCTCGTTCCCGTCCGTATGTCTTCTGATAATAACCGGGCAGGCGAGGTAAGCTTAATGTCTCTTCTGATACTTTGTATCTTTTCGGTCTTTTGTGACATTGGGTCCTCCTTTAATTGCTTCCGGGCTGTCTTTGGGCGCACCGACAAGCTCTCTATTTATTTGCCATCGAGACATCTGCGTCCGCCTGCCCACCGTCGGACACCCATGACTTCAGAAGTGTGAAGGTAACCGCAAGCACCACCGGTCCGATGAAGAGTCCAACAATACCGAATGCGATGAGGCCGCCTATCACGCCGGCGAAGACCATTATCAGAGGCAGCTGCGCCCCTTTTTTGATAAAGATGGGACGGATAATGTTATCTACCGTTACTGCTAAGATCGAGAAAACGAGCAGGACGGTTCCCCACAGTGCCCCCGCATTCGTGTATAGCCAGATCAACGCAGGGACAAGCACAAGCACCGGACCGACCTGTGCCAGGCAGAGCATAAACATCACCGCGGTCAACAGCGCCGCCGCAGGCACTCCGGTGACCGCCAGGCCGATTCCCCCAAGGGCGGTCTGAATGAGAGCCGTCAGGACAATCCCCAGCGCCACCCCCCGGATGGCCTTTGCCGCGAGAAAAACAACCTCCTCACCACGCTTTCCGGCAAGACGCCGTGCGAAACTAAGGACTCCCGACGTCGCAATGTCCCCTTTCGCATACATAATCGCCGAGATTATCACTGTCAACAAAAAATTAAGCATCATGAGGCCGAAGCTCCCGGCCTGTGCCAGGAACCACTGTAGTGCCTTCCGGGCGTACGGAGCCATCATGACTGAACGTTCTTCAGGGGTTAGGGCGGCAAACTCCTGCCACCGGGCAGATAGTCTACCGCCGGCAAGAGGAAGGCGTTCGAGCCATTCCGGCGGAGGCGACATGCTCAGATCAGCCAGCGACCTGATCCGTCCGGCTATGTCCTCTGCATTTTGGACAATAGTGAGGACGGCGAGCGTCATCGGTATGAAAACAATAAGCAGAAGCGCGGCCGTCAATACTGTCACGGCTAACCCTCGTCGACCCGAGAGCCGCTTCTGGAGCTTCAGCAGGACCGGCCACGTGGCAGCCACAATCAGGAACGCCCAGATGATGGAGATGAGGAAGGGTCGCAATATCCAGAAGCTTGCCGCAATGAGCATACCGATGAAAAGCACCGACAGGGTCGTATGGGTAACGTCCCGCACTCCGTTCACCCTATCGCCCCGATTATGTTCGCCGTCTGTATCAACTCTCACTGTGGACACCTCTTATTTCTGTATCCTTGTAATTTTTGTGCCCTGCAATCCGAGACCTGCCATGAGTCCCTTCTGGCTAAAGAAAAATGCATAGATCTCCGATTTTAAAGTTGTCGTTGTCATCGACTTGGCCGTGCCTGTATCCATCACTACGATGGTTGGACCTACTCCAACCTCCCACCCATCACTCTTGTCTATATATTTCCGGGCCGAGTCCGTCATAAGAAACAATGCGTAACCGTATTTCTGAACTCCCGCCTGCAGCCCATACGAGGCTTGAACGGTGCTGTAATACCCGGTGATCTTCCCCTCCTCGAAGAGGGCGCCTTCACCATATTGCCCTCCTACAATAAGACCGGCCTTCACAATCCCGGGGAAGACAAGGATGCCCTTCGCTTTTTCGCCAAGGGATTTCGCTGCAGGGGACTTCGCATATAGGTTCGCCAATGCACTCTTGGCATCACGGCTAATCTCTGCTGCGGACGCGGCAGCAGCAGTGGCCGGAGAAATGAATGTACATGCGGCAAGGAACGCCAGCATCACTCCTGTCAAATGAAAGTATTTCATCGTCTGTTCCTCCTTTCCTGACATTACTCGGCCGCCTTCACAAGCGGTATATTCCTGGCGAGTTCGTACATCACCGCGGCCTGGATCTTGTTCTCCAGCTGGTAATAGCGCGCCGTCTTTACCGGAGACAGGACCTTGCGGAACTTCGGAAGGTATGCCTGACGGAGCTTCGGCCCGAGTTTTTCGATCGTCATATACTCGTCCAGAAGCTTATTCGCCGTATCGTCGGTCATCTTTTCATAAGCCGCCACATAGTCCCTGATCAGTTTTACGGTGCGCATGCGAAGAAGGAACAGTTCATCCTGATACCGTTCATAGACCGGCCAGAAGGCCCTGGCCTCGGCCTCGTTAAGCTGCATATTCTCCGCGACCAGAAGCTTTTTGTCGGCGCGTACCTTTTCAAGAACGATCTGCATGTTGTCCGCAGGTGCATCCTGCGCAAGCGCGGTAGCGGCACCAATTACGAACACTGCCAATACCATCACTACGAGTACTACCCTTTTTCTGTTTCTCACAATATTTCCTCCTTTCCTATGGCACTACTTTGAAAACGCTGAGATGCCAAGCAGCAGCGCAAGAAAAACAATGGAAGCACAGATCAGACAATCTTTTTCACCCTATCCCTCCTTCCCTGTCCCAGGCGCGGCTTCTCCCGGCTGCTGAAAAGAAATTTTCAAGATCCATGACTTTCTCCTTTTCGATCCGGAGGACCGGGCTTCTGATGTTCTGTTTCGCACGGGCTCTTTTCCTAATAGAGAAGCAAGTCGCCTGCCTTAGTCCAAGTGCTACAGGCCTAACACTCTAAGTCATCTTCATACATGATTTTTCTGCAGAAGCAGGCCGCAGAAACGGCCTTTAAGGGTTCGCTTGTTGCCGATATTTCGGTAAGTCTGCCGATATTTCGGTAAATTGTCGCTTGTTGCCCAAGAGACAGCCGTGATCCCGGTTCCTTAAGTGGCCTCGCTGTGATGTTTGAAAGAAGACGGCCTAGCTTAGGTCGCCAGCCAGGCCAACTCTGATTTTTGGAGAAGGCCCGTGATCCGCAATACTCTCACATTACCGTCTTGTTCAATAACCGATGCTCCCATAATTCCTCCTCCATGTCAGTCTTTTTGATCTTTCTGTTCAAAGTGCTCTATACCATGCGTTCTTAAACAATGCCGGTAAATAATTTCATATACGAATGGATCTCCGTCCGCCCTTTTTTCGGCTTCGATCGAACATTTCTCCATCACAATGCCCGGTCGATACCCATACCACAAAAAAAGACCGGCTCCGATAAGCAGTACAAGGCCGATGACAAATGCAGATCGCCGCTCAAACAAAGTTAATATTCTTTTCTGTTTCACCGATTTGCTCCTCCCTGATATAAGCAATTCTCCTGCCGTCGCGAAAATGGCGAATAATCTGCCTTGCCGGCTATGGGACAGTTATATTACTCTTTTCCCTTTTGCGCCTCCGACCTTAAGACCTTGACCTCGAGCGGCTTGGATGAGTCCAGATGCACGTCTCTCTGCGGGAAGGAGATCACGATGCCGGCTTTTTCCAGGAACTCATTGATCGCATGTCGTATTTCGCTCGCGGCGACACAGTTGTCCCTGTTTGAAATCAGATCCATCCAGACTGCGCCGCCCCCGAGGCGAAGAGAGGCCATAAGAGCAGGACCGCTGAGACCAGAGAGGCACCCACGATACGGCAGATAGCGGGAGGGCTGTCAGTCATATCGTGATGAAGTCGACGGTGCTCCATATCATTGCCTCTTTTCGGGAGTCGCTGCATCGAGTTCCGTCACCTTGCGGGCATACATCTCAATACCGGGAAGTGCGCTGAAGCCATGGGCGAAGATGCTCAGCATTACAGTTGCCATGACAGCCAGCTTGATCGTTTCTTCGCCCGGCAGATGTGCCTCCTCCTCCAGGTATACAAGGCCGAGCACAATAGAGGCAAGCCCCCGCGGGCCGAACCATCCCATGAACAGAATGGTTGCCGAATTCAGGCGGGTACCGATCAGGGAGATTGCAACCGGCACCATCCTCACCGCCGTCAGACTGAGGATGGCATAGACAACATGAACGATGCTGAATTCCCTCAATGCCAGCGCCGTAAGAAGGCCAAATAAAAAGAAGACAAGGTAACCGAACAATTGCCCCCACCCCTCTGTGAATTGGAGGCTCTGCGCCTCTGCATCTCGAAAGCCCGCCTGTATGGCCAGCCCGGCGACATAGGCAGCGATGAACATACTTCCCCCGACAGGCTTGCAGGCGAATATGCTCAGGATCGGCAGCGCCACAAGACCGAGTTGCTGCACGGATTCAGCCATCCATTCTTTACGTCGTGCTATACCAAGGAGCAGACCGCCAATAAGCCCGACGGTGAGCCCCGCCAGCGCGCCCATCCCCAATTGCTCAAAGAGAAACTTGAGCAGGACCCGCCCGCCCCCTTCTGTGCCGATCCGTGACACAGCGATGAAAAACATGAGAAAAGGGACTGAAAGCCCGTCGTTGAGACCAGCTTCCATATCCAGTGAGTGGCGGATGCGCAGCGGCACCCGCGGACTTCGCACGATCACCTGCCCCAGTCCGGCATCTGTCGGGGCCAGGATGGCCGCGAGGATTCCGGTTTCCCAAAGCGACAGTTGAGGTAAAACAAGGTGAGCCGCGACGGCCCCAAGCAGGATGGTGAGCAGCATCCCGACACTCAGGAGTCGGAGCGGCACCTTTTCTCCGCTCCAGAGCGTTTTTACATGAATATGAGTGGCATCGGTGAAGAGGAGCATTACCAGCCCGATCTCTGCAAGTCTCAGAAGATCTTCCCGCTGCAAATCCAGCTCATGGACTCCCTGGATATTAAGGCTCAGCAGAATCCCGGCTGAGGTGAAAACAATCGGCGCCGTGATGACCGTATTCTCCAGCCTCCTGGATACCAGGCTGTAAACAAAAGCCAGCGATACGAAAACGGCGATGAGAGTCATCATTTTCCTCTTACACGGGTGAACTCTCCGCGGGTAAAGACAAGAAGGTTACTCGCGCTCTTTGTCATGATGCGTCTGTCCTTTCCCCAACCGTCTGGTTTCGATCTCCAGGGTCACGAGCCTGGCAATGAGTATCGCCGGGTAGAGCTGCCCGATAAAGTTCTCCAGCGTGACTAAGGATCGGGCAAGGGGGTGTATAGCCGTAATGTCGCCAAAACCGGTTGTTGTCAATGCAACCATACTGAAATAGAAGAACGTTTCCCCACGCCCGGACCCGGCCTCGGCCCATGCTGGCAAGTGAAACGCTCCGGGGACGAGATATGCGATAAATGTATAGCTGTAAGCGAACAAAATGGCGATAAGAAGATACGCGGCAACGGCGCCGCGGACGCGGTGGCCAGTCACGGGGCCTTCGCGATAGACCTGCCAGAGCACCACGATTATCATGCCGACAACTGACAACATGGATAGCAGAGCATCCCAAGGAAGAAGGCCGGGAACACCGAAGACGGAACGTGCCATTCGTACTGCGATCGAGCAGATAACAAAGACTCCGGAAACCACCTGGAAAATCCTGTGGCGGGCCATCGCAAGCAGTCCCGCAAGGAGCAGGAAAGAGAATACGATAAGACCAATCATTACTAATGCATGACCGGCCCTGGTCGCCGGTACGACTATGAACACCTCGACTATCAGCAGAATGAGCAGGGCGGTGAGGCTGTGTTCTTCTGACCAAAAGGCAAGGATCTGGGGGCCACCTCTCCTTTTTTTCTGCTTATGTCCGTTCATGGAAGCATCTTTTCCGGGCGTTGCTCACACGCCGAGGTTTCATCGTGAAGATCCGCTGTCTCCATGTTAGGATATCCCAGACATAAGTGTCTGGCTGTGGTCGCACTTTCAAGGGGTTCCCCCCACCACGGTCATCTTATCAGCCTCCACGACCCATCCACCTCCCATGGCCTTATACAGATTCACAAGCGCCTGGAGCAGAAACCCCTGAGTCTGCGTCTGGGCCAGTTCCGCACCGTAAAGCCTGCTTTCTGAATACAGTACTTCCAGGTAACTTGTGTAGCCGTTGTCGTATCTCTTCCATGCAAGACGCACATAATCGCGAAGGGCCTTCACTTCCTCATCCTGGTAGGCTATCTGCTCCTTTGTCCGCTTCTGGTCAACGAGCGCGTTATCCACCTCACGGAATGCATTCTGAATGGACCGCTCATAATTAATCAGGGCCTGCTGCTGCACTGCCTCAGCCGACTTGACCTGTCCTGCAATGGCCCCGCCGGTAAAAATCGGCGCGGAAAGCGGGACAGCCCAGCTCCAGGTCTTCGCCGGTCCCGTAAAGAGATTCGACAGGTCCGAACTCGCCAATCCGAGCAGCCCGGTAAGAGAAATCGTAGGGAAATACAGGGCCTTTGCGACGCCTATATTCGCATTGGCAGCGATGAGGTCCTGTTCTGCCTGACGGATGTCCGGCCGGTTTGCCAGAATCTCGGAAGGCACTCCCGCAGGGACTGAAGGGACTATGAGCTGATCGATTGCCCTGCCCCTCGCAATGGGGCCTGGATTCCGTCCGAGGAGCACGCAGAGGGCATTCTCCTGCTGGGCGATCGTCTTTTCGAAAAAGGGGATATTGGCCGCGGCCTGTTCATATTGGGATTTTGCCTGGCTCACTTCGATTTCCGATACGATCCCATGACGGAACCGCAATGCAAAGAGATCATATGATCTTTTGTAATTCTCCGTTGTGTTCCTGGTCAGCTCAAGCTGCCTGTCAAGATCGCGCAGGTTGATATAGGAATTCGCCACTGAACTGACGAGGGTGAGAATCACCGACCTGCGCGCCTCGTCGGTGCTCAGCAGATTTGCGCGCGCAGCCTCCGTTGCACGCCTTAATTTTCCCCAGAGATCGATCTCCCAGCTCGCATTCAGAAACAATTCATAGTTGCTGAAGGTAGGGTTGCCATTCGGAACATCTTCAAGGGGAGTGGCCCCGGTGCGTTCGCTCGTCCTTTGCCTGCCAGCGCTGGCGCCGGCGGCGACCTGCGGGAAGAGGGCTGCGCGGGTGGTCCCGTAAAGACCTGCGAACTGCTCCACTCTCGCCGCTGCGATCTTCACATCCTTGTTTTCCCTGAGCGCCGTCTGGATAAGATCGTTTAATACCGGATCGCCGACCTGTTCCCACCAGGCGGTGTTAGCCAGGTCTTTCGCCTCTTTGTCTTCAAACCGCCACGTCTGGGGCGTGTCAACCGAGGGACGCTGATAGTTAGGGCCCATCATGCACCCGCACAAAACAACCGTACACAGCGACAGCAGAAAGCCCCTACACATGGTCGCCTCCTTCCATCTCCGGCGCTGCACCCTTTACCGGTTCATGTTTCTTGCCGCGGTGCGCGAGTTTCTCCACAACGTAGAAAGTGACCGGTATCAGGAAGATGGCTATGACCGTAGCTGCAGCCATGCCGCCGATCACGGCAGTCCCCATCACCTTCCGGGCGATAGCGCCCGAGCCCGAAGCAATTGCCAGGGGTACGCATCCGAGGATAAAGGCGAAAGAAGTCATGAGAATAGGCCGGAGCCGTAGTCGTGCACCCTCAAGGGCCGCTTCTGCTATCGGCTTGCCTTTTTCATACTCCATCTTGGCAAATTCCACAATAAGAATGGCGTTCTTCGCCGCGAGACCGATAAGCATGACAAGGCCTATCTGGGCATAGAGGTTCATCTCCATATGCCGCATGAAGAGTCCGAGAAATGCTCCAAAGACCGCAATGGGCGTACCCAGCAGAACGCTGAAGGGCAGGGACCAGCTCTCATACTGGGCTGCCAGGATGAGAAATACAAAGAGCAGAGACAGCCCGAAGATGACCGACGTAGGGACGCCCTCGGCAGCCTTCTTCTCCTGATAGCTCATGCCGAGGTAGTCATACCCCATCTCAGTCGGCATAGTCTCTCTGAACACCGTCTCCATGGCCTTCATGGCCTGCGCAGAGCTGTAACCCGGTGCGGAAACCGCGTTGATCTGGGCAGAACGATATAAGTTAAAACGCATTGTAAACTCCGGTCCCGACCGGTTCTCGATCTTTGTCACGGCAGAAAGCGGCACTGTATTGCCCTCGGAATTCCTCACGTAAAACTGGCCCAACTGCTTGGCATTCGTCCTGTATTCTCCCTCTGCCTGGACATAGACCTGCCACTGACGGCCGAACCGGTTGAAGTAGTTCACGAAGATGCCGCCCATAAAGGCCTGAAGCGTCTGGTAGACCTGACCAAGGTCCACCCCCTGCTTGAGCACCTTGTCGCGGTCAACATTCACAAAGACCTGCGGGACTGTCGGCAGAAAGGTCGTTGTGACTCGGGAAATCTCGGGCCGCTTTTTGACGGCCTCTACGAACTTCTGCGTATTTTCCGAAAGGAACTTGATATCTTTCCCTGCCCGGTCCTCAAGGACGAAGGTCACACCGCCGGCGGCACCGATTCCCTGGATGGCAGGCGGCGAGAAGGCAAAGGCAACTCCCTGCGGAAGCTTGCCCAGCTCCTTGTTTATATGCTCCATGATCGCCTCATACTTCTCTTCAGGCGCTTTCCTCTCGCTCCAGGGCTTGAGAGTCACAAAAAAGAAGCCGCTGTAAGTGTTGGTAACGCCGCTGAGCAGACTGAAGCCCGCGATTGCTGAAACATACTCAACACCCGGTGTCTTCATCATGATCTCCTCGATCTGTTTGCATGCCTCGCTTGTGCGCTGAAGAGATGAGGCATTGGGCAGCTGGACGCCGGCGAACATGTACCCCTGGTCCTCCTCCGGAAGGAAGCCGCCGGGGAGTTTTTCCCCGACAAACCCAGTTGCGACCGCTACCAGTCCGAGGAAGACGAGGCTGATCAGGGACTTGCGGATAAAGACGCCGCAGAGACCGACATAGCCGTTTGTTGCCCTGCCGAAGACCTTATTGAACAGGTCATAGAATTTCTGGATCGGTCCGCGCCCTTTTTTCTTCGGCTTCAGAAGCATAGCCGAAAGTGCCGGGCTGAGGGTCAGGGCGTTGAAGGCCGATATGATGACCGATATGGCAATGGTCAGGGCAAACTGCTGATAGAGCTTTCCGGTGATGCCGGGGATAAAGACCGTGGGAATAAAGACCGCGGAAAGAACAAGGGCTATTGCGACAACAGGACCGGAAACTTCCTCCATGGCCTTGAGGGTCGCATCCTTTGGAGAGAGCCCCTGCTCGATATGGTGCTCGACCGCCTCGACGACGACGATCGCATCGTCGACAACCAGGCCAATCGCCAGAATAAGGCCCATGAGCGCGATCGTATTGATGTTGAACCCGATGATCGGGAAAAGCGCAAAGGTGCCGATCAGCGAGACCGGCACTGCAAGGGCGGGGATAAGGGTGGCCCTCCAGCCCTGAAGAAAAATAAAGACGACGATGATTACCAGTATCAGGGCCTCATAGAGGGTCGTCATGATCTCCTTCATGCCCTCCCGCACTGCCTCGGTCGTATCAAGGGCAACAACGTATTCGAGGTCAGGCGGAAAGGATTTTTTCGCCTCTTCCATCAGCTTCCTGACTCCGTCCACAGCCGCAATGGCATTGGTGCCGGGCAGCTGATAAATGCCGAGAAGGGCAGCAGGCTTGCCGTTGAGTCTGCCTTGCATTGAATAGTTCTGGGACCCCAGTTCGATGCGGGCGACATCCTTAAGTCTTACGAAGGAACCGTCGGGATTCGCCCGCAGGACTATCTGGCCGAACTCCTCCGGTGACACAAGGCGGCCCTGGGCGCGCATCGCATAGGTGAATTCCTGTCCTTTTGGCGCAGGCTCAGCGCCGATCTGCCCGGCAGGGTTGACAGTGTTTTGTTTCTGGATCGCATCGGCGACCTCGGGGATCGTCATATTCAGCTTCGCCAGCTGGTCAGGCTTGACCCAGAAGCGCATCGCATACTGGCCTGCGCCGAAGACCGTAACGCTCGCAATTCCCGGGACGCGGGTGATCTGGTCGTTGAGATTGATGTTTGCATAGTTCGCCAGAAACGTTGCGTCGTATGTGCCCTTCGGAGAAGTTAGTGATATGAGCATGAGAGGTGAGGAGGTAGACTTCTTTACCGTGACACCATAGTTTCTCACATCCGAGGGCAATTTGGACTCCGCCTGGCCTTCCCTCATCTGGGCCAGCACCTGGTCGATGTTCGGGTCTGTCTTTACGTCAAAATTGACGTACTGCCTCAGTTCGCCGTTATTGGCGTTGAGCGAATACATATAGTTCATGTTGTCCACGCCGCTCATCTCCTGCTCGATGGGAGTGGCAACGGATTGCTCTACCGTCTGTGCGTCGGCGCCTACGTAGAAAGTATTGATGAAGATTTCTGGAGGAACGATGTTCGGGTATTGGGCGATCGGCAGTCCGAGAAGCGACACGAGCCCCACGATCACCATGATGATCGAAATGACGATTGCGACGATCGGCCGGTTGATAAAGAATTTTGACATGGCCGGCTACCTCTTCCCGGGCTTTTGAGGGGCCTCGGGTTTGGGCTGGACTTCCAGCTTCTTCCCGGCCTCCACAATGAATGGTTTAGGATTTACCGTGAGACCGTCTTTTACTTTCTGAATGCCCTCGGCCACCACCTTATCCCCCGGCTTCAGCCCTTTATCGATAATCCAGTCCGAACCGACCTGGTCTCCGACCTTCACGGGGCTGATGCCGATCTTATTGTCCGGTCCTATTACCGCAACGAGATACTTTCCCTGCATCTCCGTCACGGCCCGCTGCGGCACAAGCATGGCACCCTTCTTCATGTCGGTCACAGCGCGGACCTTCGCAAACTGCCCCGGTCTGAGAATATTACCGGGATTCGGAAATAATGCGGCAACCCTGATGGTCCCGGTCCTCACATCGACCTGGCGGTCGGCAAAGGCGAACTCACCTTTGTGGGGATAGACCTTGCCGTCGGAAAGGATCAGTTCAAGCGGCCGGCGCTGTGTGCTCTTCTGTGCGTTTTCGGTAAAGCGCAGGTATTCCTGTTCGCTGATCTGGGCGTAGACCTTTAAGGGGTTAACTGTCGAAACAGTGGTCAACTCCTCCACCGCCCCGGGACCGACAAGATTGCCTATCTGCGCCTTTGCAATGCCGGCAATGCCGTCGATGAGTGAAGTGACCTTTGTAAAACCGAGGTCGAGTTTGGCCTTATCGACACCTGCCTGCGCGGCGATCACCGCTGCATGGGCGGCCTGCTCCGTTCCTGTAGCGTCATCGAGGTCTTTCTGGCTAACGGCGTTCTCTTCAGCAAGCGGCCTTACGCGTTTGAGGTTCGCCTTCGCTGTGTCCCACCGTGCCTGCTGTGCTGCCAACTGACCTTTGGCCTGCTCAAGCGCCGCCTCAAAGGTGCGCGGATCGATCTCGAAAAGGATCTGGCCTTTCCTGACGAGATCACCTTCCTTGTAATTTTGCTTGATGAGGTATCCCTGGACCTGCGCCCGTATCGTAGCATTGACCAAGCCGTCAGCAGTCCCGACATACTCGGAGAAGATCGGCACATCTTTCTGGATAACGTCAACTACTTCAACTAAGGGGGGTGGAGGAGCTGTCTTCTGCTCTTTTTTGCAGCCCGTGAGGATAACTGCCGAGCAAATGACTGAGACGATCGGAAAAGATACAAACAACGATACCTTCGAAAATACCTTTATCCTGTCGGGTTTCATAAAAGAAAGCCTCCTTGCTAAGGTGCGCTGTTAATCGCTGAAAGTTATTCTATTCACACTCCGGCGTTGCCAGACGGTTCCGTCTGTTCATCGAAAGAATTTGTTCCCGGCGCTCCCGGCTCTGCTCTCTAAATTTTCGCCCCCTTCGCCGGCGTTTCTGGCCTTTTCTATTGCCTCGACACCGGCCGACCGCTGTATCGTGTAGAACCTGATCTCTGGCGGAGAAGATGCCATCTCCGCCAGAAGGAGTATTTTCTGGTACTCATCCGATCGGAGATGGCGCGCAAGGTCTTCCTCGTTCTTCCAAATTTCCTCGATCATTATCGCGTTCTCCGATTCTACCTCCCGGTACACATTGCAACTGACACAGCCCGATTCAAAACTGGTCCGTTGCATAATCGAACCAAGGATTTCGAGCGCTTCATCCAGTTTCTTGAAAGGGATCGTCATCCTTGCTGTTGCATAAATCATGTGCCACTCCTTGCCCTGCGGCAGAATCATCTCCCTGCACTCATACCCGACTCCGGCGATCGGCTTACATGATCTTATTCAGTGCCGGGTTTCCATATCTTAAGAAGCAAGTCGCCTGCCGTCGTCAAGAATTCCGCCTTTTTATTGCGCTAAGTCATGTTCACACAAGGGTTTTCTTGCAGAAGCACGACACAGTTCTTACGGAAGCAGGGCACAGAAAAGACCGCAATTAATTCTTTGTTGCCGATATTTCGGTAAGTCTGACGATATTTCGGCAAAACGTCCCTCGCTCACCACACTTATCTCACCCGGCTTTTCCGCGAGGCTTTCCCTTTGTTCTTCCGCTCACAGGGCATGACGGAATCGATAGAATTTCAGCATATCGCCGGCCGATGAGCCGGGGATTAAATTCTGATACTGTCCGTGGACCGAGGATAATTTTCGCTTTTCATGGTATGATTTTTTATGTTGTCCGGAAGACAAAACAAGAAAGACCTTCCGCTTTCGGCCCCTGCTGGGCCTTCCGCCGGAATGCATAGAGGAGGCACCGCTGCCGGCAGCCGGGCGCACTGGAAGGTGGAGCGCTCGGTCATTATCCACGCCATTAACGCCGGGTTAGGTATGCTAGGCCGATATGCTCAGGCGGGACTCGTTGAGGAAGGACTCATAGATTCGGCCCGCCGGCAGACAGGACTCGACGACTTCGGCGCCCTGCCCTTTGAGGAACCCCTCCGCCGTCTTATCCATTCAATGGACACTGAGGCCCGCCTGAATCCCATGGGGCGCCTTGCAGCGAGGGAAGACCTGATTCGTCTGCTCGCCAACAATCTCCGGATGGAGGAGGAACGAAAACGGAATTCCGCGATCGCAGAGGAGGAGATACGCCGGCCCGTCATTATCACCGGGCTTCCCCGGACAGGGACGACCTTGCTCCACAGCCTGCTCGCCCTCGACCCTGCCAACAGGGTGCCCCTGACATGGGAGACGATGTACCCATCGCCGTCGCCGGATGCCGCAACCTATAATACGGACCGGCGGATCCGGCGGGTAGAAAACCAGATCCGCTGGTTCCGCCGACTTGTGAGGGGTTTTGACAGGATCCATCCTGTCGGGGCGCGCCTTCCCGAGGAGTGTCTGATCATCCTAAGCCACTCCTTTCTGAGTTATCAGTTCGAGACCACTTATCGCCTGCCGTCCTACCTCCAATGGCTCGAAAGCAGGGACCTCCGGGATGCGTATGAGGTGCATCGCAGGTTCCTGCAGCACCTCCAGTGGCGGTGCCCAGGGGAGCGATGGGTCCTCAAGGCCCCGGCCCACATGTTCGACTTCGAGGCGATGTTTTGGGCATACCCCGATGCATGCGTTGTAATGACCCACCGTGATCCTTTGAAGGTGACTGCCTCGAACGCGAGCTTGACCGCCACCCTCCGCAGCGCATTCAGCGACGATGTCGACACACTCGAGGTGGGGCCGGAGTGCAGCCGGAGATGGGCCGAGGCCATCGACAGAGCGGTCCGTTCCCGTGACCGGGGCTGCGCTCCTGCAGAACGCTTCCTCGACATTTACTATTCCGACCTGATCTCTGATCCTGCCGGCGCGGTGAACAAAGTATACCGAAGCTTCGATATGCCGTTGCCGGATGACATGAGAGAGAGGGTCCGGGGTTTTCTTCTCCGGCACCCTAAGGACCGCTTCGGGAAACATCATTACAGACTGGAAGAGTTCGGTCTGGACCGTGATGAGGAGGCGAGGCGATATGCCGCCTACCGGGAGCGGTTCGGGCTTTGAGGAAGGGGATGCATGGAAAGGCTGCCCCTGCCGTCCCGGCCCGGCTCCTGAGGTCACACGCCGTCTTGACTAGAACCTATCTCAAAATCAATAATATAATCACAGGCTGCCAGTGTGTCATTTCGGCTTGTCCGGTCACCTCGGGCGACTCGCCGTGGCGAGAATCTTTCCTCGTTTTCAGAAGGATTCCCAACTCCCGAACGCTTTCGGGATTGCGGGAATGACAGATTTAAAGCGATACCCTATTTTGAGATAGATTCTAGTACAAACGTTACTGTTATAAGTGCTTTGATGATAAATTTCCACTGAGGAGATATTCATGCCTTTTGACCTTCGTGAAATTATGCAACGCTCTCAGGGCAAGCAGCTCTCTCTCCTCTCGGAGTATATCAACCCGCAGATGGCAAAGGTCCTCAAGACCCTCGGGTTCGACCCCGTGTATGTGCGGGGGCAAGGCGCCCATCTCTGGGACGACAAGGGCGACGACTACCTTGACATGCTTGCCGGCTTCGGGGTCTTTGCGGTGGGACGTTCTCATCCCAGGGTCAAGGATGCCATCAGGCAGTATCTGGATCTGGACAGCCCCAACCTGGTTAAGATGGGGACCCAACTCTTCGCAGGTCTTCTCGCCCAGAAGCTCGTGGAAGAATTCGCCCCGCCCGGCCTCGACACTGTTTTTTTCTGCAACTCAGGGGCGGAGGCACTCGACGGCGCACTGAAATTTGCCCACGCCTACACCCGCAGGAAGAGGTTCGTGTACTGCGACCACGGATACCACGGACTGACCCTCGGTACCCTTGCTGTCAACGGATGCAAAGAGTTCAGGGCTGACTATGAGGCGGTCCTGAACGGCGGGACGGGGATACCCCTCGGTGACACTGCGCGGCTTGAAACCGAGCTTTCGCGGGGCGACGTTGCAGCATTTGTGGTGGAGCCTGTGATCGGCCACGGTGTCTTTATCCCCCCTGACGACTTTTTCCCCAGGGCGCGCGAGATCTGCAGCCGGTATGGGACGCTCTTCATCGCAGACGAGGTCCAGACAGGTTTCGGACGCACAGGTAAGCTCTTCGGCTGCGACCACTGGAACGTGGTGCCGGACATTATGACCCTCTCAAAATCTCTCTCCGGAGGATACTGTCCGATCGGGGCCATCCTTTACCCACGCAAGGTATATGAAAAGGTTTACAGCTCCATGGACCGCTGCATGGTCCACTCCACGACCTTCGGCCAAAACGATCTCGCCGCTGTCTGCGGTTTGATTACCCTGGAGGTGATCAGGGATGAGGGACTCATCGAAAACAGTGCCCTCACAGGGGCATACCTCATGGACCGTCTAAAAGAACTGGCGGCGAAGTACGAACTCGTCCGGGAGGTGAGGGGCCTTGGCCTCATGATAGCGATCGAATTTGGCGAACCCCGCTCGCTTTCACTAAGGACAGGATGGAAGATGATCCACGGTATCCACAGGGACCTCTTCTGCCAGTCGATCCTCGTGCCCCTGATCATGGACCATCACATACTGGCCCAGGTTTCAGGTCACGGCAGAGACATCGTCAAGCTCATCCCCCCTCTCGTTTTTGACCATGCCGATGCAGACCGGTTCATCGCTGCATTCGAACAGGTCCTGGCGGCAGCCCACCGGTTCCCCGGACCTATATGGGAAGTCGGCTCCCGCCTGGCAAAGGTTGCGCTGCGATAGGCGTGCCTCCGTCCGGATAAGATAATGGCTTTTTCTGTTGACCCACAGCCGGGGCAATCCCCGGACAGAACGCCGATGAGTACACTCAGGGGGCTCCTCCGTTCCCGCACTGCCCAGGCCGGACTTGCCGCCGGGGTTGCTCTTTTTGCCGCAGTCATCGCCTGGCAGGGGATCGGAGATGTAGCGGACGCGCTCGGCAGGGCAGGATGGGGAATAGTAGTCATCGCCCTATTCCATCTCCCCCCGATGTGGGCAGATGCCATGGGCTGGCGGCGCCTCATCCCGGATGACCTGAGGCCTCCACGCCGCACGATGCTCAGGGCCCGCTGGATCGGCGAGTCGATCAATGATCTCCTTCCGGTTCTTCAGATGGGAGGGAATGTGGTAAAGGCGTGGCTCCTCGCAGACCGGGGAGTGCCTGTCGGCCGCGCCGGGGCGAGTGTTGTCATCGATATAACCCTCGTCGTTCTGTCCCAGATACTCTTCACCCTCTTTGGTCTCGGCCTTGCCGCGCCTACCATTGGCGGCGGCAGGCCACTTCTTATAGTCATCGCCGGGACCGGAATCATGGCGGTCCTGCTGGGAGGGTTCTATTTTGTGCAGAGAAGGGGGTTTTTCGGTCTCGTCGTCCGGGTTTCAGGGCGGTTCCTCGGAGGCCTGGGACAGGCATCCCTCTCCGACAGGGCCGCTACAATAGATGCGGAGGTGAAGCGTCTCTACGCCGATCGGCCTGCCCTGAGCGTCTCCGGTTTCTGGCATATGATGGCCTGGATCCTTGGCGTGGGCGAAGTCTGGTTTGCCCTCCGCCTCCTGGGCCATCCGGTCGACATCGGCACCGCCCTTCTCTTCGAAAGCCTCGGCCAGGCAATCAGGACAGGGGCCTTTGCAGTGCCGGGAGGTCTGGGGATCCAGGAAGGCGGATATGTGCTGGTGGGAGCGGCACTAGGCATTGAACCGGCAGTTGCCCTTGCCCTCTCTCTGGCGCGCCGGGTGAGAGAGTTGCTCCTCGGCATGCCCGGTCTCGCTGTCTGGCAGGCCTCTGCCATCCGCAAGTTGCTTAGGGGGCAGCCTGGGGATTGAGGGTAAGAACCCGGTAGGTGGTGCCGTTCTCACTAGGACTCAAATTCAAAATGACCTTACCCCAAAAACTGTGCCGACCAAAAGTGGAAATTCCCGGCTTTATGCGGCCTCCTGAATCTGCCGTCTTGCGAACTCAGCAGGCGTCAAATTGTTCAGCGAACTATGTGGACGAAACTCG
>JAKAIZ010000238.1 GCA_021814065.1 Nitrospirota bacterium | reverse complement strand
TGTAATTTATGCCGGCAGTCTCGTCAACCCGGAACTTCTCAGGGGCATAAAGGCGAAGATATTCGATTCTGCGTTCATGAATCTCGATGAGATCATCGCGGTGGTCGCCGGCGCGATAAAAAAGGGCCTGGCGGTGGTGAGACTCCATACCGGCGACACCTCCTTCTACAGCGCCATCTCGGAGCAGATCGAAAGACTGAGGGAATTGAGTATTGACTTTGAAGTCGTCCCCGGGGTTTCTTCCGCAATGGCCGGAGCCGCTGCGATGGGACAGGAACTTACGATCCCGGAAATAAGCCAGACAGTGATCTTCACCCGGATGGAAGGGAGAACCCCTGTCCCGGCTTCGGAAAGACTCGGAATACTTGCCCAACACAGATCGACCATGGTCATCTTCCTGAGTGCCGGGCTGATCGACAGGGTCAGGGATGAACTGCTGCAGGGCTACGATGAGGAGACCCCTTTTGTTGTGATCGAAAAAGCGTCATGGCCCGATCAGAAAATCGTGAGAGGATGTCTGAAGGATATCTCCGAGGTCGTAAAGGGTTCGGGCATAAAGAAGACGGCGCTGATCTATATCGGTGAATCCCTGAAGGCTTCGGAAGCCTCTCTCGGGAAGGAATCGAAACTCTACAATAAGGACTTCACGCATGAGTACCGCAAATAGTATCGTCGCCTATTATATTACTGAAAAAGGCCGCTTCCTGGCCCAGCGACTCTGCCCCCTGTATCCGTCCCTTAGGATCGTGAAATTTTCTGCAGGCGCGGTGGAAAAAATGTGGCATGGACACGGGGGCTTTATCTTTATTATGGCGGCGGGTATTGTCGTAAGGACCATCGCATCCCTGATAAAAGACAAGAAATCTGATCCGGCGGTGATCGTGCTTGACGAAGCCGGCAGGTTTGCGATCAGTCTGCTGAGCGGACATCTGGGCGGCGCCAACACGATGTCCAGGGAAATCGCCGGATTTCTTGAGGGACAGCCTGTTATCACCACGGCCTCGGATGTGAGCGGGCTCCCGTCGATAGACATATGGGCGCGGGACAACGATCTTGCGATTGAAGACTGGAGACTTCTGCCGGGCACTGCCACCCGTTTGCTCAACAGCGGGGGACTGCAGGTCTATACCGATATTGGAATTTTACTTCCCCGTGAGTTCGAAGAGGTCTCGTCCCCTGCGATGGCTGATATCCTTATTACGCACAGGATGAGACTGCCTGAGAGTCAGGGGCTGTACCTCAGGCCGAAAGATCTTGTAGCCGGCATAGGCTGTAACAGAGGGACCACTGCAGAAGAGATCGAGGCTGCGGTGAAAAAGGCGTTCGATGATCATGCCCTTTCGTTCTTGTCGCTCTGTTCTGTAGCCACCATAGATATAAAAGCAGAAGAGCCGGGGATACGGAAGTTTTGCGGGAAATATTCTTTCTATATTCATTCTTTCACTCCTGAAGAGCTTAATAGCGTAGCGGGGGTGTTGAGGTCTGAGACCGTGTTCAGGGCTACAGGAGCGAAGGCGGTTGCCGAGCCGGCCGCTCTCCTGGCGACGGGCGCCGACAAACTCCTCGTATCGAAACAGAAGATTGGAAATGTGACAGTGGCGGCGGCGGAAATAAAGGAGGAATCACCGGAGTGGAGGATAGAGCATTGAAGAAGCCGGGAAAGATTTATGTTGTTGGGACCGGACCTGGAGATATATCACATATCACTCCTTCGGCTCAGCAGGCGATCGCAGGATCGGACATCGTCGTCGGGTACAGCGCCTATGTCGAGCTCATTAAAGATCTGGTCGAGGGCAAAGAGGTTTTTTCGACCGGCATGACGCAGGAAATAGACAGATGCAGAAAAGCGGTTGAACTGGCGCTCGACGGAAAGATCGTTTCAGTGATAAGCGGCGGAGATCCTGGAATATACGCGATGGCGGGACTGGTCTTTGAACTCCTTCGGCAGCGGGAAGGAGATGTCCTTTTGCCTGCGGTTGAGGTGATACCTGGTATTTCGGCGCTGAACGCGTGCGCAGCGAGGCTGGGCGCTCCGCTGATGCACGACTTCGCTTCGATCAGCCTTTCCGACAGACTTACCCCCTGGGACACCATAGAAAGACGACTCAATGCGGCCGCGATGGCTGATTTTGTCATCGTCCTCTATAATCCGAAAAGCAAAGGCAGAACGGAGCAGATCGGCAAGGCACGGAAAATCGTCATGAAGTACCGTAGTCCGGAAACTCCTGTCGGAATTGTCCGGGGGGCGATGAGGGAAAACGAAGTCGCAATCGTCACGGATCTGGGAGGTTTGCTCGACCATGAGATCGACATGCAGACAACCGTTGTCATTGGTAACACAAACACTCTTGTCTGGAACAATCTGATGGTCACTCCACGGGGATATGAGAAGAAAAGGCATTTCAGCCGGTAATCAGAGACAAGATAATCCCCGGGCTTCGGGCGGCGTTGCCCTTTTGTGGGACGAATCCTTCTTGTGGGGTATCATGTCATACAAGGCCCTGCAAAAAGTGGGGCTGCCTTTTGACCTGATCCGGGCCGGGGAGATAAAAAAAGGCCGGCTTGAGAATTATGCCGTGCTTTTTGTTCCCGGAGGGTGGTCGTCAAACAAGATGAAGGCGCTCGGCGATGAAGGCGGCGATTCTATTAAAACCTTCGTCCATAACGGCGGCAGTTATCTCGGCCTGTGCGGCGGCGCGGGCCTTGCCGGCCTTGACGGCCTCGGTCTTCTGAATATCAAAAGGAAGCCTACTCAGGAGAGGGTCCCGAGTTTCAGCGGCAGAATCGCATTGAAGACGTTTGAACACCCCCTGTGGACTGACATCCGTGAGCCTGTCTTTCACGCGTGGTGGCCGCCGCAGTTTTTCGTCCCCGCCGGGGACGATATAAGAATTCTTGCGACCTATCAGGACGCTCTCCCGGATTCTTTCAGTTCGGATCTCAACACCGGGGATATAGTGTCAGGCGGTAGATGGCAGGAACTTGAACAGCGCTATGAAATCAACCTTGATCCGAAACGCCTGATAGGCGATCCGGCGGTTATTGAAGGGACCTGCGGGCGGGGGCGCGTCATGCTCTCACTCGTCCATTTTGATACACCTGACGATGCAAACGGCGAGCAGGTCATGAGGAACATTTGGGAAGTGCTTTCACCTGGTGGGGGAATGTCACCTGTTGACGGAAAGTACCTGAACTCGTCCGTCTCGTCTCCGCCCCATTTCCCAATACTTCCTCTGCTCCGGAAGTGCGAAGCCGCAGTGACCGGGCTGATCGATTTCGGGATCAGGAACTTTCTCTGGTTTTGGAGGAATCCGATGCTGTTGCAGTGGCGGAGAGGGGTCAGGGGTCTCGAATACTGCACACTTTATATCATGATGCGGGAGATCGCAGAAAGGCTTAATGAAAGACAGCATGACAATAACGCGCAAGTCGAGGAACAACTGCAGAGCATCAGCAGGCGCCTGTTTTACTTCTCACAAACCGCAAAGGCGCTTTTGATGCGAGAGAGGCTCGCCATGCAGAACGCTCGCATCACATATGATCGATGCGATGATCCTGAGATACAGAAGATACGAGAAAAGTTGTTCTCTTCATCAAAAAGTCACGGTGGATTATTTAAAATTCTGCTTGATGAGCTGGACAATCTTCTTTACCTGCTGCTTGCCCGGGAGAAGGGCTGAGGCGCAGAAGGCTGTGTCCCTACACTGTCCCCGGTTTGAATGGGGCGCATGCAAAATTATTGAAATCAAAGTAGAGACAAGCGGGTTCGATTCCCACACGCTCCCGACAGATTCCGTGCTTTGCCTTGTTGGCCGAGCTTTTCCGGGCATCCCATTCAAATGTCATGTAATATACAGATATTGAGGCAAATCTGTATATAATAGTTCCGCATTCCTGCAAGCGCCCCCGGCATCTCTCAGCCGTCTGAGATCATTTTTTGTTTGACACGCCGTTGGGGGGATTCATATAATGATGCACCGGATCGAAGGGGATTCGTTAGGGATCACAAAATATTTGGTAGTGCCATGCAGGTCAAGGATATGCACGGAACAAGACGTGACCCCGATTTCTCAGCAGTTCTCTTGAGGAT
>JAKAIZ010000054.1 GCA_021814065.1 Nitrospirota bacterium | reverse complement strand
GCCTTTGAGTCCCTGCAGCCGTACACGAGCCTTGCAATCCGGGCGTTTACGATTGCGCCAGCACACATGATGCAGGGCTCCTTCGTCACATAGAGAGCAGCTCCCGAAAGCCTCCAGCTGTCGGCCCCCAGGGCGGCGGCTTGCCGCAAAGTCAGGATCTCGGCATGCGCCGAAGGGTCCTTCGTCGTTTCCCTGAGGTTATGGCCCCGCGCAATCACATTCCCATCCCTCACCAAGACCGCACCGACAGGCACCTCGCCTTCTTCGAACGCAGTCGCGGCTTCCTCAATAGCGAGCCTCATAAATTTTGCTTCTTCTTCGTTGCTGTCACCTGACATATCGAAAGCGAATTATACCATTTCCTCAGCTGATCAAAAATGATCTGTCCCGCGCAAGCCACTTAGCCCGCCCTTACGCCAGTCCTCCGACAATATCTCGTGCGCAGCCTTCAGCACGTCCTGCGGTTTCACATCCTTCAGACACAGCAGTTCGGTGCAGGATATGCTTGCGGCCTCGCTGCAGGGACGACAGGTACATCCCGATTTTACAATCCTCACACTGGGCCCCAGAGGGCCCCAGAGTGCAGGATCGGTAGGACCGAAAACCGCGACCGAGGGCGTCCCGATCATCGAAGCGAGATGAGTGATGCCGGAATCGCTGCCGACAAACAAAGAGGACATGGCCAGCAGAGAGGCAATATAGGGCACCGGCCTGTCGCTGACAATATCTGCGGGGATGTTGCGCGCCGAGATGAGCCGGCCGCATTCCTCCCGCATTTCTCTTTCAGCGGGGCCGAGGAGAACCAAAAAACGGTACGGTCCAACCTCCGCCAGAGCCTCCATTACCTCGACAAACCCGCGCAGGTCCCAGCGTTTCCGTTTCCCTCCGCTTCCGGGATGGATCGTGACAATCGGCCGACCGCTGCCGAGGCCGACCAGCGGAGCGACACAAAGCCGCGGAGTCCCACAAGAAGAAATTCCAGCGCGCTGCAACTCTCCCAGCTGATAAGCGGCAACATGCACCCTTTCCCCTTGCTGAGGGACTGTCGAAAAACTCCTGCATAAAGGGACATGTTTCCGGAGGTTCTCCATTAAGGTCTGGTCTGTCATCTTCATGAATACGAAAACGGCATGCATCTTACGAAGAAATTCGCACGCAGACACCGGCAAGAAATCCTCCCTGAAAAAATCCGCATACATCGCCTTTTCGTTCGAAGACACCTCGTCGGCGATGCCGCTTGCGACGATCACGCCGGCAAGATCGGTTCTTGATATAAGATGAAGGCGGCAAGGGGCGAAATGTTTCTTGATCGAACAGACGGCCGGCAGGGACAGCAGAAGATCCCCGAGAGCGCCCTGATGCCATACGAGTATGTCTTTCACGTGTACGCCCTCACACGCCGAAAGACTCAGGTGATCGCGAGCATCCTGTCGAGCGCCCTTTTGGCTGGCACCCTGATATGTTCCGGGACCTTCACAAGATGGCTATTTTCAAGGAAGGCCCTAAGTACGCTTTTCAGTGTCGTCTTCTTCATATTCGGGCATATCATGTCTTTCCTGAGAGGATAGAAAACCTTCTCAGGGCTCTCCTTCCTCAGCCTGTGCATGAGCCCGATCTCGGTGCCGACGATGAATTCATGTGCGGAAGAGGACCTCGCGAACCTCAGCATCCCCGACGTGCTCGTCACATGGTCCACAGACTCCAGGACATCGAGCCTGCATTCGGGGTGTGCCATGATCAGGGCTGCGGAGTGCTCGGTCCTCGCCCTCCTCACATCATCGGGCGTGACCCTTTCGTGAATATTGCAGTAACCGTCCCAGGCGATCACCCTCTTCTTCGTGTTTTTCTGTGCCCACATCGATAGGTTTTTGTCCGGGACGCAGATTACCTCTTCGCCCGGAAGAGACTCGATCACCTTCACGACGTTCGCAGAAGTGCAACAGATATCGCTTTCGGCCTTCACATCCGCGGTCGTGTTGACGTAGGCGACCACAGGGACGCCGGGATATTTCGCCTTGATATCTCTCAGGGTAAATTCTGCGGGATAAATGTAGGGAGGGGGGGTGTCAAAGCCGGGGAAGCTCTTCCTCACCCGCCTTGGAGAATCAACATGGATCATGTCGGCCATGGGGCAGAGCGCCGCTTCCTCGGGAAGTAGAACGGTCTTGTCCGGAGAGAGGATCGATGCGCTTTCGGCCATGAAGCTGACGCCGCAGAAGACGATCATATCGCAGTCGACCGTCGAGGCCGTCCTCGAAAGTTCCAGGGAATCACCGACAAAATCCGCAATGTCCTGGACCTCTTCCCGCTGGTAGTTATGCGCGAGAATGATCGCGCGCTTTTCTTCCTTCAGCTTCAGAATCTGTTCCTGAAGAGAGGACCTATCCAAAGACATCTAAAACCTGACTTTGCCCGTTTTGGTGTAGGAGGAATTGGTGAAAAGGACCGTCCCGTCCTCGAGGACGACGCGGTAGATCCGGACCGGCTGAGGAGTCGCATTTCCCTGCCCGGCGCTTTCCGTAAAGCCGTAGTTCCCCTTACCCTTAAAGATCGACAAAATCTTTTTCACGTACTGCTTTGTCTCCGAGATAGGCGGCACGCTCCTGTATTTCTCGACGGTCTTAGGTCCCGCGTTGTATGCGGCTAGGGCTAGGGTGAGATCACCGTTGAATCTTTCGAGAAGCGTTCTGAGATACCGCGTACCTCCTTCGATATTCTCCTCCGGGTTAAAGGGATTAACGACGTTCATATCGTATGCGGTGGAAGGCATCAGTTGCATAAGGCCCATCGCACCTTTACTCGACACAGCGCGGTGGTTTCCGTTGGATTCGGCCTTGATCACGGCCTTGATCAATTCAGGCTCTATTTCATATTTCGAAGCCGCATGCTCTACATAGGCGCTGTAGTCGCGGGTATCGGCAGCCGGCTCGCTATACGCCCCTCCCTGCTTTGCGGCCCCCTTTTTTTCTTTCAGGACCTTCACCGTCTTTTTCCCCACCGGGGCGTCAGTGTAACAGGAGACCCCATTCTCGTCAATATATTTGTAAATATCAGAGGATGCGGGAGACGCATAGAAAAGCAAGGCAACCAATGCGATGATTATCACATGCATGGAAAATCTTAACATTTACCGCCCGACCTGTCAATATTGAAGGGCAATAAAGAAGGTCATTATCCTGCATCTTCAGCAAGATCCCGGCTCTAAAATTTACGAGAATCGCAGAAAAAGTTTTTTGTTCCGCACGTTGTCTCCGGGCATTCTTCGGTACCGCCAAAGGAGGGGACTCCGTTGCAATCCTTCTTCTCGTTTCGATGCATCTTCCGCATAAATTTTGCTGCAATTCATCCGAATCAATTGACAAAATGCGCGGGCATATAGTATAAAAGTATTCTTCGGGCGGATAGCTCAGCTGGGAGAGCACAGCCCTTACAAGGCTGGGGTCACAGGTTCGATCCCTGTTCCGCCTACCATTCTGCTCCGGGTGACACGGAACGGAATGAGCGGCAAAGAAGAATCGGTATACACGGTGAAGAGACGGTCTCACCGTTTTTGCGGGGGCGGTAGTTCAGTTGGTTAGAACGCCGGCCTGTCACGTCGGAGGTCGCGGGTTCGAGCCCCGTCCGCCCCGCCATAACTTCCGCTTTATAATCAATGATTAAGCCTTCCCAAGATACCCTAAAAGTACAGCACAACCACAGCACATTTCCTTTTTGGGATATTCGAAGAAATATGTGATAAGATACTTCGGGCGGCGATCCCTCCAACAGTCTGGCGATCCCCAATCGCCGGAAACTTCGCCGTCTATGGGAGGCCGGTTATCCCCGATCCCCAGCCGGTCTCCCGCTTATATTCCTGTCTTGACCGATAATCCCTAATCTGGCATACTCATTCTCAATAAGGGAGATAGATGACAACAGGAAAGAAGAAATCAAAAGAAGTGGAAACGGCAAGAAGTATGGGGCGAATAACGGTGCCGAAGGTTTATATCACGCGTCCCACTCAAGAAGAAGGCTTCATGATAGTTGCGCGCGATCTTTTACAGGCAGTTGAGGCTCTTTCCCTTTTGCCGCCGACTGTTTCCCCCAGGGGGTGTGCATTATTGGCTGGACATGCTTTGGAGTGTGCACTTAAAGCTTTTTTGTGGCATGAGGGGAAGAATAAGAGGGGGCATAATCTCCAAGATTTGTGGAATGCAGCGCACAAGGCGCGTCTCAATATTCCTCAAGAGCCGCCAGATTGGTGCAAGGTTCTCAGTGTAGGCCATGGACCAATTTATTATTTTCGCTATCAAGAGGCAGGCAAGGGAGTGATAGCTCATGGCGGGGACACACCTGCTCTGATCCCCCTGGCTAAAGAATTGAAGAAACTGATTAAGCTTGTAGGACAGGCCATAGAGCGGTGAATCTTTATAAGCAAAGCTCAGAGTTTCCCTTTCGATTCCAGGTATCTGAGGATGCAGTCTTCTATAAAGTCGTTTCGGCTGGCGTACTGCTTATCTTTCTTTAGAGCTTCGTCGAGGCGGTCCAATAGATCGGGATTGATCCTCATGGTGATCATCTTCGTTTTGTTCTTTATGAGCGGCCTTACCTTTGAGTGCTCCATCCTTTTACCTCTACCTCTTGTATAGTCAGAAGTATAGCATTTTCCGCTTGACATGTCTCCCCCTTTCAATTACACTTGTATATACAAAAGGATAGCACGGGCAGCAACGTAAGTCAACGGAAAAGAAAAGGAGAACGAAGATGGTAAAGGCAGTCGGTTATATCCGCGTATCTACCTCAGAGCAAGCCACGGAAGGAATCTCCCTCGACAACCAGAGAGCCAAGATCGCCGCTTATTGCGGCCTGAATGACCTTGACCTTGTGGAGATCATCGAGGACGCTGGCAAGAGCGGCAAGAGCCTTAACAGGGACGGTATAGACCGCCTTCTTTCCATGGTGAAGCGGCGGGAGATCGGGGCCGTGATCGTCTACAAGCTCGACAGGCTTTCCCGGAAGGTCATAGACACCCTGACACTCATAGAAACGCTTGAGAAGGCTGATATCGCTTTCCACTCACTTAATGAGAAGATCGACACGTCAACGGCTATGGGCCGGTTCTTCCTGAACATCACGGCATCCCTTGCACAGATGGAGAGGGACCTTATCAGTGAGCGCACGAGGGACGCCCTGCAGATGAAGATAGCGAATCACGAAAGGGCCGGACAGGTCCCCTTCGGGTGGAGACTGGCAGAGGACGGAAACGCTCTAATTGAGCACGAGGGCGAACAGGCGGTGATTAAGGCAGCAAGAAGGCTCCACAGTAAGGGGCTTTCTTATCGCGCAATATGCCGCGAACTGGAAAAGATAGGGCAGGGGAGAAAGTATCATCCTCAGACGATTAAGAACATTTTGAAGAGGGCCGCGTAAGCGGTCTTTGTCAAACACCGAGCGGTGCTTGACAGAAAGGAAGATAAGAACACATGAGAAAGGCAGGTCTGAAGGTAGTAGGGAAGAAGGAAAGTCCGCCATTTGCAAAAATGACGGCTGCCGAATGGGATGAACTGGACCACATCTTAAAGAGGCAGTGCTTTATGACAGAGGCGGTTTTTGACTTGTGGAGTAATCCTGAAATTCACTTTTCTGAAGATGTCAAGCTCGGCTTTCAAATGATCATGTACGATATTGAAAAGAAATTCGAAACGACACTGAAAAAGATCATTACCCCCACGAATGGCGAAACGGCATAACCTGTACGGCCCTGGCTTTCCGGGGCCTTCCCTCTTGACCTTTGAGAAATCGCAGGAGTATCTTTAATCAGTGCTAGGAGGGAGGGGACATGAAACAAATATCGAAGTGGCAGAGGTTGGCCATATTCCTGTCCGTTCTTTGGCAGATTGTTGCTGTCATAATAGCGGCGGATAGCAAAGGCGGAGTAGCTGCATATTTCTTTTTTGGGATCGCTCCAGTTGTTCTAACTTGGGGCATTTGGTGGGTGTACGCGGGATTTGATCCAAAGTGCGGATTAAGATGTAAGACGATTTGCGCTAATATCAAGGAATCATTGGAGCCAAAGTTTGTATTTAAGGTCGTGATAGGCATTATTATTTTCTCCATTGCCTATGCCAGTTACTCATCGTGGATAGAACAACAAAAAATTGAAGCTGAACGACAAGCCAATCAGAAACAACAACTAGAGGTAAGAAAAAAAGAAGTTGAACTAAGAATAGCGGAGGAAAGGCGCAAACAGGAAGAAATTGAGCGCCAAAACCAAATTAACCTTTGGTTTGAAAAAGGCCAGAAATACTACAGTGCAAAGAAATACACGGAAGCCATTGCGGCATTATCAAGAGTTATCGACTATGACGCTAACCTTGAAAAAGCATATAATCTAAGAGGCCAGGCATACTTGGTAATTAGAGATTATTCGCATGGTATCGCTGATTTCACAAAATTGATCGAACTTAACCCTCAATCGTCATGGCCATATCTTTATCGTGCATTTGCATGGCAGCAAAGCGGTAATGCACTAGATGGACTCAGAGATTATAACAAGGCGATAGAATTAAATCCGTCTTTCGGCGATGCCTACTATTACAGGGCTCAAGTGTACGCATCACTCAAGAACGGCCAACAAACAGAGCTTGATCTTCAAAGTGCGGCTAGGCTAGGCAACGAGAACGCACAAAAGGTTTTACGGCAATATAATATTACATGGTAGATAATTTCAGGGGCTAGGGAACCGGTCCCGAAAAGGCGCACTCCACGCCCTGCCCCTGATGATCTTGGAGAGCCACGAAGGAGAGTGGTAGGGAAATGGAAAATGTAAAGAAAACCTTCAAAGAGACATTCCTTAATGCCAGTCCGCCCCTGCTGAGTGGCCCCGAAACTGACAAGATGCTGGAGTTGATCCCTAAACAGAAATTGACAATGATTGTGCGCCTTGCAAGAGTACTAAAGCGTATCGGAGAAACAGAGCGCTATAAACATCTTCCCAAAAAGTATGCTTTCCCTTCCGCCGATATCGAGAAGATTACCAGAATCCTCGGTAAACATAAGGGGACATGGCTCGTAGAAAATGATATCGCTGAAATTGCTCAGTATATACAGAGAAGGTTCGAGCACACGCCACGGGGCGCGCAGATGCTACAGTCACGCTCCCTAGATAGAGAGATAGATAGACAGAAGAGTACGAAACCGTTGGATCTTACTTTACTGCTTTCTTCTTTTTCACTCGGAATGCATATGGCAGCGAAAAGCAACAAACACAAACTAAAGCGTATCCCCTGGCAGCTAATATGTGATTTTCTGACGGAGCAGAAGATAATAAACACATCAGACGTTCATATAGCCGGGGCAGAGCTGCGTGATCGCATGAGGAAAATGACGGAGGATAAACTCAAAGCCGCATACAGTTCTTGCATAGAAATTTTCTCTGCCCCGGCAGACGTAGCGCCTTCAGAAAAGGTAGATTTATGGGTCTTCGCAATAAAAGACACCTTCCCCACTTGGCAAGAAATAGCTCCCCGATGTAATAAATAACCCCTCGCCTGGAATTTCTCTCCCTTTTTCTGCTCGTTATTTCTTCGAAAATTCCACGATATTTTCCGCGTCCTGTGCTGAAATAGTCTTAGAGCTTGGCTCTAATCTTTACAAGGACGGTAAACGAAAATGGCAAAAAAAGAAGTAGACCCACCTCGCAAAATCCCTGTGTTGGACATTCTGGGCTTTGGTACGTTTCTGAGCTATAACGGCAAGGATGACGAAATGGTGATGACCGGGACGCGTGCATCTCTTCTTTATGAGGCTGATGCAAAATTCTATGAACTGGCTGAACGATACAACAAGAATGAACGTGTAAACGTCTTGGATTTCCTGAACTGTCAGCGCCAGATGAAAGCCCGCATGGTTGGTATGAAAAGAACTGCGGCAGGAGATAAGAAATGAAAATATCTTGCGCAACCGAGGACGGACTGAGGGAGGCGTAATGAGCGGCAAACAGGAAATTATTGACCGCCTCGACAAGCGCAGTTTCTATTCTTCGGCATTACCTTCCCTCAAGGTGAACGGCTCAGAGACCGGGCAAGCCCTCTGCCCCTGGCATGAGGATACAAACCCCTCACTTTCCATCGATCTGAAGACAGGAGTCTTCAAATGCTTCGGCTGCAGCAAGAAAGGCAGCATCTTTGATTTTTACATGGAGCGCCACAGCGTCGATTACAAGACGGCCTTTAATGCACTTGCTCAAGAGGCGGGGCTTTCAATTCAAGAATCCCCCAGGAAGATCGTCAAAACGTATGACTACACAAACGAAGCCGGAGTCTTACTCTTCCAGGTTGTCAGATATGAGCCTAAGACCTTCAGACAGCGGAGGCCAGACGGCAAAAACGGCTGGATCTATAACCTTCAGGGAGTAAAGCTCGTTCCTTACAATCTCCCCGGGATAAGCAAGGCAAAGAGCGTGATCATAGTTGAGGGAGAAAAAGACGTTGAGACGTTGCGGGGTATGGGCCTTGTCGGCTCCTGTAATGCGCAAGGTGCGGGGAAGTGGAGGCAGGAGTATTCAGGATATTTCCAAGGGAAAAAGATAGCCATACTGCCGGACAATGACGAAGCGGGCCGGACTCATGCTATTCAAGTCGCACAGCACCTGAAGGGGGTAACTTCGTCTCTCAAGATTGTGAGCCTTCCGGGGCTTCCGGTCAAAGGGGACGTGAGCGATTGGATAAAAACAGGGGGAACGAAAGACCAGCTTATAGACGCAATCAAGAACGCGCCTGAATGGGAACAGGGGAAGGAAGAAACGCCGGGCCTTGTCAGGCTTGAGACGGTCACACCGGAAAAGGTTGAATGGTTCTGGTATCCCTACATTCCTCTTGGAAAGATCACTCTCCTTGACGGCGATCCGGGCAACGGAAAATCGCTCTTTACAACGGACCTTATTGCACGCTGCACTAACGGCGGTCATATGCCGGATGGTACGGCAGGGGTCCAGGGCGGTGCTGTACTGATGGCGTTAGAGGACGGGCTTGCTGATACGATCGTTCCACGCCTTGAAGTGGCAGGCGGGAATAAAAGCAAAGCCGTTGCGCTTCAGGGTGTGCCGGATATTTTGGGGAATCTTCGCTTCCCTACTATCGCGGACGTTGAACAAATAGCCAACGCGTGTAAAGAAATAAAGGCGAAACTTGTAGTCATAGATCCGTTAATGGGATATCTTGGAGATGCTAACTCCTGGAAGGATCAGGATATCAGGCGAGCTATGGCTCCCCTCGTAAAAATGGCCGAAGAGCAGAATGTCGCGGTCCTCGTCATACGGCATTTGAACAAGTCGGCGGCTTCGCAGAGCATGTACAGGGGCGGCGGGTCAATAGGGTTTATCGGCCTCGCCCGTGTCGGCCTCCTCATTGCCAAAGACCCTGAAGATGAGAACAGGCGTATTCTGGCCGGTATCAAATCAAACCTTGCGCCTCTTCCGGCTTCCCTTTCGTACTGCATCGAAGATCACGGGGGGATACCTAAAATAGTCTGGGGAGGAATTTCAAACCATACCGCCGATGCCTTGCTATCGGTCCCGACAAGTCCGGAGGAAAAGACGGCGGTCGATGAGGCGAAAGAGTTTCTCTTAGATATTCTTGAACTGAAGGCCGTTGAGGCTAATGAGGTTATACGAGAAGCAAAGAAGGCTGCGATATCGGAAAGAACACTCAACAGGGCCAAGAAACTCTTAGGTATAAGGTCTGAAAAGTCACAATTCGGCGGCGGCTGGAAATGGACGCTTCCCGGCGAAGATTGCCAAGAAATGCCGAAGGTTGTCAATAAAAATAATGGCAATCTTGGGGGAAACTTGGCAACCTTGGGAGAAGATGAACCCGGGCACGTCGTTGATCTGTCCGGGGATGAGATCGAGGTAATCGGATGAAATTCAAGGTCGTGGAACCCTTCAGGGTGAAGACTTCCGGCACTGAAACGTTACTAAATGCCGGTCAGTTGATTACCCTTCCTACAGGAAAAGCGCTGAAGCTCTTGAATGAGGGAAAGATAATTCCAGCTGAACGCGTAGCCTATCGCGTCTTCTCCGAAATCCTTCAAGCCTTCCTATGGGTCGTCTACGGTCCTGAAGATATGGCGGCACTGAGGGCGCGGGGGATAATAGAGGCGATCTACACCGGCCAGGAGATAACCGCCCTCAGGAAGCTGCCGAAAGAGGCTCTAAGGACAATACACGAAGCGAAAGAGATATTCCCGGGAAGCCGGGTTGAAGAAGTGAAGCATGAATCAAAATAAATCACAGGAGGCATACCATGCCAAGGGTAAACGTTAACGGTCGCACTCTCTATATCGCAGATAAGCAGCCGACAGGGGAGGCGTCATTTAAGAACCAACTTTTAAGCTCTTCTCGTTCGGGCGAATTCTCTATGCCTGAAGAACTCAAAGCAGCAAAGGCGAAGGTATGGGCGGAACAGCAGCAGTTTTGGCAGCAGGTGGACAGAGACGCTCAAACGCGCTTTGCCGGGATGCCGGACGGCCCGGAAAAAGAGGCAGCTATCGAAGCCCACAACACTGAAGCTATGGACATGTTCAACCGGGCGATCAAGCCTAAACTTTGGGCGGAGTACACCCGGAAGGAAAAAGAAGTCGTTAAGAGAATGGGACTTCAAAAAGCGCCGGACTCATGGCTCGGAGAAGGGATATGATGAGGCTATCGAGGTCACGGTAATGTGCGAAGACGTGCGAGAGTGGTTACAAAAGCCCGTCCTCACCGGCTGGAAAATGGTCGCTGAGTACCTCAACGTTCATGAACAGACCGCCATGAAATGGGGGAAAAAACACGGTCTCCCTTTCGCGAAAATTGACGGGCAAATCCTGACTACAAAGAACGCCGTTCAAGTATGGATACTTGAAAACATAAAGAATAACGATATCGAACCGGGGCAGGATGAAAGCGAGTGATTTCTATATGACTGTAATGCTCTGCATTCATGCGGCCCATTGCCCGGAAGACAAGAAGACACCGTGTCCGCACGGCAAACCTCACCCGGACGATTACGCGCATTCAGAGCATAGGGACAATGAGGGTTGCTATTTTTTCCGTGACTCCCGATGCGTCGAGGTAGGAGAATAAAGGGCCGGTGGACGCCCCCTTGACCTCCCCTACCCCTATCCGTAAAATTCCCTTATCTCAGGAGAAGGGGGAAATGTCTATGGCGGGGAAGGTACGTTCGCGTGAAAAGGTATGTCCGAATGGTCATGGTCTGTTAAAGGTCGAGGAAGAAGTCTCCATTTACTGCCCTGAATGCCGCTACCGGCCAAAAACTTACTACCTTGATCTTTATTGGCAAGCTCAGTTAAAGGTGACTCGGGACCCTGACGGCCACATTCTCGACAGTTACAAACGGGCGCATAGATTACTTGAAAATATCAGGTCGGAGATAGACGCCGGGACGTTCACGCCTTCAAAGTATCTGCCGAAAGAGATAGAGGAGTTTAGAGGACGCAAGTTATTTCCTAAATGGCTGGCCTCGAAGACCGACACCGCCCCGACGACTTACCGCGAGTACAGACGATACACTGAGAAATACTTTGTCCCTTGTTTCGCTATCAAAGATATGCGATCAGTCACCGCCGGGAATGTCGAGGACTTTCTTAATGGCCTCCCCGCTCATCTTTCCTTAAAGACGAAGAAGAATATCGCAATAGCCCTGCATAATTTCTTTACCTATATCTTCCGGCGCGAGACGATAGCCAGAATCCCCGTTTTTCCGAAGATACAACCGCCAGACGTGCCAATAGAGTGCATAAGCCGTACAGACCAGGAGAAGGTGCTTACCGCGCTCTCAGAGTGGCACAGGCCGTTTTTCACCTTCCTGGTATACCATCCAGTCAGACCTGGGGAAGCGCGAGCCCTGAGACGCAAGCATTTCGATTTAGAGACTATGACGGTGCATATTGCAGAAGCCTTTTCGCTGAAGGAAATCAGGTCGAGGAAGAACAAGAAAGACTATTACCTGCCGGTCTCCGCACACTTTGACATTTCATGCCTCAGAGATAAGCTGCCGGAGGCGTTCATATTTGTCAATCAATGTGGCCGCCCTTATAAAGCGGAGAACATCCGGCGTATATGGCATAGAGCCTGTAAGAAGGCAGGGGTCCCGCCGATCAAACTTTACAACGGGACCAGACATAGCACCTTGACGGATACACTGAGAAAGACGGGCAATATGTATGCAGTATCGAAGCTGGCCGGTCATTCGTCGCAGAAGATGACGGAGAAATACGCCCGTCATGATGTGGAGATTTTGAGGGGGCTTACTGATAACGTGGTAGAACTACCTACAGCACAGGTACAGCACAAAAATGAAAAATAGGCCATTTGAGGGCTTAAACTCAATATGGTTGACGGGTTCGAGCCCCGTCCGCCCCGCCATTCTCTTTCCTTTAAAAATAAGATAGCAAACCTCGCGTTGCCCTTTTAGAAATACGCGCAAGCACATAACAAATAGAGGTCGAGAAGACCCGATTTGATAAATGGTTCAAACATGTGCAATCGATAAGTTACTTCAAAAATACCCTCAAAAATCGCCGGTGAACCTAACCTTGAATCGCACCCTCAAAATAATATATTGATTTCCGATTTCGCTATGCATTATATTTCTTGACAGAAAACAATTATTTGGAAGGAATCAGCATGGAGAACATTGAAGATCGGCAGCCTAGAGGGGGAACAGAGATAATCCTCCTTGTGGAAGACAATGGCGAGGCAAGAATGGTAACAAAAACCATGCTAGCAGAGTTGGGATACAGTGTCATAGAGGCCCTGGATGGCGATGACGCGCTGAACAAATTTCGGGCAGACAAACAAAGAATTCATCTGGTAATGCTTGACGTCATTATGCCGCATGGAAGCATCAAGCCAATCTACGATGAAATGCGTCTCATCCGACCGGATATAAAGGCGATTTTCTTTAGCGGCTACACAGAAGAGATATTGAAAGGAAGCGGGATGATTGAGGAAGGACTGAACTTTCTTACGAAGCCTTTTCTGTCGGCACAGCTTGCACGCAAGGTAAGAGAAGTGCTTGATACGTAAAGCAGCGGGGAAAAGCCCTGCCCCTTCTACCAGGACGGCGGTTATAGTATTGCGCTTACCGCGCAAGGAATAAAGCGCGGTGCCGCTGCCGGGACATCGCGCGAAAGTCTTTTGCCCGGCCGATCTACCTGTCCACCACCTCGATTCGTCCTTTCATGCCGAAGGCGGAATGAAAAGGCCTGTCGCAATAAAAATCGTATACTCCTTTCTCGGAGAGGGTGACGCTGACGTCAGTCATCTTCCCGGGGGAAAGGTCCGACGCACAGATACGTCTGCCAATACAGCAAAGATTTTTTTTGCATGTTTCCTCCCCTTTCTTTTTGGATGCACATGCTCCTATCTCCAATGATATCAGAAAAAAGGGAAGTTGTAAGGACCATTGCAGTCCTTTGCAGCCCCGCAGGGCTGGAGATTCTGGACAGCGGGATACCGTGGTATACTCATTGTATGAATTATTCCCCTCACAGTTGTAAACACATCCTCAGCTAACGTGCGCATTCTCCTGATTTCCGCCAACAGAGAACCTTTTCCTGAGCCCGTCTTCCCGATAGGACTGGCGTACGTTGCCGGAAGCCTTGAGAGGTCGGGGGTGGAAGTCAGGATCTTCGACATGAGGCATGGCAGCACCTCCTCACTGCAGAAGGAGATCACCCGCTTCCGGCCGGACAGAATCGGGATTTCCTTGAGGAATGTTGACAATGCCGCATATCCCTTCTTCCGCTTCTACCTGCCGTCCTACCTCACCCTGATTCAATCTGTCAGGGCCGTAATCGACGTCCCTGTGGTCCTCGGCGGATCTGCCTTCTCGCTCTTTCCGGAAGAAATCAATGCCTATCTGAAGGCGGACGGAGGTTTGAAGGGCGACGGCGAAGGGTTTTACGAATTTCTCTGCAGCGAAGGCGAGGGGAAGATCGCAACCGCGGAGCGATGTCAAATGGAGACAATCGGATTTCCAAAAAATATTGCGGGAGTATTCCCCGATTTCAGGAGATACAGGACCATCGGCATTCAGACGGCACGGGGGTGCGCCAATAGGTGCATCTACTGCTCTTATCCATTCCTCGAGGGCAGAAGCCGCAGGACGCGGCCGCCGGAGAGGATAGTGGAAGAGATCGCCTCCCTTCACAGAAACTTCAGCGTCACCAATTTTTTTGTCGTCGATTCCCTGTTTAACGGAGAGGAAAGCCACATGGTCCAGGTGTTGGACAGACTCGCCGCGCTGAATCTCCGGGTCCGCATTTCCTGCTATCTCCAGCCGAAAATATCGGACCCTTCGATCTTCCGGCTCATGAAAAAGGCGGGATGTGTTGTAGTCGATTTCGGGACGGATTCAGGCTCTTCCTCACTGCTCTCTTCCCTGAGAAAACCGTTTACGACCGACGACATCAGGGCGGTCTCCAGGGCATGCCGTCAGGAAGGTATCGATCATTGCCATTCGCTGATCTTCGGCGGCCCCGGGGAAACGGAATCGACGATTCAGAAGACAGTCGATCTTATGGATGAGGTTTCTCCGCGGGCAGTCATAGCCATGACGGGGATCCGGATCTACCCTTTTACGGAGATGGAGCAGATTGCACTGAACGAAGGAATAATAAGCCGTGGGGATTCGTTGTTCGAACCCCGCTTTTACTTCCCGAAAATGGGACAATCGCTGCTAAGGGAAAAAGTCAGACGTGCGGTTGCCGGAAGAAACAACTGGTTTTTCCCCGGAGAAAAAGACTGGAGCGCGTCCTGGGGATACAGGCTGCTCGGTTTCTTCTATCGAAAGGGCCCCCTCTGGAGGACTTTCAGACAATGACTGGGATGGGTCCCGGGACAGAAATGATACGCGCATGCGCCCTGCGTAAAGGGGCTATCCTCATCTCTCAAACTAGACATGGTACAATAGAAGAAAACAATATCGTGAGGGTTTCTTTGTGATAGGATATGGAGATTTTTTGGCAATTTTCAGCGGCACGGATTTTACGGTCGCAGAACTGAGGAGATTTTATCATTCTGCAAAAAAGTCGGTAATCTTTCGGTCCCTCGGCAAACGCTCATGGCACGAACTCTTCAAGCTTGAGGAGGGTTGTCAGTGGCCTGTCCTTCAGCGGATAGACAATCCTGCGCTGCCCATCTATCGGGGCGCCGACAAGGAATTGCTCGATAGATTCCTGCGGTCGATTCGCGAAGAAAAATACCTCAGATCGCGCAAGAATTCAATGGACAAAATCCGCTACTGGTCGCTTCTTCAGGCGCTGATCGGGGAGCGAATAGACCTTTTCATCCATATCTTCGGTTTTTCGCAGGAAGACGTGAGGTACTGCGAACTCGTTGCCGCGCGATACGAAAAGATCCTGGAAGAAAAAAAGAGAAAAAGGAAAAAGATGATGCAGATCGGCATCGGGGCCGGCGCAGCCACACTAGCCGGGGCAGCGGCTATCTGGTATTTCTCAAAGAAGGAGAAAAAATAGCGGGCTATCGCCCCGTGAATTTGGGTTCCCTCTTTTCGAGGAACGCCGCAATCCCCTCTTTGTAGTCCTCGCTCGAGAAACACTCCGCAAAAAATGCGGCCTCTTTTTGCAGCCCCCTCTTTATCTCCTGCTGCTCGTTTATCAATGCCTTAGCCAGTCTGAGGGCGACCTGACTTTTTTTTGCGAGGAGGACCGCGGTGTCCTCCGCATTCCTGAGAAGCTCTCCGTCTTTCACCACACTGTTTACAAGCCCTATCGCGCCCGCTTCATCCGCACCGACAATCCTGCCGCTGAGGACCATATCCTTCGCCCTGCCGATCCCGACGACCCTGGCGAGACGCTGCGTACCGCCGAAACCGGGTATCAGACCGAGGTTTATTTCGGGCTGGCCGAACTTCGCACGTGCGGAAGCGATCCGTATGTCGCAGGCAAGGGCTATCTCGCAACCGGCGCCAAGGGCATAACCGTCCACCGCCGCAATAACGGGTTTCGACATCTTCTCGATCTGGTCGCATACCCCCTGTCCCAAGCCGGCAAACATCCCCGCCTTTCCGGGGTCTTTCTCTTTCAGTTCCCGCACGTCCGCGCCGGCGCAGAAATGCCGCATGCCGGTAATGATGACCACTCTCACCGATCCGTCGCGCTCGATCTCCGTGAGCAATGCTGCGAGCCTGCTCAGCGACGGGGTATCGACGATATTCATGCGTGCAGGGTTGTCCAGGACGATCGTCCCGACCGCCTCTTTTCTTTCGATCCTCATTCTTTCAGCGGTACTCATAGAACCCCTCCCCGTTTTTCCTTCCGAGTTTGCCGGACGCCACCATTTTTCTCAGCAGAGGGGCAGGCCTGAACTTTTCCCCGAGCTCCGCTTCGAGGATCCCGAGTATATCGAGACAGGTATCCAGCCCGATGAAATCGGCCAGCTCAAGCGGCCCCATGGGATGGTGGGCGCCGAGTTTCATCACCGTGTCGATGCCCTCGCATGACGCAACGCCTTCCTGGAGGCAGAAGACGGCCTCATTGATCAGCGGCATGAGCACCCGGTTCGAGACAAACCCGGGGGAGTCGTCGACCACCACCGTCACCTTCCCCATACTATCGCAAACTTTTTTTGCGATATTCACCGTACGTTCCGACGAGCGCACTCCCTTTACTATCTCGACCAGCTTCATGACATAGGCGGGGTTCATAAAATGCATACCTATGAACCGGTCGGGCCTCTTCGTGCTGCCGGCGAGTCTCGTGATCTGGATCGAAGAGGTGTTCGTCGCGAAGATCGTCTCCGGCGGACACATTACGTCCAGCGCGGTGAATATCGCTTTTTTAGCCTCTTCCTTCTCTATTACAGCCTCGATCACGAGGTCCGCGCCTCTGCAATCGTCAAGCTTCGCCACGGTCCGGATCCTGCCGGCAATCGCGCTTTTCGCGCCGCTTTCGAGCTTCCCTTCGGCCACGCGCGCCTCGAGCCTCCGCGCTATCTTCCCGAGGCCCTCGACAACCAATCCTTCGCTCACGTCTTCCAGGATAACATCGAAACCGCTCTCTGCCGCTGTCTGTGCTATCCCGCCGCCCATTGTACCCGCCCCTATCACCGCTATAGTTCTTATCTCCATCCCTTTCTTCTACTCCTCCTTCAGCGCCAGGTGCGCGATCAGTAGCCTCAGCATGTCCGAGGTCCCCTCGCCTATCGTAAGGAGTCTCGCATCCCGCCAGTGCCTGTGTACGTCATGGGCGTCGGTATAGCCGTATCCGCCATGGATCTGGATCGCCTGATCGCACACCTTCTGGCTCATTTCAGAGGAAAAAAGTTTTGCCTGTGAAGCCTGCAGCGCAACGTCCTCTCCCCTGAATTTCAAATAAGCGGCGTGGCAGGTCATCAATCGTGCCGCGCTTATCGCCGTGGCCATGTCGGAGATCTTCTCCTGGACAAGCTGAAAATTCGCGATTCTCTCCCCGAATGCCTCCCTTTTTTTGCTGTAGAAGACCGATTTTTCGAACGCCGCCTGGGCAATGCCCACGCCGATAGCGGCTATTGTCATCCTGCCGGAATTAAGTATCTGCTTTGCGTATTCGAGGCCCTTCCCCTCTTCTCCCAGAAGGTCCTCCTTCGGGACAAAGCAGTCTTCAAGACGGATGGCAGACAGTTGATTGCCGCGGAAGCCGAGTTTCGGTATCGTCTTCATTACCTGAAAACCGCGCGTCAGGGAAGAGACGAGAAAGGCTGAGATGCCCTTATCTGCCTTCGCGAAGACGAGTGAGAACTCGGCCTCTCCTGCATTCGTGATCAGCATCTTGCTGCCGTTTAATATATACCCCTCTTTCGACCGCACAGCCTTCATACGGATGGCCCTCGCATCCGATCCGCAGCACGGCTCGGTGAGCGCAAAGGCGATCAAACGCCTGCCTTCAGCCAGCCCCTCTTCTTTGAGGAACCTTGTTTTTTGTATGTCACTTCCGAAGAGCCTGATGCCTTCGCAGATCATCCCCTGTATAGATACGTGAAGCGCGGTGTTCGCGCAGGCCTTTGCGAGCATCTCAAGGGCAGCGATGTACACCGGGAAGGGATAATTTCCACCGCCGTATTCCCGGGGAAACGGGAGGCCGAATATTCCCCTCCCGGCCGTCCTGAGGAGGTTCTCTTTCGGGAACAACCCTTCCTGGTCTGCCGCTTTTGCGCCCGGCAGGATCTCCCTTTCGCAGAAATCCGCGATCGAATCGAGGAACCGGTGGTATTCCGGCATCCCGGGGAAAAGCATTTCGATAATGTTTCGCTGTTCCTTTGTATAAAACATCCTCACCTCTCGACGATCATCGCAACTGCGTTGCCACCGCCGAGGCAGAGCGTGGCGAGTCCCCTTTTCAGACCCTTTTTTTTCAGCGCGTAGAGGAGCGTCACCAGTATCCGGGCGCCGCTGCAGCCTATGGGGTGTCCCATCGCAACCGCGCCTCCGTTTACGTTCATCTTCTCCGCGGGAATGCATAGTTCCCTCTCGATCACTATCGAAGCGGTCGAATAAGCCTCGTTATGCTCGAAGAGGTCGATGTCCGGAATGCCGAAGCCGGTTTTATCGAGAAGCCCCCGGACGACCGGGATCGGGGCCTCCATAACGTCTTCGGGCCGCGTACCTCCCACCGCGTAATCGATTATCCGCGCCAGAGGAGTGATGCCTAGTGCGTCCGCTTTCCTGCGTGACATGACGATCAGGGCGGCGGCCCCGTCGCTCAGCTTCGAACAATTACCCGCCGTGAGGACACCGTCTTTCTTGAAGACCGGCTGGAGTCTCGCCAGCTTTTGGAGAGATGTGTCCGCCCTTATGCATTCGTCCCTGTCTATTACTCCACCTCCCGCCTTCACCGGGACGATCTCATCCCTGAACCTCCCCTCATCCGTTGCCGCGAGCGCCTTTTTGTTGCTGCTCAGACTGAATTCGTCGGCCTCATGTCTTGTGATGCCGTATTTCTCCGCTACCCTCTCTCCGGTGATCGCCATATGAAAATCATTGTAAACGTCCCACAGTCCGTCGCTGAGCATGGCGTCCGTTGCCC
>JAKAIZ010000053.1 GCA_021814065.1 Nitrospirota bacterium | reverse complement strand
AGTCTCGAACACATCCCCTTTTCCGGTGAAACTATACGCTAACGAAGGGCTCGCCCAGATCGTTTTCCTTGAGGCCAAGGACCTTTGCGAGACTTCCTATGCCGATAAAAAAGGCAAGTATCAGGCGCAGAGAGGGATTGTCCTTCCGAAGATCTAGCCGGGGCGTTTTTATTTCAGGCGGTCATAGGGAATAAGCCGTCCAAAAATTCCGCCGACAATAGCGGTGATGATACCCACTATCGTAAACCCTGCCAGGTACAACATATAGTAAAACAAAAGCACGGAATAAGACTCATAAGTTGCGAAGAGCCTCTTTCCTATGTGGTCCATGATAAGAACAGAGCTGCCGTAAATGCCTACCGAGGCCCAAAAGGACAGGAAGAGAAGCGGTCCGAACCTTGCATAAACTTTTCTATCGGTTTTTGCCACAAAGACAGGCGTCTTTGCGTTTTGTTCCACATCCCTGGTAACGCTGCCGCTTATGAGTCTCGCGAGCCCCCTCCTCCGGCAATGGCCAAGAATAATTAGCTCCACGACTTCTTCTTCAGAAACTCTAAGAATTTCCTCGGCAGGTATGCCTTCCCTTACTACGGTCCGGACACTAAATCGACTATCCTGCAAAACACTCTTGTAATAATTCAGGATTTTCTCCGACTCTCGATCCAATTTCTCTTTATGACCGGTTTCCTTCAAAGCCTTCTTTAGGGTTTCCATCTCGGCATTGCCGAGCATGTCGACCATCAAAGACTTGCCTTGAAGCCTCTGCACGTGAAGGAGGATTACCTCTTCCGGAAGACGCGCCAGATTGTAGAAGGCAGATAGCATAGCCTTTGAATCCTTTGGATCGTCGACCGCTATTAATACCTTCCTCATTCCATCAACCTCTTTCTTCACAACCGGCAAGTTCCAACATTAGGCGAATTTCAGTACAATGACGTGAGAAAGCCGGGCATTCCGAAAACACATCCATTCGATAGCCCGGCCATCTTTGCTGCCTGAAGATCGGCATCTTCACCTTCCTCACAGAGGATTTACCTTTATCGCGGAATCCTTTTCTCTACTTCACTTTTATCAAAAAGAGACGCAATTGTCAACAAAACAATCTTATGGAATGTGCGGTTTCCGCACGGCTATTGGGGAACGAAGGTAAAAGGCTGAGGAGCTAAGGATGCGGTATGCGGCCGGATTTGTCATCATGCAGGGCTTGCTTTTGGTCCCTCATAGACTTCATAATATGGTGCTCCGGATTCCATGTAGATTAGGCATTAAACCGTAATATTCAGGAAAAGGCCGATGGAGATCAATGAGAAATTAATTCTTGCTCTCGACGTAGACGACACTGATTATGCGCTTGATCTTATTGATAGCTTCAAGGCTTATATAGGTATATTTAAAGTAGGACTTGAACTCTTTACTGTTGCCGGCCCTTCCATTGTCGATGAAATTCATAAAAGGGGGAGGAGGGTGTTCCTCGACCTGAAGTTTCATGACATCCCGAATACCGTATCCAGGGCGGGTGTGGCCGCCGCACGACTCGGGGTCTTTATGTTCAATGTACATGCCTCCGGAGGGCTCGATATGATGAAGAAATGCAGGGACGATGTCATAAATGCCTGCCTTAAAGAGAATATCGACAAGCCCCGAATACTCGGGGTGACGGTACTCACGAGTATTTCGCGCGATGTCCTTAGGGACGAGGTCGGAATCCAGCACAGCCTCAACACCCATGTCAGGCATCTTGCGGGCCTTGCTCTGAAGGCGGGGCTCGACGGCGTGGTCGCATCCGGAAGGGAGGCGGCGCTTATCCGGGGGCACTGCGGACGGGGGTTTCTGATCGTGACGCCCGGTATCCGTACCTCCTGGACCCCTACCGACGACCAGATGAGGACGATGACTCCGAGGGATGCGTTACGGGAAGGTGCCGACTACATAGTAATGGGAAGGGCGATTCTGAAACAGCCGGACCCGATAAAGGCGATCGAACTTATAAGTGCCGAAATGCTGTCGGCCTAAGGCACTCCGCGTGGTCAGGGCCCCACTGATGCAGGACAATGGCTGAGTATACATTTCCTCCGGTATACAGGGAAATCCCCTATGAAAGCACTGACAAGATCTACTGCACCCTCAGATCGAGGAACAGTCTTCTACTTGAAAGCGTTAAGGGATCGGAGCAGACCGGGAGGTATTCCTTCATCGGTTTTGATCCCTATCTCACCTTTACGGTAAAAGACGGGCTTGTCGAGATAGAGTTCGCCGGCAGGCGGACAGTCTCTTCCAGGAAACCCCTTCAGAGACTTAGAGAACTCATCCTCAGTTACCGGCAGGAGACGATAGGGGAACTGCCGCCCTTTCAGGGAGGGGCGGCAGGAATGTTCACATATGATTTTGTGCATTACCTCGAAAGAATCCCCAAAAACGCGGTCGACGACCTGGCACTGCCCGACGCGCATTTCTTCATGATCGACAGGCTCGTGGCCTTCGACCATGCGCTGCGGAAAAGTTGGGTCATTATCTGTCCCGGGGTAAGGAAGACGGTCCTTGGATACTGCGAGATATACGAGGAGAAAGACACCTGCGTGAATGAGGCCGAGAAGACACTGGAAGAGGTTGTCGAGCGAATACGGAGCGGGCTCTCCATTTTGCCTCCCGGCCATGCTGTAAGGGATGATGGAACAGGTATAAACGCTGCGGGCGGGACGCTTATCAGCCATGACGTTGAGAAAGGCGTCTATGTCGGGATGGTGAAGAAGGCGAAAGAGTATATCGCGGCAGGAGACATTTTTCAGGCGAACCTTTCGCTCCGCGTCAGCGCGGAACTGAAAGGGAAAGACCCCTGGCAGATTTATGCGACCTTGAGAGAAGTGAATCCCTCTCCGTTTTCATCTTTTGTAGATTTCGGCCACTACCAGATAGCCGGCTCGTCGCCGGAGAGGCTGGTGAGGGTAAGAAACGGCATTGTCGACACGCGGCCGATTGCAGGCACGAGGCCGAGAGGAAAAGACTGGGGCGAAGATGAAACAATGCGGGCTGAGCTTCTCCTGAACGAAAAGGAGAGGGCGGAACATATTATGCTCATAGACCTCGAAAGAAATGACATCGGACGCGTCTCTGATTACGGCAGTGTCCTTGTCGATGAGCTGATGGTGACCGAGGATTACTCCCATGTAATGCATATAGTATCGAATGTGAGGGGGGCGCTGGCGCCTGGCAAGGATTGCTTCGATGTGATCAGAGCGACCTTTCCGGGTGGGACGATCACCGGCGTTCCCAAGGTGCGGTGCATGGAGATCATCGACGAGATCGAGCCTTTCAGAAGGGGGCCTTACACCGGCTCGCTGGGATACATAGGGTTCAACGGCAACATGGACCTCAATATCATCATCAGGACCTTCCTGATAAAAGACGGCACAGCGTATATCCAGGCCGGAGCGGGCATCGTCGCAGACTCCGATCCTGAACGGGAATATTACGAGAGTCTTAAGAAGGCAGAGGCCCTCATTAGAACGCTGGAGCGGATGTAGTGCATAGGCATTGGTCACTCCCGCAAACCTGACCGCAAGTGGCCCGCTTTTTTATGGGCAGGCTCTAATGCTGCAAAGGTCTTCTTTCAGGAATATAGGTATTCAATATCCTGCCTTCATTCCAGTCCTCCGAGACATAGAGACCGCAGTAGCAGCTTCCGAACTCCTTAACATCAGCTGCCCGGTAAACACAGGGACAGATAATATCCCTGTCTCTCTCGTAATCGCCTGAGGCAAGTCTGCAAGGGCATGACATGTAGCCATAACGCGCACTGTTTCTGATGAGGCCGTCAAGGAGATCAGAGACCACGTCTTTGTCTTTATTGAAAAAATAACCCTTTGGCTCCTGAGCTGTTTTCAGCACTTCATATAACTTGTCAACACTGATCACAACCCAAGTGCCTCTCTCACCACCTGTTCCCTGAACCCAATAATGATTTTATTTCCGATAATAATCGTGGGAAAGGTACAGCCGGGATTGAATTTTTTCACCTCTTCAAGTAGCGCAGATTGTTCTTCTCCGGAACATAAATCGACATCCTGGAACTCGTATTTCACCCCGCAATTATCCAGAAACTTCTTTGCGGCCTTGCAGTGGCTGCAGGTGCTTAACGTATAGAGCTTAACAGAAGGTGTCATGCGTGCTCACTTTTATTATTTTTTATCACAAAAGGGTTTGCAACGATTAGCCACAAACCCTTTTTCCTTGGTGATGCCTTAACCACCGGTGCTGAATACGTCAGAGACTTCTCCCATATTTAAACATTTTTTCTTTTCTTCTTCGGTAAGCTTGTCTACCTTCTTGACTTGCCCTTTGATGGCTTTCATAGGGCATGCATATTCATTCCCCTCTTTGTCGTAAATAAACACATAATCTCCATAATCCGGCATATTTTTCACCTCCTTCCATGAATAGCTCTTTAGACGTTCTTATGATTAAGTTTAGCAGGGTTTAGGAACATGTCAAATACGGCCTTATACAGAAGGCAAAACTGTGAAACGTGCAAGCATTACAGCTTTGAGCAATCTTGGTGCTATTTTTCAAGTCTCAGGGTTACGACAACTTATCGGTGTAATATTTGCCGAGGCACTAGAAGGTCCTTGGATTGATAAATGAAAAAAATTTAACGCTAAATCTGCTTGTAAGGGGTGGCGGCAATATCTTAACATTAGACAGTTTGTTTAATGAGAAAGAGGAGGATAGTGATGAAGAACATAATGACCTCGGTAATATTGATGATAAGTCTCTCAGCGCTCAGCTGCACTCCTTACCACGCCCAGGGCGCGGGAACGGGCGCGGCTGTCGGGGGTGTCGCCGGCGCGGTCCTCGACCACCGGAATCCCTGGAGGGGCGGAGTGATAGGCGCATTACTCGGCGCAGTTGCGGGCGCTACTATAGCCGATATCTCGGTGAAGGGCTCTCAACAGGCTTATCAGAGCAACCGGCCGGTCGAATACCAGACAGATGACGGCAGAGGCATATACCGTGCGGAACCGGAAAGCGATTACTACGAGGGGAACGGTCATACCCGATGCAGGAGGATAAGAGAAAAGGTCTGGGAAGACGGCCGTCTCGTAAAAGATCATGTGAGAGAGGTTTGCAAAAGCGAGACTTACGGGCGGAGATATTAGGGGGTGTCCCGGAAGGTGAACGAGGCCAATGCCACGACATTATTAACCCAGCAACAAAATATGGCAAGCCGTCATCCTCGCTTGTCGTGGATCGTACGGCGCAATACAGGGATGCCAAGAGAGATTCCGGACAAGCCGGAATGACAAAATTCAGGCATGTAATTGACTGGTTAATCTAACCGGTTACCCATTGCGTCCCGCAAATATACTGGAATTCGCACCTCGGGCAGCTGTTTTTTCTGTCAGAGGCGGCCGCAAACGGGACCGCTGAATCAGTTATCTCATCCATTAGACCAATAATTACTGTTTTCAATCTGTCGAATTGCGAACTCTCATCTTCCGTATCGAACAGGGCAAGTTCAATATCTTTGTTTATCAGGGACCGGCCAAGGAGCAAAAACATTCCTCTCAGGTCCTCTGTTTTTATGCCGTGGCGCTCGGAATACAGGAGTAGATAAAAAGGAAGCTGGAGGCTTCCGATCGCTTCGCCCCAGGAATCTCTGCTGCCGGCGTCAAGCTTGTCGAAGTTAATCTTCAGGCTCTTTGTATGGGAACCGCTTTTATAATCAACTATGTAGATCCTGCCATCCCTCTTTTCGACTACGTCCAGCCGACCCTTAAGTCTGTAAGCGTTCAGAGTCGCTTCGATTGACTCTTCGACTCCTATGATGTTTACTGCCTTTTCTTTGATGAGAGGTATGCGGTACCTGCTGAGATAGTCTCTAAGATGTGCCTTGATCTGGGCCTTCACAAGGTATGCGGCCCCGGTAGGGTTGGCAGCATATTCCCTGCCGAAAAGATCATCAATCAAATTGTCCATCTCCTCCATGTCGATATCCGCTTCTTTTAAAACTCTGTTCATCCTTTTTGAGAAATACAAGGAAAGGACGCGGTGCACGAATTTGCCGACATCGGCCCTTTCGATCTCCCCTGTGATCTCCTCCTTTTTCCCGAGATCAAGAACATAGCTGTAGTAGAACTGAAGCGGGCAATTGAGGTATGTGTCAAGGGCCGTGGCGCTGTATGTGAAATCTTTCAGGAAGCTGACTACTTTTTCCGTCTTGGGAATTCCGGCCGGTGTATCGTTCCCAAGCTTGACCCTGTACTGGATGGCCTGCACATAGTCGCTTGTCCTGTCAGATCTGTCCCTTTTCTGGTTTTCCCATAGCAGACTTTCAACGAAGCGCGATCTCTCCCTGGTATCATTTTCCACAAAGAAAATATGGACCTCTCTTGCGCCCCTTATGAGATTATCGAAATAGTAGGCCGCAAGCTTGTCCCTGTCCAAATAGGTCGGCAGTTTCAGTATCTCCCGGGCCTTGAAAGGCAGAAGCGTATCTTCTTTGGATGTGTCGGGGATAACGTCTTCGTTGGCATCGAGAATAAAGACAGTGTCAAACCTGATGTTCCTCGTTTCAAGGAAGCCAAGGACCTGGATGCCTTTGAGCGGAGTCCCCGGAAAGGGCACGCGGCCCGTCATAATATATTTTTTGAAAAATGTGAAATAGCTCGTCCTGTCCGTGAACGACATGTCCTTCATCAGGGATTTGGAGACTGTGTTCAGCGCTTTAATAAAGGACTCAGAGAAAGGGTAGAAAAGCGGATGAAGGCGTGCCGTACTGTTATTGAATATAAATGTGAGAAGCCCGGTACATTTCGCGGCGAAGTCCCCAATGTCCCTGAAGGACAAAAATGTCTCAATTGTGTTGAGATGGACCATCCTCAAATGTTCCCTGACTTCCGCATGGGTCATGCCTTTTTCTTCCTGGCGGAGCTTGTCAATGATAGAGCCGAGTATCTTTTCGTTGTCTTCTATCTCGGACAGGGCCGCGAACATTTTCGTGCGGGATTTTTGGAGTATCTCCTCTATGGTGTGGAACATGATCCTCGTGGTCTCGGCGCTTCCCTTACAGTAAATATTCTTCATGTACGGGTGCAGCACGAACTTCATATAATCCGGGATGTAGATCCGGTCATCTTCCACGGAGGCAATCAATTCCATGAGATTATTAAGAAAGCCGAAGACCGGCGTCCGGTGCAGGGGATATCCGAGAGAGATATTGAAATCGTCTTCGTCTACACATGTCATCCCCTGCCGGAGAAGCGGAAAAAGCGTCTCTGAAGACGGCAGAACTATTGCGGTCTTTTCATTGAATAGTCCTTCCTTCCCCGATTTATCTTTAAGAATGCTCCCAAGGGAGAAGACCTGGCCATGGGTATCGGGGCTGCTGTAAAAATGGATTTTCGGTTCGGGTTGAGCCGGTCCGCTGCTGCGGATTTCTATTCCCAGCTCCGACAGCCGCTCTCCCAGCCCCGGGCCATCCTGGAATATGAAGATTACTTTTTCGGTTGGCAGCAGCTTCCTGAAGAGGTCTTTCTCGCTTCTGGTCAGCGCATAGAACCCCGCGAATATCACCTTTTCGAACCTGTCAATGCCGTATTCGAGGACCTTCTCTGCTGCCATACGGTATCTCATGGACCTTGTAGCCATGCCCAGCCGGGAAATCTTCTCGTAAAACGTCTTGTAGAAGAAATGGAGCGACTGAAGTCTTGCCAGTGCATGTTTGGGTATCACTTCATCACTAAAGGGTTGGATTTCCCTTACCGTCGCAGGAGGGATCCATTCAATATAGAGTTCCTCGATGTCCGCGAAAAGCTTTACCCCCAAAGAAAAGAAACTATCGAGGGTTAGGAAGCTTTCTCCGCCGAGGGGTTCAGGGGCGCTCCTGTGGATCTGATAGAGGATGGCAATGGCATCTACCGTCTCCACATTCCTCACGGGGTGTACGGCCTCCGTAACGTAAGCCATAAATTCGTCCATGGACAGGATCAAGGGAGGTATGAAGCTGCCATTTCCCCTTTGTGCCAACTCCCTTCGGAGGAAATGGGCCGGCCTTCTGCCCGGGAACACGACGAGGTTGTGAGAGTAGTCTTTCCCGCGAGGACCTATAAGATCTGCCGTCTTCTCGATGAGGTTTTCCTGCGGGCCTATGATCAGCGTGTTGCTCATAATGTCCTGATCTCCCCGAGGTCTATATAAACGATCCTGCCTTCCAGTTTTCTGCCGGGATAAATGTCCCTCGCGATTTTCACATATTTTCTCATTTGGGCCCGATATTTCTCCTCAGCCCAGCCCTCTCCCCCTGCCTTGAAATCCAGGACCGTGACACTGTCGGGGTCGATCACGACCCTGTCCATCCTGAAGAGATGTCCCTCCTCATCCGAGAATTCCTGTTCCCTTTTCACCTCTCTCCCGGGATGGGGCCGGAAGTAGGCCGCTATCTCCCTGCGTCCGAAGAGGCGAAGAAGAAGTTCTTTCACTCCTTCTGCTGCCGACTCCGACGCTGTTTCGGCAGTGACTCTTCCGATGATCTTCTCAATCGCGTTTTCCATGTCATCGCGCAGATATTCGATGTGGTAAAGGACCCTGTGGATAAATTCTCCTCTTGCCCTCTCTTCGATGCTTATCATCTCGTCCGTTCTGACCGATGCTTCTATCTGTTTAGGGTGATGTCTTACACTGAAGACCTCGGCAGATCGTGCGGCAGGGATGTCACATCTCACAGGTTTCACCGTGGCCGCGAAGTCGTTTTCGGGAAGGAGATCGAAGGGAAACGTCCCGCTTCTGCTCTTAACCCCGATTATGTAGAGCTCTTCTTTTGCCCGCGTGAATCCGACGTACAGGCTATTCAGCCTGTTTACATTTTCCTTTGTCGCTTCCTCTTCATAAAGCCTCTCGAAGGCAGGATCGCTGACCATGGTCTTTTTGTTGATCTTGAGTAACCGCACCCCATTTTCTTCCTCTTCTACAATGTAGTCAAACCCCCTGTTTCTGCCTTCATAGAGAAGGACAATAACAGCGGGAAATCCGAGGCCCTTTGCCTTATGGATCGTCATCACCTTGACAGCATCCAGGGCCTTGGGGACGTCCATATTCCACTCGGACTCGTCGCTGTCGCTGTCTCCCGCGAATTCAAGAAAGTCCCTGATGCTGTTGTATCCCGCCCCCTCGAACTCCTTGACCGCTTCGAGTATCTTCACAAGCGCCGCCTCCTCGTCCCCCAGCGCCTCAAAGACCCTGAATACGGCGTACGCCTCTGTCAGGAGGTCGTAGATCGGAAAATACCCCGAGGCCTTAAAAAGGCCGGCAAAGTATTTCTCCCATAAAAGGGGGAACTCCTTCTGGAAGGACTTATAAAGCGGGGGGCCCTGTCGATATTCAAAGAGAAACTCCCCGAGTCTCTCCGGAGTAATCTCAGGACGGTCAATGCGCAGCAAGGCGCCGAATATTTCTCCGGTTATGAAGGTCGAAAAAGAGAGGTCATCCATCGGCGAATCGAGGAAGTTTAGCAGCGCCACGATCTCGCCAGTGATCTTTCTTCGCCGTATGTCGAGGTTGCTGTAAGAGATGAAGTCGATATTCTTCTCATTCAGCCAAAGGGTGGTCTTTACGACGTCTTCATTCCTCCGGGTAAGTATCGCTATATCGCCATAGCTGAACCCCCGCGCTCTGAGGTCTGCGACGAGGTCCTGTATGACGCGGCGCTCGGGAATGGTCTCATCGTCCCTTTCCTGAAGCACCACTTCGCAGTATCCCTGAGAGCTGCCGTCTCTGGCGCATTGGACATAGTCCGTCAGCCCGCTTCTGCTCCCTGCCTCCATGTATTTAACATGTCCGGCCACGATCTCCCTGAATACCTTCTCATTAAATTCAAGGACCTTCCTGAGGCTTCTGTAATTTGTCTTAAGTTCTTTTACGTCATGCCTGGCGGAAGGGAAGGGGTTGTCGCGCTCGGACTCTCTCATTATCCTGTAGTCGGCGTTGCGGAAACCGTAGATCGCCTGTTTGGTGTCGCCTACGACGAAGAGGCTTCCACCCTGAGAGACAGCATTTTCGAAAAGGGGGTAAAGGTTTTGCCATTGAATCAGGGAAGTGTCCTGGAATTCGTCGACCAGGAAGTGATAGATAGTCTCGCCAAGCCTGAAATAGATATCCGGGACGATCTCCTCGTTAAGGTATTGGGCGAGGTTTCTGCTGATGTCTTCGATGAATACCTTTCCCTGACGTCTCTTGACGGATTCGACGATTTCTCTGAATGATTCATATACCTTCAGATATGGCATCGAACGGGAGCGGACGAGTAGGGCAATGTATCCGTTGATAAGACTCGCGACGTTCTCCCACTGTCCGACAATCCGATCGAATGAGGTCTGAAGTGCTGATTGACTCTTGCCCGGCTTGTTGACAGGGGGGTTCTTGAGCCCCTTTCCGATCAGGTCGGCGAACCTTTCCTCCCTCACCAGCTCGAGAACAGTATCGAAAGAGGAGTTTGCCCGTTTTGCAAGGCCCGACTTAAGGACCACCTTTTCAAGGTCCCCGACGACGGCTCTTATTTCATTCTTTATATCATCAAAAGCCCCTGAGTAGTCCTCTATCACAGGGTCCCTGCCGGTCGCCGAGAGCTTTCCGTAGAGATTTTTCACCTCTTCGAGGAGTGCCGATGAGGGGTTCCACATATAGGCCTCCTGTCCCTGCTTCCCTTCCTGGATGGCCGACACTATGCCGAGAAGAAGTTCCGCCTCTTTTGTGCCCTCCCGGACGCCCCTCAGGAACAAATCAAAAGAGTATTCCATTATCGCGTTATTGTTCATAAGGATATCGAACTCCGTGTTGAATCCGAAGTCGACAGCGGAGGTTTTGAAGATGGATGTCATGAAGCTGTCTATAGTCCGCACCTCGAAGTCGGCGTAATTCCACAATATCTCCTCCACCATCTGCCCGGCCCGCTCGGCAAGTCTCTCCCGGTCTATGGAGACCGCCTCAAGCATCTGCTCAGTCATTTCCGGGTCGCCGAAATGAAGCAACTTCAGCCACTGCAGGATCCTCCCCTTCATCTCCTTGGAGGCGTTGTTTGAGAAGGTTATGGCAAGAATATTTCGCAGCCTGTTCTTTGATATTTTCTCGGAGAGAATGAACTGAACGAACCTCTTCGTGAGCATGTGGGTCTTGCCCGAGCCCGCGGACGCCTTCAGAACGGTAAAATGAGGGAATTTAAGATCAGAATCTTTATCTATGGCAGGCCTTTCCATGCTGTCTCAATAGTACGCTTAAGAGATTTCATTTTTCAACCTTCGTATTTCCAGTTGAAAAATTCGGTGTGGGTGATAAGATTGGACAAAAGGGTCAGGGACACCCGGGATTTATATTAACGACGAGGGCAGAGAAGATGAAAGAGGTCGTGGAGGAGATTCTGGCGCCCGCCGGCATCGCCATTAACTGCAACCAGCCATGGGACATTCAGATAAAAAACAACAATTTCTACCGCAGGATCCTGAAAGACGGAAGCCTTGGACTCGGCGAGGCGTATATGGAGGGATGGTGGGACTGCGAAAATCTGGACGACTTCTTCTCTAAGATCCTGCCCTGTCATCCGGAAGAGAAGATAAAAAAACCTTACGCTGCTCTTTCAGGTCTCCCGTGCGGTCTTGCTGAACATTGTCGCCAGGTCGCGGGCCTTTCAGATCGGCGAGCGCCACTATGATTAGGGCAATGAACTTTTCAGGCATATGCTCGACAAGAGAAATACGGGGTCATGGCGGTTGGGATTACCGTCTCTAAGGAGCAGACCCGGCTGGCGCGGGAGATATGCGGCGATCTTCCCGTAGAGATCAGACTGCAGGACTATCGGGATGTGGACGAGACGTTCGATTACGTCGTCTCGGTGGGCATGTTCGAGCACGTGGGACAGAAGAACTACCGGACGTACATGGGGGCGGTGCACAGATGTTTGAGCGATGAGGGCCTTTTCCTGCTCCATACCATAGGCAACATAAAGACCCAGCTGACAATAGATCCGTGGATGGACAAGTATATTTTCCCCAACTCACTCATCCCTTCGATGACGCAGATCGCCTCTTCGGTAGAAGGGCTCTTCGTTATCGAGGACTGGCACAACTTCGGATTTTATTACGATGCGACGCTGAAGGCCTGGTTTGACAATTTTAACAGGAACTGGGAGAGGCTGAAATGGTCTTACGATGAGCGGTTTTACCGCATGTGGAAATATTATCTGTTGAGTTCAGCAGGCGCCTTCCGCGCGCGTGACCTTCAGGTATGGCAGATAGTGCTGTCGAAGAAAGGCGTTTCAGGCGGCTACCGCTCGATACGATAGCGTATCACTGATGCCTCAATTCGAGGCGGAAGTTTTCCTGGGGGAGCGCATGTCATCAAGGACGGAAACCGACTCCCGCACGTAAGGGTCTTCGCCGACATCCTTGATCCATGCCTGTCTCCTCCCCTCCTCAGATAGATGAGACGTGTCTTTCTTCTTCCCACTATGGATTCCTCCGTGGGGATTTCCCGAGTCTCTTTTTTTCGTAACTTCCTTTAACTCTTCCTCGTCTTTGCGGGCCTCGTCTATATTAAGAGGCTGAAGCGTTTTTTTCTGCATCTCTATCAGCTCCTCATTTTCCTTCGTGATATCGGCGAACTCCTTATTGGCACGGACCCTCTTTTCGCTTCGCGCCCTGAGTTCCCGGATGTCCGGCCGGGAATTCGTCCACTTAGAATAAGCGGCAGGATTGATCGTGTCCCAGGGGAGGGCGTAATCGAGGTACTGTTCTCCGGTCTTCAGGCCCTGAAACTGATCCGGCAGAACTATGTCCGGTGTGACCCCCCTGTACTGCGTGGACGCGCCACTAATTCTATAAAACTTCTGCGTAGTGATTTTCAGTGCCCCGAGGGCGCCCTTGATGCCCATGTCGTGCGTGCGAAGGAAATCGTTGAGGTCGATAATTGTCTGTACAGTTCCCTTGCCGTGAGTATCTCCGCCTATGACAATCGCCCGACCATAGTCCTGGAGCGCGCCTGCAAGAATCTCCGAAGCCGAAGCGCTGAACTTGTTGACGAGGACCACCATCGGTCCCGAGTAACTAATACCGGGATCTTCGTCGGCAAGGACCGAAATCTTTCCGTCGCTTGCCTTCACCTGAACTACCGGACCCGTCTTGATGAACAATCCTGCGGTTTTGATCGCATCGGTAAGCGCTCCTCCACCGTCATTCCTCAGGTCGAGGATAAGACCTCTGATCCGCGCTGCCTTCAGCTTATTGAGTTCTTTTCTTACGTCATCCGTGCAATTGCGGCCGGCATTGCCCCCGGTGTGATCAAAGTCCCTGTAAAATGCGGGGATTTTGATGTACCCTACGGGCGCGCCGCCATCTCCGTCTTTCAGAACGGCGCTTTTTACAAAGTTGTCCTCAAGCTTTATGACATCGCGTACAATAGGAACGACCATCCGGCTGCCGCTCGGTTTCTTAATCGTCAGCCTGACCTCGGTGCCTTTCTTCCCCCTGATGAGCTTTACGGCGCCCTTGACGCCCATATAGGTAATGTCCACGGGTTCCTTATCTTTCTCAGCTACCTTCAGGATAATGTCTTCCGGCTGGAGCTGTCCCTGCCTGAAGGCCGGGCTGCCCGGAACGATCTCGACTACTTTAATATAGCCGTCCTCTTCCCGGAGTGTGGCTCCGATACCCTCGAGGGTTCCCCGCATGCTGATATCGAAGTCCTCCTTGCTCGAAGGCGGCATATATTCCGTATGCGGATCGTAAGCCCTGGTGAGCGAGTTAAAATAACGCTCGTATTTTTCCTTTTCGCTCCGTTCCTGCAGTTCGGAAAAGAAGGTCTCATAAGTCCGCAAGACCTTTTCTCTGGCCGTTTTCTCGAATGGCGCTGCCGCCACGCCGCCTTTGCCGCCCTTTGTCTGCTCCTTGGCTTCGTCCTCCAGGTTAAGTAGCTGATGGAGAACCTGCAGTTCGAGGATTTTTCTCCATCGCTCCCTTAGTGCGCCTTCGGTCTCACAGTAGTCGAGCTTCTCGGGGTCCGTCTCGACGTATTCACGCCCCGAGAAGTTGAAGTCTTTGGAGAGCAGTTGCTTGACCATCTCCTTGACGGCTGCAGCTCTTTTTAAAAGTATCGAGGTGGCGAGGTCGGGAAGTTCGTAGTCCCCGGATTTGATTTCATCATCGATCGACTTCGTATAGACCGCCAGTTTCTTAACGTCTTGCTTCAGAAAAAAGCGTTTCTGACTGTCCAATTGCTTCATATAAAGGGTAAAAGCGTTTTTCGAGAGTTCGTCGTCGATTTTCTTGTGGCTGAAATGGAGGTTTCCCAGGTCGTAGGTCAGCAGATACCCCAGCACCTTGGCCCGCTGGTACGCAGGAGTGTTGCGGCTGTCAAGCGCATATGAAGCGGGAAGGTTGAAGAAGAGCAGGCAGAGAACAAACGCAACAACTGAGCGCGCCCTCCGCAAAAAAGGAGCGGCTGACATCATCTTTGCACCGAGGGAGCCAGGGCGGCTGATTGAGCGAACATATTTAACTGCTGTACCTCATCGATTATTATTCTACCCGTTTCGGCAGTATTACCGCAAGTTCTGCGGTTTCCGGCGGGAAATTGTCTGCACACGGGGCTTTGATGCCGCCTGCAGTGTCGCCCCCAGGGAGAATGAATCCGCCGGCTATCAGATTCACGTTGACATCCTCAGATCTCTTAGCCTATAGTAAAAATGTAAGTAAGCGCTAACATTAATGAGATGAGCATGCGTGACACAAGGGATAAAATATTGGACGCCAGCCTCGCCCTTTTTTCAAAAAAGGGCTTTCTTGGCGCGACGACGAAAGAGATCGCAAAGAAGGCGGGCGTGGCGGAACTGACGCTCTTCAGGCATTTCTCCTCAAAGGAGCGTCTCTTCGAGGAAATGATCGCAAGCCACTCTTTTCTCCCCGCCCTGAAGGGGCTCTTGCCGGAGCTGAAAGAACTCTCTTACAGGGATGCTCTGGCGCAGATAGCCGGCCGCTTTTTGAACAGGTTATCCGAAAGAAGGGACTTGATCAAGATCATGCATTCCGAGATACATTTGTATCCGGCAAAGGTGAGGGAGATCCAGCAGAATCTTGTCGGAGAAATCGTCAAAACCCTCGCTTCGTATTTCAGGGGGATGCAAGAAGGAGGGTTGTTGAAGGAATTCGACCCGGAACTCGGAGCCCGTGCGTTTCTCGGGATGTTTTTTCAATATTTTACCAACCAGGAATTTGTGGTAGAAAGTAAGCAGAAGTTCGAAAACCGGGACGCTGTGATTCGGGAGTACGTAAATATATTTGTTTCCGGAACTGAGGCGGGAAAATCAAATAATTGGTCCGGCAGCAGAGACGGGGTGATCTGATGCCCGTCAGGCGAAAAGGGGCTGCCGTATCGGCATGTAGGAGTCGGCAATGATGATGAGGAAAGGGGCAGGGCGACTGCAATGAAGAAGATATTGATCGGGATTGCGATAGGGGCGATAATCGGAGGCGCAGGGTATTTTGCGCTGCGCAGTAAAGACGACGTTCCTCAGTTCAGGACTGAGAAGGTGACACGGGGGGACATCGTATCGTCCGTGACGGCGACCGGAACGGTCAACGCAGTCACGACTGTATTGGTTGGAACCCAGGTATCGGGCACGATAAAGGCAATCTACGCCGACTTTAATTCCCGGGTCAAAAAAGGGCAACTCATTGCGCAGATCGACCCCGCATTGTTCGAAGCCCAGGTGGACCAGGCAAAGGCAAATCTGCTTGCAGCAAAGTCGAACCTGACCAAGGCGGAGGTGTCGGTTACCGACACCCGGCGAACTTTGGAGCGCAACCGGGAGCTTTTCGCCAAGAATCTCATTGCCAGGTCGGACTTCGATACAGCCGGGACGAATTACGACAGTGCCGTTGCCCAGGTAAATGCTAACAAGGCCCAGGTGGAGCAGGCGGCTGCGGCGCTGAGGACCGCCGAGACGAACCTCAGGTATACACGCATCCTCTCCCCGGTGGACGGTATCGTGGTATCGAGAAACGTGGATGTAGGGCAGACTGTCGCGGCGAGTTTCCAGACCCCCACGCTCTTCAACATCGCGCAAGACCTTACCAAGATGCAGATAGACAGCAGCGTTGCGGAGGCCGACATAGGTAATATACGGGTGGGACAGCCTGTAGAATTCACTGTTGACGCATATCCGGACAGTCCGTTTAAAGGCAGCGTTTCCGAAGTCAGGAACGCTCCCATCACAGTCCAGAACGTGGTTACTTATGACGTGGTAGTCAATGTGGCAAATCCGGAGCTCAAGCTTAAGCCCGGCATGACTGCGAATGTTTCCATCATCATTTCGAAGAGAGAAAACATTCTGAGGGTGCCCAATGCGGCCCTCCGGTTCAGATTTTCCGATAAACGCGCAAAGCCGGAAACGAGGGCAAAGGGGATCGGCGTCTGGGTCGTCGACGGCGACAAACCAAAGCGGATTATCGTGACTACCGGCATCAGCGACGGGAATAATACGGAACTGCTCTCTGACAATCTGAGGGAGGGGCAGGAGCTTATAGTGGAGTCCCTGACAAAGCCGAAGAACCAGGCGCAGTCCGGGCCGCGCATGCATTTATAACATGGCCCTTATTGAAACGCAGAATATAAACAAGATCTACAGCCTGGGCGACGTAGAAGTGAACGCCTTGAAGGATGTCTCTCTTACCATAGAAAAGGGAGAATTCATCGCGATCATGGGACCTTCGGGGTCAGGGAAGTCGACATTTATGAACGTCCTCGGCTGTCTCGACAAACCGACGAGCGGGATATATCTTCTGGAAGGAATTGACGTTGCGCATATGAACAGGGATGAACTCGCGGCAATACGGAATAAGAAGTTGGGCTTTGTTTTTCAGGGGTTTAACCTTTTGTCGAGGACTTCAGCTATGGAAAACGTTGAGCTGCCGATGCTCTATGACGGACTTCCTGCAGGGGAGAGGAAAGAAAAGGCCATGGCGGCCCTGGCAGTAGTAGGGCTTGCGGGCCGGGAAGACCACCACCCTAACCAGCTTTCAGGCGGCCAGCAGCAGAGGGTGGCCATTGCGCGTGCCCTTGTAAACAACGCCCCGATAATCCTCGCTGATGAGCCTACAGGGAACCTCGACACAAAGACCAGCATAGAGATCATGGAACTCTTTGTGAGATTGAACGGTGAGTCGCATATCACTGTCATACTTGTGACCCACGAGAAGGACATAGCGGAGTTCAGCAAAAGGCGGATATTCTTCAGAGACGGCGTAGTCGTCAGCGACGAACTATCCGGCAAGGCATGATAAACGTACCTGCGACCATAAGAATATCATTCAGGGCGCTTCGGGTCAACAAGATGCGCTCGGCCCTTACTATGCTCGGTATTATCATCGGTGTCAGCGCCGTTATCACTATGCTTGCAGTGGGCACGGGGGCGAGACAGCGGATAGGCGAACAGATGGCCAGCATCGGGTCGAATCTTCTGATGGTACTCCCCGGTTCGACTACATCGGGAGGGGTGAGGATGGGCGCCGGAACGCAGCCAACCCTCTCTACTGGAGATGCCGACGCGATACAGAAAGAGTGTCTCTCTGTAATGTATGTGGCGCCGGTACTCAGCGGGGTGGCACAGGTGATCTACGGAAACCAGAACTGGTCTACCGGCATTACCGGGACTACTACGAGTATGCTGTATGTGAGAGATTGGCCTCTGTCTGCAGGAAGACCCTTCACGGATGAGGAAATGCGGAGCGCGTCGAAAGTCTGCCTGCTCGGGCAGACCGTAGTGGACAACCTCTTCGGAGGCATCAATCCCATCGGGCAGATAATCAGGATCAAGAATGTGCCTTTTACTGTGATCGGGGTACTCGACGCCAAGGGTCAGGACCCCGGGGGGCACGATCAGGACGATACCGTCTATGTCCCGGTAACGACGGCCCAGAAAAAACTCTTCGGTACGGCATTCCCCGGCATGGTCAGGATCATCATGGTGAAGGCAAAAAGCGCCGATGATCTTGCGTCTGCGGAAAAGGAGATTGCTGAACTGCTCCGGCAGAGGCATCATATAGGGCAGAAGCAGGACGACGATTTTACCGTCCGTAACCTTACCCAGATGATGCAGGCAGCGGAACAGTCCACAAAGGTGATGACCCTTCTGCTAGGGGCGATCGCGTCCGTATCTCTCCTCGTAGGAGGAATCGGCATCATGAATATCATGCTCGTTTCGGTCACTGAACGGACAAGGGAGATCGGAATCCGGATGGCGATCGGTGCAAAGACGTGGGACATCAGGCTCCAATTTATCATCGAGGCCCTCACGCTTTCGATGATAGGCGGCGTGGTGGGGATTATCATAGGGATTTCGAGCTCAGAGGTGGTGTCGCTGATTTTCGGATGGCCGACGGTCATATCGCCCGTATCTATTATCCTTTCCTTCGGTTTTTCCGGTTTTGTGGGTATATTTTTCGGTTTCTATCCTGCATACAAGGCATCGCTTCTTGACCCCATAGAGGCCTTGCGGTATGAATAGAAGATATAGGATAAACGTGGTATGATAAAAAGCTTCCAGATCACGGAGGTGTATTCTCAGGGAGAAGGAAATGGGTAACAGAATAGGACAGATAGGGCTTTCTTGTATTGCTATTCTCCTGTTTTTGCAGGTGCGAACAGCATCCGCGGAGTTGCTGACGCTTCCCGAGGGGCTTAGACTAGTCACCGAAAACAGCAGGCTCGTCAGGATCTCGCGTGGCCAGGAAAGGATTTCGGAGACCGATACCCGGATCGAGAGGTCGAGGCTTTTTCCCACCGTGAACGGCTCCGCGAGCGGCACTATGCTTGCTCATGAGCCGCATGCGATATTCGGGACACAGTCTATTCCAGTGTCTAAAAAGGACTTTTATGCGTACAACCTGACTGTCCAGCAAACGCTTTACGATTTCAGGGAAAACGCGTCCCTCTACGAGTCGAGCAAGGCAAGGCTCGAGGCAGCGAGACTTGATACGGCGAGGGTGAAGAATCTTGCGGCGATCGACTTCGCGCTGATCTATTTCGACCTTCTGCAGTCGGAAAAGATGGTGTCCGTCGGAGAAAAAGAGGTCGAGAGACTCGAATCCCACCGGCGCGACGCAGAAAACCTTTACGAGGAGGGAGTGATCACGCGAAATGACCTGTTGCAGGCGGAGGTGAGGCTCTCTGATTCGC
>JAKAIZ010000052.1 GCA_021814065.1 Nitrospirota bacterium | reverse complement strand
GGCGTGCTTCGGTCGTTTCATGCTGTGCGTCGGATAGGCCATAGGATGACACTCGAGGCACTGCCGCACGGAAGAATATCCCGAATGGTCGACTGAAGAATGACAAGTACCGGACAGAATAAAAAGCAGGGGAAGAACCAGGAGGAATATAATCGCCGCTTTCATGATGCAATTCCCTTCTTAATTATCTTTTAGCGCGAAAACGGTCCCGCGTCAACAATCCATGACCGCTGTCGGGGGACAAGATCCCGTTTTCCTTGACAACCAAGCAGGCTTGCGCGAGAATTTGACGAGAGTAAAGTAACAATAAAGGACCGCTCTAATTATCCGCGGGAGGCGCGTAATGAAAAAAAAGGTGCAGAATTTCATCGGGGGTGAGTGGATCGACTCCGTTACAGGGGAGACCTTCGAGAGCATCAATCCGGCCGACACATCGGAAGTGGTTGCGGTTGTCAGCAAGTCCTCCCGGGCCGATGTCGACAATGCGGTGAATACAGCCAGGGACGCATATCGGATGTGGCGTCTCACTCCGGCGCCGAAAAGAGGGGAAATACTTTATAAGGCCGGTGAGATCCTGACGAATCGGAAAAGGGAGTTGGGCGAGCTTCTCACAAGGGAGATGGGTAAGGTCCTGGCCGAGGCGCTGGGCGATGTGCAGGAAGCGATCGACATGGCCTACTATATGGCCGGCGAAGGGCGGAGGCTTTCGGGCGAGACCATACCTTCCGAGCTGCCCGATAAGGACTGTAAGTCGGTCCGCGTCCCTATAGGTGTCTGCGGTCTGATCACTCCGTGGAACTTCCCTGTCGCGATACCCGGCTGGAAATTGATGCCGGCCCTCGTATCGGGGAACACGGTTGTCTTCAAGCCCAGCAGCCATACGCCGGCCTGCGCCGCAATGCTTGTGGAGATACTCCGCGAGGCGGGTTTGCCGGCAGGGGTCCTGAACCTGATCAACGGCAGCGGAGAAGAGACGGGTGACTATCTCGCGTCCCATAACGGCATCGACGGGATTTCCTTTACCGGTTCGACCGCAGTGGGCCTGGGCATCGCAAAAATCTGCGCTGAGAGAGGGAAAAGGGTTTCCTGCGAGATGGGAGGCAAAAACGCGATCATCATTATGGCCGACGCCGACCTCGCCCTTGCCCTCGAGGGAGCGATATGGGGTGGTTTCGGCACGAGCGGCCAGAGATGCACCTCTTCGAGCCGCCTGGTCGTCCATCGGGCTGTGCACGATAAATTTCTCGATATGTTTGCCGCAGCTGCGGGGAGACTGCGGCTCGGAAACGGGCTCAAACCGGAGACAGACGTGGGGCCTGTCATTAATAAGGCCCAGATGGAAAGAGTGCTGAAGTATATCGGGACCGGCAAAGAGGAAGGGGCGAAACTCGCCACCGGCGGCCATGCCTGCAGGGAAGGCGGCTGCGAAAAAGGCTATTTTATCGAGCCTACGATTTTTTCCGGGGTGACGCCGGGGATGCGGATCGCGCAGGAAGAGATCTTCGGGCCGGTCGTTTCGGTACTCAGGGCGGAGGACCTGGAGGATGCCGTCCGGATAGTGAACAATACGGCATATGGCCTCGTTTCGTCTATATATACGCGGGACGTGAACAAATCAGCGTTCGCGGAGAGAGAGCTCGATACAGGGATCGTCTATATCAATTCATCCACGATCGGGGCCGAAATCCAGCTGCCCTTCGGCGGTACGAAGAGAAGCGGCTTCGGACACGGGGAGGCGGGCGGAAGGGGCGGCAGCCTCGACATGTTCACGAAGTGGAAGGTCGTCTACCGGGACTTCAGCGGAAGGCTCCAGAAGGCCCAGATAGACAGATAGAAGGAGGAAGGGGAAATGGCCGACCATGTCATGAGGGCGAAAGGCGTGCTGACGAACGCCCTCGTGATCCACACAGACATCCTTGCAAAGAAGGCGGATCGAATTTACATCGAGGACATCAACGGCAAGAGATACATGGACTTTACCTCAGGGCTTGCCACGACGAACATAGGGCATAACCATCCCGCCGTGGTCGGGGCGATCAGAAAACAGGCGGAGGCCGTCATCCATTCCGGATGCATTTTTTATTATGAACCGCTCCTCCTGCTTGCCGAAAAAATGAGAGAGGTGACGCCGCCGGGGCTCGATATGTTCTTCTTCGCAAATTCCGGGGCCGAGGCGGTCGAAGGCGCGCTGAAACTGGCAAGGTTCAGCACAGGCAGACAGGGCATTGTGGCCTTCACAGGAGGGTTCCACGGCCGTACCTTCGGTGCAATGAGTCTCACGACGTCTAGCATGCGGTACCGGAGGAGCTATCAGCCTTTCGTCCCTTCAGTGTACCATTCGCCCTATCCGTATTGCTTCAGGTGTTTTTTCGGACAGAGGCCGGCAACCTGCGGCATGGACTGTTATACGCACCTTGAGCGGCTCTTCAAGCACCTTATCCCCCCGGATGAGGTCGCCTGTATAGTCATCGAGCCGGTGCTCGGTGAGGGAGGATATGTGGTGCCCCCGAAGGAGTTTCTTAAAAAACTGCGGGAACTCTGCAACCGGTGGAATATCCTCCTCATACTCGACGAGGTGCAGGCAGGCATGGGAAGGACGGGAAGATGGTTTGCCTCCGAGCATTTCGGGGTGGTCCCCGACATCATGACCGTTGCAAAGGGGATCGCCTCGGGAATGCCGCTGAGCGCGATCGCATCCACAAAGGAAATTATGGAGAAATGGCCGAAAGGCGCGCACGGTACCACCTTCGGCGGCAACCCTGTCTCCTGTGCCGCTGCAATCGCGACCATAGAGGTTATGCAGAAAGAGGATCTCCTCGAAAACGCACAACGGGCGGGGGAGCATGCGCTGAAACGGCTGCGCGGCATGCAGAAGAGGTTCTCTGCGCTCGGCGACGTGAGGGGGCTCGGGCTTATGATCGGGATCGAGTTCGTCAGGGAAGGCGACCTTCCGGACACCGAGGGACTCAGGAAGGTGATGGACCTCTGTCTTGAGAAAGGCCTGATACTTCTTGAATGCGGCGTTGACAAGAACATCATAAGGTTTTGCCCTCCCCTTTCTGTGAAGATTGAAGAACTGGATGCGGGACTCGACATACTGGAATCGGCGCTCAAGGCCGTCTACGGAGGCGGCTGATGAAAAGGCAGAGGGTGCTTGTCATGGGTGCCGCCGGACGCGACTTCCACAATTTCAACATGGTTTACAGAAACAACCCCTCTTATGATGTAGTTGCCTTCACCGCGGCCCAGATCCCTTTCATCGAAAGAAGGACCTACCCGCAAGAACTTGCCGGATATCTTTATCCCGACGGCATACCCATCCATCCCGAGGAGGAGCTCGAGACGCTTATCGGCGAGCATGGGGTTGAACAGGTGGTATTCGCATACAGCGACGTCTCCCACGAATATGTGATGCATAAGGCCTCCCTCTGCCTTTCGCTCGGGGCCGACTTCGTCCTCCTCGGGCCGGAGAAGACCATGCTTACACCGGAACGTCCTGTGATATCAGTCTGCGCGGTCCGGACCGGATGCGGGAAGAGCGGTATGACGCGGTATGTCCTGGGCATACTGAAAGAAAAGGGCCTGAAGCCCGCTGCGATACGCCATCCGATGCCGTACTGCGATCTCCTGAAGGGCCGCGTGCAGCGGTTCAGTACGACGGAAGATCTGGACGCATGGAACTGCACCATAGAAGAGAGGGAAGAGTTCGAGCCCCTCATCAGTGCGGGCGTCACGGCCTATGCCGGGGTCGATTACGAGATGGTACTCAGGGACGCGGAGAAAGAAGCGGACGTCATCGTCTGGGACGGGGGGAACAACGACATGCCGTTCATCAAGCCCGGACTCGAGATCGTCGTTCTCGACCCCCACAGGCCGGGCCATGAGCTTCTGTATCATCCGGGAGAGACTAACCTCAGGAGGGCCGACATCGCGGTGGTCAACAAGGTCGACAGCGCCGAGAAAGAAAATGTGCGGCTCGTGGCGGACCATGTGAGGATGGTCAACCCGGGCGCTATCATCACCTATACCGCTTCGCGGATTACCGTCGATGCCGCCGCGAAGATCACAGACAAGAGGGTCCTTGTGATCGAAGACGGACCGACCCTGACCCACGGCGGCATGACATACGGGGCGGGCTACCTGGCCGCAGAGAGATATTCCGCCCGGGAGGTTGTCGACCCCCGGCCTTACGCGAAAGGATCGATAAAGGAGACATTCGAGAGATATCCGCAGCTGAAGAATATTCTGCCCGCGATGGGGTATGCGCCGGTGCAGATGCAGGAACTCAGGGAGACTATCGAGAGCGTGCCGTGTGATCTCGTCGTCGTAGCCACCCCCATAGACCTGAGAAGGCTGCTCGGACTAAACAGAGATTCGGTCCACGTGAGTTACGAGATCGAGGAGATGGACGGGAAGGAACTCAAGGGGAGTATCGAGGGTTTTGTCGACAGCCAGTTCCATGAATATCGGTAGCGGGACGCAGGCGGGCAGGCTTTGCGTGATCTCTCTCGGGGGGAATGCGCTCATCAAGCGCGGCGACAAGGGGACGATCGAAGAACACAGTCCCGCCTATGCCACTCTATATCTGCGACGCGGACTCCGAGGGCGGTATCGGGTTTATGATCCAGCAGACCCTTTATAACGGCCTCAGGAGTATCCACGAAGTAAGGGACGTAGCCACCATCATCACCCAGGTGATCGTCGACCGCAGCGACCGCGCATTCGCAGACCCTTCGAAGCCGATCGGTCCTTTTTACAGCCGCGAGGAAGCGCTTGCGCTGGAAAAGGCGAAGGGATGGAGGTTGAAGGAAGACAGCGGCAGGGGATACCGGAGGGTCGTACCCTCCCCCCGGCCACTCTGGATCGTCGAAACGGATGTCATCAGAAAACTCGCATCTCTCGACGTGGTGGTTATCGCGGCGGGGGGCGGAGGGGTGCCCGTGATCGAGTTGCCGTCGGGCGACCTCAGGGGGGTGGACGCGGTCGTCGACAAGGACCTTGCCACGAGCCTCCTCGCTGCGGAGCTGGGAGCAGAGTGTTTCATTAACCTCACGCAGGTTGACTGCGTCTACCTTGACTACGGGAAACAGGGGCAGAAGGCATTGCGGGACGTGGGGCTGGAGGAGCTCGTCGCGTATCACCGGCAGGGGCATTTCTCTGAGGGGAGCATGGGCCCGAAGATCGAGGCGGCGATCGGGTTTCTGCGGGCCGGAGGCAAAGAAGTGGTCATCACGAGTCCCGAACTCATCAATGAAGCGATGCAGGGAAGGGCGGGGACCAGGATAAGGGCGGCTTGACCATACCTTGACTAGCCAATGTTGAATGAGCAAGAGACGGACATGCTGAAAAAAGCCATAAAAGCGGCAGCAATTCATTGTGATTCACGTAAACGCAGATATTACCGGGAATATAATTCAGAAGAAGGCTGGCAGGCTGCGCTTGGGGTCTGAAAGGAGCCGCTGATTATGGACTTTTTTTACCACATCCGCCTTCTCTGTGCATTATTATGTGCAGGAGGGTTGACTGGAGGCGAGAATATCGGATAATAATTGTTGAACTTATATGAAGGGAGAAATGACAATGCCTGAAAGAAGAGCAAGCCGCGGGGCAAAGGAGGAAGACGGGCGGGCCTTCCCGTTCATACGGCTCAACGAACGCGGGGCAAAACCGCGGAAGCAGGGAATCACCGAGATGCGCGGGCCGTACTATACGCCGATGGGAAGGCGTTATCTGGAGGATATTCTGGAGACTATGGGCGCCTATGTCGATATCCTGAAGTTTGCGGGAGGTTCTTTCAGTCTGATGCCCCGCAAGGCGGTTAAGGAGCTGATAGACCTCTGCCACAGATATGACGTGAAGGTGGACACAGGAGGGTTCATCGAGCACGTCCTCACGCAGGGCAATGATGCGGTCGCCCGCTACATCGAGGAATGCAAGCGCCTCGGGTTTGATATCGTAGAGATCTCCTCGGGGTTTCTCAGCGTGCCGGCCGACGACCTCCTCCGGCTGACCGAGAAGGTGAGAAAGGCTGGAATGAAGGCTAAGGCCGAGGTCGGGATACAGTTCGGCGCGGGCGGCGCCAGCAGCGTCGAGGAACTCGAGGCGGAAGGGCTGGGTGACGTCGACTGGGCGGTGATGCGCGCCAAGAAGCATCTCGATGCAGGCGCCTACATGATCATGATCGAGTCTGAAGGCATCACCGAGCAGGTCAAGACGTGGAGGATTGACGTGATAGCGAAGTTCATCCGTGAACTCGGGACCGAAAAGACGATGTTCGAGGCTGCGGACCCGGAGGTCTTCAACTGGTATATCAAGAACTACGGCCCCGAGATGAACCTCTTCATCGACCACAGTCAGATCGTGCTTCTGGAGTCGCTCCGCTCGGGCATCTGGGGGACTAAGAATGTCTGGGGCCGCGTGGTGACCTACAAAGGATGAGGGGAATGGCCGGAGGAGACGGATATTCGCCGGGCGCACAATTGCGGAGGGCCCTTGATGAAGAGAAGCCTCTCCAGATCGCCGGGACGATCAATGCCTACGCCGCTATTATGGCGGAGCGTGTCGGCTTCCGCGCGATCTATCTTTCCGGCGCAGGGGTCGCAAACGCCTCTTATGGGCTTCCGGACCTCGGCATTACGACCCTCAGCGACGTCCTCGCCGACGTTAAGCGGATTACGGGCGTTACGCGGCTGCCGCTTCTTGTGGATGCAGACACCGGCTGGGGCCATGCCTTTATGATTGCCAGGACGGTGCTGGAGATGATCAGGGCGGGCGCTGCCGGCATCCATATCGAAGACCAGGTTGCGGCGAAGCGCTGCGGCCAGAGGCCTGGCAAGAAGGTTGTAAGCGTAGACGAGATGACGGACCGTATCAAGGCGGCGGTCGACGCGAGGACCGACCCCGAATTCGTAATCGTCGCGAGGACTGATGCGGCCGCAGTGGAGGGGCTCGAAGCCTCGGTCTCGCGTGCGGTGCGATACCGCGAGGCTGGAGCGGACATGATCTTTGCCGAGGCCCTTGGCAGGCTCGAAGACTACAGAAAATTCGTTGACGCAGCCGGCGTCCCTGTCCTGGCCAATATCACCGAGTTCGGGGTCACGCCGCTTTTTACCCGCGACGAACTCGCGGCCGCCGGCGTGGGCGGGGTCCTCTATCCCCTGTCCGCCTTTCGCGCGATGAATGCGGCTGCGCTGAAGGTCTATCGGGCAATCCGCGAAAAGGGAACGCAGAGAGATGTCGTCGGGACCATGCAGACGAGAGAAGAGCTTTACGATTTTCTCGGCTACTACGAGTATGAAAAAAAACTGGACCGGCTTTTCGGAAAAGAAGAATAAACCCTGATGCGTCATACAGACAGGCATAGAGTCCGGAAAAAATTTATCATGGCGAGAGAATTCCGGTAAGGAGCGGAGCCGATGACATCGCCCACTGAAGAACAGAACATAAGACCCGATCCCGACAGGGAGATGGTCGATATCGCCGACTACGTGATGGATTACAAAATCGAAAGCGATCTCGCCTTCGATACCGCACGCTACATCCTGATGGACAGCATCGGCTGCGCCCTTCTTGCGCTTAAATACCCCGAATGCACCAAACTCCTGGGGCCTGTTGTGCCCGGCAGTTCCGTGCCGAAGGGCGTCCGTGTCCCGGGGACAGGCTTCGAACTCGATCCGGTCAAGGCGGCCTTCGACATAGGCACGCTTATCCGGTGGCTGGATTTCAACGATGCCTGGCTTGCGGCTGAATGGAACCACCCTTCCGACAATCTCGGCGGCATCCTCGCCGTCGCCGACTACGTGAGCAGAAGGCAGACTTCCGGAGGCAAGGCCCTGACGGTGCGCGATGTCCTCGTCGCGGCGATCAAGGCCCATGAGATCCAGGGCGTGATAGCCCTTGAGAACAGCTTCAACAGGGTCGGACTCGACCACGTGGTCCTGGTGAAGGCCGCGACCGCCGCGGTAGTCACTGCGCTTCTCGGGGGGGGCAAAAAAGAGATCATTGATTCCCTTTCGCAGGTATGGATCGACGGACAGAGCCTCCGCACTTATCGCCACGCGCCGAATGCCGGGCCGCGCAAATCCTGGGCCGCCGGGGACGCTACGAGCCGGGGTGTGAGACTGGCGATGATGACGATGCAGGGCGAAATCGGGTATCCGTCCGCGCTCACCGCAAAGACATGGGGTTTTTATGACGTCCTGTTCAAAGGAAAACGTTTTACGTTCCCGCGTACCTACGGTTCGTATGTGATGGAAAATGTTCTTTTCAAGGTCTCCTTTCCGGCCGAATTCCATGCGCAGACCGCTGTGGAATGCGCCTTTCGCCTCCATGAGAAGGTGAAGGACAGACTGGAGGAGATCGAAAAGATCGCCATCACGACCCAGGAATCGGCGATACGGATCATCAGCAAGACCGGCCCGCTTTACAACCCGGCGGACCGCGACCACTGCATCCAGTACATGACGGCGGTCGGCCTCATCTTCGGCGAACTCACCGCCGACCACTACAGTGATTCCGCCTCCTCCGACCCCCGCATAGATGCGCTGCGGGACAAAATGGAGGTGGTCGAGGACAAGCGCTACAGCAGGGAATACCTCGAACCGGACAAACGGTCGATTGCCAACGCAGTCCAGGTGTTCTTCATAGACGGGACGAAGACGGAGAAGGTCGAGGTCGAATATCCGATCGGGCATCGGAGGAGGCGTAAAGAGGCTATACCCCTATTGCTCAAGAAGTTCAAAGACAACGCGGCCGCATCGCTGCCGGCAGAGAAAGTTGAAGAGTTGACAGGAATCTTCCTCGACCGCGGCCGTCTTGAAGCACTTCCCGTCGGGCATTTCATGGAGATGCTCTCAGTCCAATAAAACGCTCCTATGCGACGCCGCATTTAATTGTAGGGGCGGCCCTATGTGGCCGCCCTGAAACGGATATAACATCGGACAAAGGGCACCCACACAGGGGTGCCCCTACGGTGTGTGACATCGTTGATTGGTTAAAAACAATGACGACGAATGAATACATCAGAAACGTGAGACAGAATAATTGGCCTGCGTTCCCCGGCAGATTATGGCAACGCAATTACTACGAACACATCATCCGGGACGACCGTGAATTAAATCACATACGGCAATACATAGTGAATAATCCCATTTGTTGGGCGGAAGACGAAGAGAATCCGGCACTACATCAAAAGTGATGTTGATTCCGGGACAAAAAAATTACTTCGCTGAAGGGGCCTGGCCCCGGACCCGTTGCTCATTGCTCGTTGCTAATCACTATTCACATTTTTTTTAGCTTTTGCAATAAACCATGTGAATGTGCTTTCAAAGGTGATGTTCTTCCCTTCGTCCACGATCTTTACCATGACGTCCACAAGGGTCCGTCCCTTTTCCGAGAGTTCTTTCTTTGCCTTCATGGCTCTGTCTGTGTCAATAAAGCCGGTTGAAAATAGTCTTCCCTTTGCCGGGTTTTTATATTTGACTTCAACCCTCCTCACCACGGGGAAATAAGCCCCGTTCCAGGCGCCGAAGTTTCTTTCCAGGATCTCCCCGCTTGAGGCTTCGGCTAGTGCATATTGAGCAGATGCATGAACGGTGCCTAAATGATTCTGATATTTTACACGGTCTTCAAGCATAAGAATCGTGTCGGGTACATCCGACTTCTTTATCAGCAGGATCTTGTTAAAAGGCAGGTCCAGAACATTCATTCTTTTCCTTTCGTATAAATTGCCATGTCTCACGCGACTATTAGGGCAGCTGTCTGGAAATTGCTGATCGAATAAGGATATTCTGCAATCTTACAGCATATTTGTCCAGCCTATTTCGAGGAGGCATGCTGTACAATAGGATTACTGTTTTTCCTTATACTTAACATCCTTTAACCCTTTGAAATCAGCATCCTGTGTCCAAATAATGGCTTTATGCATATATGCAGTGGCCAGAATAATGCCGTCAGCCAGGGGAATACCATGCTTATATCCGAGTCTCGCTGCTTCAATAGCTATGGCGCTGCCCAGGTCTACAACCTGACCCTGCTGCATAAGCGCCGCCGCATGCAGCGCGGCATCCTCACCGCGCTGCTGAAGCACGCGCTTGAAAACTTCGGTGAGGCAGATGGTAGGCACGATCAGTTTCTCCTGATTTTCCAGCGGCACTGCAAAAAAACCGGCATTTGGCCCATCGGCAAGATACTCAAGCCAGCCGCAGGAATCGACAAGGTTCATACCCTGTCCTTATCTCTTTCAACCGTTGTATCGATCCCTTTAAGGTAGCCACGCATCTTCTTGATGTTCCTGACAGGAATCATCTCTATTCTGTTCTCGTACTGCAGGAACTCAATCTTCTCGCCCGGTTTCAGATGCAGGGATTCCCTGAGTTCACGCGGTATGACCACTTGATATTTAGGAGAAATCGTTGCTTTCATACAGTACCTCCATCGATATATCTTTTGTTTACTATAGCATGATCGATATCTATTTGCCAGCACGGCTCCGTTTCCGTTCATTTGATCACCAGACAAAAGGCGACTTCGAAGGGGAACACACGGCTTGCCGGACCTTGGCTTTAGGGTGGGTAAGATTTTTATTACAAAAAAAACTCTTCTTGTAACTATTCTTGCTCCTCGCTCGTCACTGTCGTTTAAACGGGGCCTTGCCCCGAACCCTAGTTACCTTTCTTGCCCCCCAAGCAAGGTAACCGAAAGAATTGCGCCCCAACGAAAATTTCATACGGCTGCGCCAACCGTCCTCGGTAGATTTTAGGAACTCGCCCTTCGGTCTCAGACAGCCTAAAATCTTTCACCCTGCGGACGTCTTTGCTCGCCTAAATTTTCGAAGGGGAATACTTAGACAGCAGGGAGTAGGAAGAATTAAAGAAGGTTGTTGCTAATCACTAATCACACCTCACTGCCTTTTAACGGGGCTTTGCCCACTGCCTTTCTTCTCTGAGACATGTGCTTTCAATTTTTGTCGTTAACTATTCACTGTCGTTGAGTCATTCACGTTTCACGCCGGCTTGTGATACAATACGGCAGTTCGATAAGATGAGTATATTTGAATGTAATTTTATGGGGATAGGACGGTGGAGCAGGTAGTTAAGAACGATGAAGGGGATGGCGCTTGCCGACAGGATAACAGGTACTTTTCGCTGGGCGGGAGAAATGTTAATAAGCAGGTCTGACCCTAAAGGGTACGCACCAAAGGATACGCATAAACATTTCTTATGAAGAGTATTCAAGTTGCCTGCGCAATCATAGAAAATGGCGGAAAAGTTCTCACGACGCAACGCAGCTCAGCGATGAGCCTGCCTCTCAAATGGGAATTTCCTGGCGGCAAGATCGAGCCGGGCGAACTGCCGGAAGATTGTCTAAGGCGTGAGCTGATTGAGGAACTTGGGCTTTATATATCAGTAGATCGTGCATTGCCTCCGCACACGCATAGCTATCATGACTTCACCGTCACACTCTATCCTTTTGTATGCACAATAGCCAGCGGAGATATGATCTTGCACGAACATGCGGCTTTTGCTTGGGTGTCGCCGGAAAAGCTGCAGCCCCTCGATTGGGCAGAAGCTGATTTGCCGGTGATTGATGATTATCAAAGACTGTCTGACAAGAACACTACATCAGTTGGGAAGCCATAAGGGCACATGAAAAGGGAATATTATTCTGACTTGATCTCTACTTTTCGAAATACCTCGCCTGACGAGATACTCGGCAGGCTTGTCAGAAGCAGTGATTTCCCAGTGGAACAAGCCCAACGCGATGCATGGTTGGAAGAAATAAGTATCTTGCGGGAAGTTCTTTCTCGTTTCCATGGGTCGATATATTTTGAGTATTCTATTCCTCGGATGGGGAAACGAATTGATGTGTTACTTCTTATTGGCGCAACAATATTTGTTCTCGAATTTAAAATTGGTGAAAAGAATTTCACATCAACTGCTATAGATCAGGTATGGGATTACGCCCTAGATTTAAAAAACTTCCACGAATCGAGTCATGAGCAATTTATTGCTCCAGTCCTTATTGCGACAAAAGCGGAAAATGCATATCCAATTATTGTCGCGACACCCCAAAATGACAGCTTGATTTTTCCCGTTGAGTGTAATGTGCAGATGCTCGGTCAAGTAATTGCCGACGTTTTACAGTTCAGTGAAGGAGTCGATATCGATCCGGTCCAGTGGGAACGCGGACGTTATTGTCCGACTCCGACAATTGTTGAGGCAGCGATGGCACTCTATCACGGCCATTCAGTTGAAGCTATCTCGCGAAGTGACGCAAGCGCTATTAACCTTAGTCAAACATCTGCGGCAATTTCGGAGATTATTAGTTTGTCTAAGAATAATTCCCGCAAATCTATCTGTTTTGTGACTGGTGTTCCGGGTGCCGGCAAGACCTTGATCGGGCTGGATATTGCGACCAAACACATCGACAAACATAATGACCTTTATAGTGTTTTCCTTTCAGGTAATGGACCTCTTGTAGCGATTCTACGCGAAGCCCTAGCACGTGACAAAGTGCGACGCGAAAAAGAGCAAGGACGCAAATGCAACAAAGGCTTGGCAATGAGCGAAGTGAAGATGTTTATTCAAAATGTTCACAATTTCAGGGATGAATGTCTTGTTGATTCGAAGAAGCAGCCTCTTGAGCACGTTGCGTTGTTCGACGAAGCTCAACGTGCATGGGATCTCGAAAAAACGGCGGACTTCATGCATCGAAAAAAGAAGAGACCAAATTTCAATATGTCTGAACCTGAATTTCTCATTTCATGTCTTGATCGCCATAGAAATTGGGCAGTAATAGTTTGTCTCGTTGGAGGCGGCCAGGAGATAAATACAGGAGAGGCGGGTATTAGCGAATGGATTGATGCGCTGAATAGATCGTTTCCTGATTGGCATATTTACATTTCTTCACGGCTTACAGATAGCGAGTTTGGGGCAGGAAGGGTCTTGGAAGAAATCAAATATCGTTCTAATGTTGTGAAAAATGATGAATTACATCTTTCAGTATCGATGCGTTCATTTCGCACTGAACATGTTTCCCTATTTGTGAAGCAATTGCTTGACCTTAACATCAATGAAGCGCCGGGTACGCTGGCTAAAACTCAGGAGAAATATCCTATTGTTCTAACAAGAGATCTTTCCAAGGCTAAGAAATGGCTGAAAGAGCGGGCTAGCGGGTCGGAACGTTATGGCATTGTGGTTTCTTCCCAAGCTGAGCGGCTAAAGCCACATGCGATAGACGTAAAATCGCCGATGAATCCAATTCATTGGTTTCTAAACGGGAAGGAAGATGTGCGGTCATCTTACTATCTTGAGGACGTTGCTACCGAATTCGACGTGCAAGGCCTCGAACTAGATTGGGTCTGTGTGACGTGGGATGCTGATTTCCGTTATTCCTCGACAGGATGGGAACACTGGTCATTTAAGGGAAGTCGCTGGGAGCGCATAAATAAACATGAAAGACAGATGTATCAAAAGAATGCCTACCGAGTTCTACTGACCAGGGCACGTCAGGGTATGGTAATTGTCGTTCCGTTGGGAGATCCGGAGGATCCCACGCGCAAGCCTATCTTTTACGACGGAATTTTTGATTATCTTAGGCAAATTGGGTTATCTGTGCTTTGAATTTTAAACAAAAGTTTTAAACAGGGACACATCCCATTTTTAGATGTGCTCTGCAAAAGAAATTAAGACGAGTAGAAAAATATGGGATATGTCCCTGTTAATATTTAAAGTTCGAAATAATCTAATACCTGCGACTCGGGAAGGAATCACAAAAGAAGGATTTAAGTGTTCTGGGGCTGTACGAATTATCCGAAGTGCAAAGCAATCGTCAGTTACGAAAAGTAGAGGAAAGTCCTCCCCGTTTTGCTAATATATTTACGATGGTTCCCGAAAATAAACATACCTGCTTGCCCTGTCATGCATCATGAAGCTGAATAAGATATGTCCTGATTGCGGGGCCGAGTACGTCCCTAATATCGAGAAATGCTCCGATTGCGGCACGGCTTTGCTCTTTCCCTCGGAGCTCGGGAAAGCACAGGAGGAAAAGGAACGCCTCATGGAGAAGGCCGTCGAAAAGGAGGCCGTGGTCAGGGAGGGCGATCTGGATTGGCTGAGCGAACTGCGCACTGTCCTCATAGACGCAGGCATCCCGAGCACAGTCCATTGCGATCCGGGTTGTAAGAAAGGCTGCCATGGCGATCAATGCCGTCTGGTCGTATCGCCCGAGGACCTTGAAAGGGCGCAGGCAAGCATCGAGGATTACTTCATGGAAATCAACCCTGAACTCCGGGCCTCGAATGAATTGATCAGAGAGGGGAAGTGTCCGGCCTGTGGTCACACCGTCGGTCAAAATGACCGTGAATGCCCCGATTGCGGCCTGCCGCTCATAATTGATGAAGAAGAGGAAGAGTAGGGTAATAAAGGCAAGGCTGAAAGGAAAGGTAGAGGTAGAGGTAGAGGTAGAGGTAGAGGTAGAGGTAGAGGTAGAGGTAGAGGTAGAGGTAGAGGTAGAGGTAGAGGTAGAGGGTAAGGCGTGAAGCGTAAGTCGTAAGAGTTAGTTGCCTTGTCCCCTTCGAAAAGTTAGGTTTGTGACGGAGGACGAGGGTTAAAGATTTTAGGTTTTCTGAGTCTCGATGTTATTGATGTAGGGGCGACCCGGTGTGGTCGCCCGATTCGAGGCCGACCGAGCAAACTGGGGTCCGAAGCAAAGCCCCATTTCAAGAAGGATTCTCGCCCCGATCCGCACTCAGGCGGATTCGCCGAGGGGAACGAGTCGCTGAGGTGACCGGGCAAGCCGGAATGACAGAAAGGAAGCAAAGAAAGAATTGGGGCCAGGTCTACAATGGTGGTACGATGAGGAGTTTGTGGAATCCTTTCCGCAAGGAGGAGCGGCCGGATCAATAGTGAATTCCCGGCGTCCTCATCTTCATTCGAGACTCTTCGTCATGACGACCTTCTCGACACATTCGGAGCCCATCATGATTCTATGACTCCTGGTGCCTTCTTCCGTAAACCCGGCATTGCTGAAAAGTTTAATCGAATGGCTGTTAGGGGTAAATATGGTCGCCTGGATCTTTTTGAATCCGCTCTCCCTGGCCCAATCTATCGCGTAAGCCAGCATCTGCGTGCCGATACCTTTGCCCCGAAACTCCTCCCTGAGATGCAGCCCCAGATGAAGAATGCCGACAGTTTCCTCTCTCTTGCCGTCGTCCGCCTGAAGTCCCGCAAGGCAGCCAACAACCTCGACACCGGCAGTGGCGACGATGAGCAGATTGCTGAGCCGGTCCAGAGTCCTGATAAAATCGAGCTCGGAGGCGATTCCCCTTCCGTACTGTTCCATAAGGACATAACTCCGCTCCCGGGCATGGGACCGGATGGTGTCGATGATCTCGCAGGAGTCTTCCGGTTCGGCAGGCCTGATCGTAATCTCTTCGGCCGTCCTGGTAGTAAACGTCCTTACCGCTTCCATTTCGTCCCCCTTAGCTAAAGTATATGACGATTCCGCCCCAAAGTATATTTACGAAGTTCAACAAGTAAAGCGCGCGGGGCAGGCCGTATCCCCTTCGAAAATTTAGGTTTGTGACGGAGGACGAGGGTTAAAGATTTTAGGTTTTCTGAGTCCCGATGTTATTGATGTAGGGCGATTCGGTGCGGTCGCCCGATTCGAGGCCGACCGCCCCGTGTATGGACGATTTTTTTACGGCTGCGACCGGCCGGCCCTCGTGTGTATAATAAAAATATGGAGCCGGCGGAATCGATAATAAAGGAGCGAGCAATTCATGGAGTGGACTGAAGACCTGGCCGTGGGCATAATTAAGATTGACGAACAACACAGGGAACTCTTCAAACGGATCAACGATCTGCTTCTTGCGATCAGGGAGCAGCGCTGCCGGGCCGAGATCGACAAGACCATCGAGTTCCTCGATGACTATGCCCGTTTCCATTTCAGCGAGGAGGAGCAGCGGATGGAGGAGGCCGGATACAAAGGCCTTCAGGAACAGAAGCTCCAGCATGCCGTCTACTTGAACAACATCGCGGAACTAAAGCATCAGGCGTCACTCCCAAGAGAAAGCGGCATGTCCTACGAACTCTCGGTGACCGCAACCCAGATCGTTGTGGACTGGATCGTGAACCATATCATGAAAGCGGACAAGCTGTTCGGGGTCTACCTAAGGCAGCTAAACGCCTAGCCGGGCGCGAAAGGAATGATACCGATCAAGCTGTCCCCGATAAGACCTGCGGAATAAAGACTTTGTTTGTCGTCTAAAGTGCTGCTTACAAGGAGGCGGGAAATCAGAGTTTTAAGTTGACAGTCTGCCGGGAAAAGGAGTATGGTGAAGATAAGAGAAGCTCACCAGTGGTGGCCTTTCTCTTTCCGGACCCGGCAGAAAGTTTTAGGAAGCAGAGACGCTACTGTCTCAGATGCATGAAGCAAAGTACTAAAACGCCGGTCAGGGGAGAACAGTCACCACTTTTTTGTGGATAAATTGCCCTTGCCGCTATATTACCGTACCCTGTTGTTTGGCCTTCGGATAGTTCCCCTTGGAAAATTCAGGAGCTGCCCCGGCCGATACTGCGTGAAAGGCGGCGTCAAATCGTATGTCTGTGGGTGTGCCCTGATCTTTTCTTTTTCTTCTTCTTCTTCTTCTTCTTGCTCTTTTTTGTATGAGAGGCTTTGGTGACCGTTGCGGGTTCGTAACCGGACTTCGTAAGATATACCTCGGGTTCCTCCTGGTGGTTCATCACCTTCGAACCAAAGACCATCAAATTCTCCGACTCTTTCCATAACATGCCCCTGCTCGGCGCGCCGAGTACGGCGACGATAACAGTCTCGTTTTCCCTCGAACCGACACAGACAAGACAGTGTCTGGCCTGCCTGGTATATCCTGTCTTCCCTCCCACGATATCTTCGTCGTGCCACAAGAGCTTGTTCGTATTGGTGATCAGGACCCTCCTTCCGGATTGGGTCGACACCTCCGTCACCCGCTTATTGAGTATCTCCCTCAGCACCGGTGACTGGATCGCCACCCTCATGATCTTCGCGAGATCGTAGGCAGTGATATGCTGGCCTTCGCCGGGAAGGCCGTTAGCATTGATGAACCTTGTATTCTCCGCCCCGAGCTCAACCGCCTTTTTGTTCATCAGATCCACAAACCCCTCTTCGGTGCCCGCCACTGCTTCAGCAAGCGCGACAGCCGCATCATTCGCTGATTTAATGAGGGCGGCTTCAAGGAGTGTCTCTATGGTCACCCGGTCTCCCGCCTTCAGTCCGACCTTCGTGGGGGGAGTTTTTGCCGCCCTTTTGCTTACGGTGACCACGTCGCTGAGACTTGCATGATCGAGTACCACAAGGGCGGTCATCAATTTAGTGGTACTTGCGGGCATGAGGAAATTGTCAGGGTTCTTTGCATAAAGCACCCTCCCTGTCGCCGCATCCATGGCAACGGCCGCCCTTGATGTTATTTCTTCTGCGGAAACCACAGTGATGAATGACGCGCACCATATGATCAGAAAAAGTAATAAAGATGCAGGTATTTTTATAGCGCCGACAGACAGGTCGTTCCTATTTATCCGGAGTTCATGAAATTTCATAATTTTCCGTCGGAGGTGTTTTGCAAACTTACTTATAGTTTAGCTGAGATTACGATAAATTCCGTAATCTGTATCACATATCTATGTATTATAGTTAGTAGGTGCAGGCCACTGTGCCTGCCCTGCTTCAAACAACGGGCAACCACATGGTGTTTCCCCTACTCCGCGGCGATTTTGAATGTCGCGCCCTACTGATAAACCGCAGAAGCGACCTTCACCGTCAGGTCCCCAAGCATGTTGCAGTAGCTGCCGAGTTCGTTGTCGTACCAGCCGTAGGTTACCGCCTGGGTGATGGGGATATTCAGGCCGGACTCAATCCCTTCGGGTAATTTCTCGTACCGCTTGCTCAAATCCAGGGTGACGACAGCAGTCCGCGTATGAGTCTCGTTCCCTTCGATGATGGCGGCGGGACCGAAGTATCCTATTATATCGGCAGAGACATTCTGTTCTTCCGTATATTTCAGATACCCTCTTTTTTCCCTCAGGGCCGCGTCACGATAGATGCCGTTTATGAGATTTCGATTAATAAGAGGATTGTCTTCTTCATCGTGAAAGGCTATCACCAGGATTATGAGGGACCCGGTCGATATCGGGATCCGCACCGATTCCGCAATGAACCCTATGCTGTTCATCTCGGGGATGACCTGCCCGAGGGTCTTTGCGGCGCCGGTACTGGTAAGGATTATGTTGTTCATGACACTTCTGCTCTTCCGCAAATCCGCGGCCCCGGCCTTGGGCAGCCTGTCGAGAACCTCCTGCGTGCCCGTAGAGGCATGGACAGTGGCCATCGAAACACTAAGGATCTTCTTCGGACCGAAGTAATCGAGGAGCGGCTTGATCATATAGGCCAGACATGTCGTGGTGCAGGACGCAGCCGAGACGATGTGATGTTTGGTATGGTCATACACCTCGTCGTTGATTCCCATGATGATAGTTCTTGCATCGTCAGGGAGGGCGCGTCCCTTTTCCTTTACCTTGAAGGGCGCCGAAACAATGACCTTCTCAACTCCCGCCTCTATATGGCCGCGTACGGAACCCTCCTTTGCATCCGGCTGGACGGTGGGGTCGACGTAATTACCGGTGGCCTCCACAACCACCTTTACCCCGTGGTCGTTCCAGAGGATGTCCCCGGGGTTGCGGTTCTCCCTCAGTATCGTTACAGGGATGCCGTCGATAAGCATGGTGCCTTTGTCCTCATCGAGGTCTTCAATCACCCTTTTTGATCTGTATCCGTAGAGGTACTTATGCAACGTCCCATAGGTGGAATCCTTCTCGATGTAAAACGCGATATCTCCCAGGCTGGTCCCTGCCTTTCTGCCTATGTTCACGACAACCCCCGAAAAATGTTTTCTTCCTATGTGGTGCCAGAGAGATAATTTCCCGATCCTGCCCAACCCGTTTATGCCGAGTAGAGGTTTTTTTTCCGGGATCACTTTCATTCCTTGTCCGGCCATCTCAGTATGTCCTCCTTCGAACTGATTTTTCCCTTCCTATTCCGTCAGAAACTTATTTCTTCCACCGGATGCCTGCCGAGGTAGACCGAGCCGTTTCTGCCGTCGATGCTCAGGAAATCACCGGCATTGATCACCCTGTTGTTCAGCCTGAACTTCTTGGCGTCTTCCAGTACGACCAGCTTATTGCAGCCCACGACACACGTCTTTCCAAGCTTCTTGGCGACAATGGCGGCGTGGGAGGTCGCCCCGCCGCGTGCAGTGAGCAGCCCGTCTGCCGCCGAAATATACCCGATGTCGTCCGGGACCGTATCGGACCTGACTAAAATCAGCGGCACGGCCGGATCTCCACGCCTGAACTCCTCTATGTCATCGAAATCGAAGACG
>JAKAIZ010000051.1 GCA_021814065.1 Nitrospirota bacterium | reverse complement strand
CATGCGCCGTCCTGAGCACCCTTTCGCCGGAAATGGTATTTACCGTCCTGCCGTCGATATCCTTGAGAAGGGAGTTCAGGTCCGGACTCACAATGTCGATCACGTGCTCCTTAAGCGCCTCGCTGTCGGTGATGGAAACGCTCTTTCTCACCGCCTCTTCCGCCCACTCCGCATTCCTTCCGTTCCTTTCGGCAAGGGACCTGATGTACGCCGCGGCATCGTTCGTCACTTTTTCGGCCATCGTCTTGCTCAATTTCCCGCCGGTCGAAACGGGATGGGCGGCGCCGATGTTCGTTCCGGGTGCCATTGCCGCGATATGGGCAGCCATAGTGATGAAGACCCCCGCCGAGGCGTCCCTGGCGCCGCTCGGCGAAACGTAAACGATGACCGGCACCCTGCTGCTTATGATGCCCTTCACGATGCTCCGCATGGATGTATCAAGTCCGCCGGGCGTATCGAGTTCTATGACGAGGGCAGCGGCGTTCATTGCGGATGCCCTGTCGATGTTTTTTTCGATAAACTCGGCCGAGACCGGATTGATTACACCGTCGACCGTGATCACCAGCACCTTGCCTTTCTGCACGGCGGGAAAGGCCGGAGATAAGAAAAGCGCAATCGATATGCACAGAACTGCTGCGGGAATGATCCCTCTTACGATATCCGGAATCGTCCTTTTCGCACGGCGTTTGTCCGGGCCGCGATCAATCCTCATCATTACTAGCATAATACCTTATGCATAGTATAATATGAAACGTTCCGGGCAACAAAGTCCCCAGTTTCGTTGACAAACGACGGCAATTTCTGCTATAAAAAAAGGCTAACTGAAGCAGCATTTTTCTTAGTGAGACCGTATATTCTCCCGAATGCTTTCGGGATTAACCACCCTGCCTGGGATGGTGTTACGCTGTAATTGAATAGATTTGTTATTTGCAATGTTCCCGGGTAGCTCAGTCGGCAGAGTCCCGAATGCTTTCGGGATTAACCACGCTGCCTGGGATAGTGTTACGCTGTAATTGAATAGATTTGTTATTTGCAATGTTCCCGGGTAGCTCAGTCGGCAGAGCAGGTGGCTGTTAACCACCCTGTCGGGGGTTCGAATCCCTCCCCGGGAGCCAATTAAATCAAGAGCTTAGTGATTAAAGTCTAAGCCTCTTTTCGTAGATTGTCATGTAAATGTAATGTTACCTCTCCAAGTTGCTTGTCAAGGATATCAACGGCTTTTGCCATATGAGAAGGTGCAAGATGAGCATATCTCAAGGTCATTGTAAGTGTCTTGTGGCCGAGCAGCCTTGAGACTGTTGTAAGATCCACGCCGGCCATAACCAGGTGACTTGCAAAGGTGTGCCGAAGGTCATGAAAATGAAAATCTTGTATGCCCTTCACGACTGCCATGTTTGCTCCGCATTGGGGACATTTTTCTATAGGAGCTTCTTTTATTCTTACTTTTACTTTCTGGCAACTGCAGTCCGGGCATTTATGAGTATCAACCCTCTTCAACGCGGTCCCGAACGACCTCTTTACATCTCTGAACGGCTTCCCGCTTACCGCATCAAAGAAAACATACGGAACATCAAGACGGCGAGTTAAACCCTGCAGGGCGCCTCTTAGAGTGTCGTTTATTGGTATTTCCCTGCGGTCCCCATTCTTTGTTTTGTCGAGGGTTATAAAACCGTGTCTCAAATCGACGTGCTTTTCCCATTCTAGGGAGAGAACTTCACCTTTTCTGCATCCTGTATTCAGCGCCGTTACAACAATCGGTTTCAAATGTGAATCACAGGAAGAGATAAGTGCCCTACACTCTTCCTTCGACAAAAATCTCAGGCGTCTGTTGTTCTCAGGAAGTAATTTTACTTTTCTAACTTTTTTGAGAACGTCCTCTTCAACCATTTCCCATTCGACTGCTTTTGTAAACATATGCTTGATCAACTGGAGATACCGGTTAACCGTCGCTGGCTTCTTGCCTTTGTTGTATTCCTGGCTTTGAAATTGTTCCACCATCCAAGTATTAAAATTCCTGATGGGGACACTATTAAACACAGGCCCGATCTGATTGATATACAGTTTTTTACTTCTATAGCTTTTCTGTTTTACCGCCCACTCTTTATATTTTTCCCATAACTCTTGAAACGTATATTTCTGGATCTTCCTAGTCACGGGCTCCTTTCCCTCTCCTATGTCCTTTCTCTTGCAAGCAAGTTTATATTCAGCGTCTGCTTTCAAGTCACTTTTTGAGGACTCAAAATATTGCTTCCCGTCAAGGCCTATATAGGTTATCCACCATATACGGCCCCTTTTATAAATTCCTTTTGCCATGAAAAACCTCCTTTCCTGTTATCTTTTCGAAAACCTTTTCCATCTCCTTTACCTTGCCCTGCGCCATAGAACAAAAGACGGTGATGGTGTCGGCATCGTTGATCACCAGGGCTGTGTTATATATGCCCTCAAGGAATGCCTCCAGGTGCATCCGGCTTTCGTCAAACCTATCTATAAGATCCATCGAGACAGCTTCATTACGGTTACTCTTTAATTCTTCCTGCATGACTGACCTCCTTAAATGATTGTTATTACAGTACCGTGGTAACACGGTATTATATGTTAGTTTATTTTAATTATGTTGTCAAGTTATCACGGTTGACTTGTTACCATACTTGACACTATAATGAGCCATGCCTAAGAAAAAAGCGCCTGTCCAAAGAAAACAGTCAGGGGTCCGACTGAATACAGAACTAATGAAAAACCTTAAACACCTTGCCGTGGATCGAGAAATGTCTTTTAATTCTCTGGTTGAAGAAGCCATTGAAGATATCCTTAAAAAATATAAAACAAAAAAATAAACCATATTCAAACAAAGCAAGTCATATTGAAGGAGAGCCCTTTTAAAGCCCATTTTAAAGAAAACAGGCATTACCCCCTTCGCATTAAGCTGAACGTGTCACCGGCGTAAGATGGTAAATCCACAGACCGGAAATTCCCATTGATTTGGCGCTAATCAAGACACTTTGAGTATTTTTTAAAAAACCCTTCGAAAATCTCCCTAATTTATAGACTGCAGTAGGGGGTAACAGTCGACGTGCTTCAATATTTTTCGAGGGGGGGAGGGTCCAGGGGAGACTGTGAACTCTTGTCGATCCCCTGGTATTTCAGCCCGTAAAAAGTCGAAGAACATTACAATTTACATTACAATCCCGATAATAAAGGGGCATGTTCGGTCATAACTCTTTGAAATCCTGAGCGATATAAGGTCAGTGGCCTTATGATTAATTATCATGTGACCTCTTTCTTTTCTTCAGACTTCTTCGCCTTAAATACAATGATCTCGAAACGGCCCTTAACTATTTCAAAGAACAAACACTTCTCGCATAAACTAAAAGGCATCGTATCAAAATTTATTCTGCCTGAGTGCTTACCATGTTTAAAGGCGTTGAAATTACCCTTTAAGCGCCTCTTAGGTCTTTTGCTTGCCGCTCTTCGCTGTTCTAAAGCAGTCTCGCTTAATGTATACGGTTTTCTTTTTCCTTTCATTGTCAACCCTCATTCCGTCCTTTCGTCTGTTCTACCGTCCTATGAGAGCATGACCCCAATCGAGAGCCAGCACAGAAAAGACCTAAACCGTTGCCCTGTCTACCTGTGTCGCCCGGTCTATAGATAAGTCTAAAGAGTAGTAACAATCTATTTTTTAGATACCAAATCAATCCGCCTCTTTGCTTACGACCTCAATCGTCGGGGATCAGATAGTCATCGCCTCTGGCCTCTTTACCTCTGGCCTCTTTGCCTTTGGCCTCATCGTCAAACCCGAGCGGATTGTCCGCCTCTTTATTTACGACCTCAGCATCGGGGATCAGATAGTCGTCCCCTCTGGCCTCTTTACCTCTGGCCTCATCGTCAAACCCGAGCGGATTGTCCGCCTCTTTATTTACGACCTCAGCATCGGGGATCAGATAGTCGTCCCCTCTGCTTACGGGTTTCTTTAAACCATCGGCCCCCTTTATGACCGCGCCGGGCTGAGCCCCGAGCCATACGATTGAGCCTTCGAGAGCCTCGGCCGGTGCGACATATTCCTCATAGACGGCTTGATTGGCCTCTCCCCTCACCTCTCGACGATCGGCGGCCCGAAAACCAATACTTACATATCTGAGTATCCCCGCATCCATCGAGGCAATAAGATCCTTTGTTGTATCATTTCGCAGAAAATACACCCATCCGTAAAGGGCTTGAGCTTGTAAAATCGAATCAGGAAGATTGATTTTTTCACCCGTCACAGAAAGGAACTGCGCCGGTGACATTGTTTCTTTATAAGCGTCAAAGAAAAGACCGCAAGGCATTTCATTCCTATTATGTCCCCGGAGAACACTCTTTCCCGGAAGTGTCTGCATAAATCCGTCAAGACAGTCCTCGGGAAAACGCTCATTGTCACGGTCCACGCCGTTGTGTGCTATCAGGAAGCGGCGGACATATATCTCTTCTGGCTTCAGTTCAGCCAATGCATAAGAGTTAATTTTCTGTAACTGCGTGACTGTCACGGTCACAGCGGCCCCCAGACCTTTCATCTTAATTTGTTTTTCGTACATGTGCATATTATTTGCCTCCTTCTTTCGAGTCTGGTTTATCCTTAATGAAAAGGCAGAGGATGTCTGCTATGGTCGCTTTTTTTATTGTGTGAGGAGGCTGGTTAAAGACCCGGTCAACGGTGATGAAATTATTATCAGATAAAAAGACAATAACATCATCCCAAAAAGAAACTTCTTTGGCGAGCCGGCCTAACGCCTCATTGTCTATCGACGCCCCCTTCCTGGCTATCGCGAAAAGCCTTTGTCTCTCTGCCACCCTTTGTTCTTCCTGTGCCAACTTTTCTTGCAATTCATTGATGCTCTCCTTATGTACGAGAATTTCTTCTTTTATTTTTCCAATAGTTTCACTCATTTTTTTACCTCGTAAAATATTATTTAAAAAGTCCTTGCAGCGAAAATGGAAACCATAATCGCTGCAAGGCAGTAACGAAGGAGCCCCCCGGAATAGAAAGGATTCCCGCTGGTTATGGCACTTCCACCAGCAGGCCTTTTAGAGAGGGAGGACTTCATCGGCCGGTCACCCTGGCGACTATCTCTAAAAGGTTTCTTCATGGCAAATCACCTCCTTTTGTTTCCCAAAATATCATCGATAATATATTCATAAATTCTTTTTTGTACCTCCGTTACGTTCTTATTAATTAGTTTCATGTCGGAACTGAATAGACCCATGAAAAGAATTTTGTTCTCTCTATCTTCCAGTACGACAACTGGAATTTTTCTTGATCCCCGCGTTTTCTTTTTAAGTAAAGAAAGAGCCTCAATAATTTTCCGCGGCGTCTTATACCGTCTCTTTAATTCTTCATAGGCCCCGCTGTCAACATGTTTCATTCCGCTTTGCCGTCCTCGTTCACGCCCTCGACCCTTGAGTAGGGGAAGATCGTCTTTGCCTCATGCACTGCCCGGAGATGGTCGCTGCCCTTTCCCTTGAGCGCTCGTACCTCATCCTTCGAGTAGATAGTCTCACGGGTGGACCCACGTTCACGCATAGTCTTCTTATCTGTCTCATCCTGAACGACCCACAGGAAGGCTTGAAGGATCTCTGAATAAATCTTGACGGCGGCCCGTTCAGGTCTTTTGTTACTTTCGTCAGTGGTTTTTTCATATTCCTGTGCCTTTGCTGTTTCCATACGTTGCTGATACTTATCGAATAAATTCATAAAAAATACCGTTACAGATTCGGTAACGAAAGTAACAAAACTCTCTATTCATGGCCTTTTGTTACTTTCGTTACGGGTTTCTAATAGAAGTACACCCGGATTAACGGCGTAGCTCTGCGCCTTCGGTCTGCCTCCGGTAGACGGTACGCGTTCCATTTCCCTGATATAACCCCGCTCGACAAGACTCCGCAGGCCCGGTTCAACTTCGGTCATCTTCTTCAGATTCGTGTGCCATATTACATCTCGCCCCTGAAATGACCTGGCGCCGACTCTCTTCAGGTATGCAAGGACTTTCTTAGCCGCTTCCGTTGCCGGGTCCGTTTCCATGAGGCCGAAGACGGCGAGCGCATGGTCCTTGTAATAGGCCCCGAGTACACAAGAAGCCGTAACACAACTAACAGAAATCGGCATTTCGAGTGCTCTTGCCCCGTTCTCGGCTAAGTGTAGTAGTCCGGCGATCCTCGCAACGGCCCCCGGTAACTTACTACCCCAGTCCCTCAGGTATGCCAGACAGCCGCCGTCCCTCATTGATTGTTCAATATCCCAGTAAAACTCGTCCCACACCCGCTGCCCTTCAAAAGATAGCTGTATCCTCGTGTCGGTTCGCGGAATGTCCAGAAGGGCGAAGAGGTGGGCCCGGTATGCCTTTAGCAATGTGTCCGGGATAAAACTTATCTGCCGCTTTCGATTACCGATCTGGGACGGACAAAGAGTGTAAAGAAATCTTGCAAGAAGGCCTCGTCCTCGGAATTGCCGGTTAGCCCCGATCTCTGCTATAACATCACTTTGTACTGCGAGACACATAACAAGTGATGGCGATTGCATGGTCTTTGCCTCTCTGCCGATCCTATGGATGCTACAGGCGTCGCCTGCATGACTCTTCAGGAAGATATCAAAATTCCCGCCCTTGCTGTCATTATAGCGGCCAGCCGCAATTCCGAAGATAGTTCCCTCCGGCGAGATAATAGCTATCCGTTCCCCGTTGTCGGCCATTAAATCGGCGAGTTTTTCCGGTGTGATGTCATCGGCCAGAAAGACCGGTAATTTCGGGACCGGGTTCTCATCCATATCGCGGAGAATGTTCGCCGCCTCTATCTCTGCTATCCGTCTATCATCCGCTTTCGCAAGGTTCGCCGCGTCCCTCTGCGCCTTCGCAAGGCGCTGCTCTCTGATCTTATTAGCATTCGCCGCCACCCGGATATCCTCTTTTAATTCCTCTTGCCGTAATCGCTGATATTCATAGAGTGGAGCGGTCATGCTGCTAACGGTCGTCGATTTCCGGTTCCCTGAGTCCAGGACGGACACGGTGAAGATATTGAGCGGTTCCCTGTGGGAGAGTAAATCAATTTCGGCTTTTTTCGAGACAGCTGTCGCGAGACAGGCAAGATATATGGAGCCTGCAAGACCCACATCAACTTGATTCACCTCCCCTATCCTCTTCACCATCTCCCGCCCCGGTTCGGCTAGTGCGTCAACCGGGAAGGCTGGCAAAGAGGGACACGCCTCTAAAGGTATCAGTTCTGGCCATTCTTCAGAATCGAGATTATTTATTAAGTGTTCGCCAAGATCGAAGCGCGTATCATGCTGCATTGCGTGTCACCTGATATAAACCAAATTTCGCCTGATCATCACGGCCCGTGAGTATTTCCATGTGAAGTTGCCAAATACTTTCGTCATGATAAAATACTGCGATCCTCTCCACGTCTGCCCATGACTTACAAAATGTCTTTGCCTGTTGCAGTTTCCGGTAGAGGTCCGCAAGCTCATTGTATTCATCGGCGCACCATGCGCGGAAGGCCGCTATCGCTTGCCGTTTCCTCTTCTCACGTTCGATCCGCTGGCGCGCTCCTGCATCGAGCGAAGACGGGGTTAAACCCAGATAGGAAAGCGCCTCGTTGAAGTCGATAGAGTGCCGCCGCATTTGGAAGTCGATCACGTCACCATGCGCCCCACACCCGAAGCAGTAGAATGTCTGCCGGTCATTATCTACCTTTAAACTGGCGGTCTTCTCCGAATGAAAAGGACACAAGCCCCAAAAGGACCGCCCGCGCTGCTTCAGGTAAACGCCTTCGGCCTGGAGACTGGAAACGATGTCCGGCTTTTGCTCGATCATTCCGGCTTTCCGTCGTCAAAAAACTGCGAAAGCTCTTCTATGCCTTTGGTAATACTTTTTTCTAATTCCTTATCGAGCTCCGCAATTTTCGCGTCAAGAGTGAGAGCATCAAACTCACCGATAATCTGTTCCAGTTCTTCCAAAGTCAGCTCCTTCATTTTTTTTGACGTCTTATTAGATCCGGTTTTTTTCACCATTCTGCCGCCTCTCAACAGAATTATCCTTTAACCATTCGAGGAGCTTTCCCTCATCAAATCGAACAAGCCGGCGACCATAACGAATCGACGGTATAACCCGCTCTCGGGAGAACTTGTAAAGAGTAAAGACGTTGATCTTCAATAGTGCGGCCGCTTCCTTCGCTGTCAAGATCCGCTGCATTGTCGCACCTCTTCTTTTTGCTGCTGATCGATCCAGGCCGATATCGAAGATTTTTTAAATCGCAGCCGCCGACCGATTTTGATTGAAGGCAAACCATCGGGCTTAGACGCGAGCCGATAAATTGAACAAATATCAATCGCCAGCAGCGAACTTACCTGCTTCGCGGTCAACAACTTTTCGCTCATTTTTAAAAAGCCTCCTTCCTAAAACTTTGCTGTAATCTGGCAGACATGATATGACAGTACATGAATAAATCAGATTTTCCTATTCGTGATAGTGAAAAAGTGCGGTTAGTAGAATGGCCTGTGAAGCCGGTGTGCGCGTATTAGGAAGGTTTTTTAGACGTTATAAAGGAACAATATGTCGCACTTTGATTTAGAAAAGTGCGGTGAAAAAGCGCTATTCTAACCCTAGATTTCGCGCTATGGTAAGAAGACGCCATTGACGGAGTTTGAGCTTGTTTGCATAAATCGTCTTCCCTCTTACCACTGGCATCTTCCGATATCTCCGGTCCTTCATCCAACGTGACAGCGTGCTTCTATGGATTTCCAGGTATGTAGCAATCTCTTCAGGTCCGACAGCCCAATCACGCCTGAATTCCAGGATATCTGTCTTTTGCACACAAAGATATTTTCCTTCCTTGGCATAGGGGATCTTAAATCTCTTCAAAAAATTCACCACATTCTTCTCAATGGCTCCTTCGCTCCAATTTAAACGAAAAAGCGAGTTCACAAACCGCCCTATTTTTTCCCGGCTGCGTATAGCTTTTTTCTTCTTTGCCGCCCGGCTACGGACCGGTTTTCTGTCTTCAAGATAGGGGAAGGTCGATCTTATAGTACTAAACCCCGAAAATTCCTTCCTGAGGAGGCATAATCGGAGATCATCAAGCTCTGCATTTCTTATCTTAATTCGCCTACGTTTTCTTACTGTCATGTGAATTGTCATGTACTGTATCAATTTCTATTAAAAAGGAACAACGTTGTTAAATCAACTAAAAAATTAAGATGCCTTTTTAAAACACAAAACAACATTAAGTAAAAAGGAACAACGCCACTTAACAGTTTTTAGAGTAACTGTTAACCACCCTGTCGGGGGTTCGAATCCCTCCCCGGGAGCCAATTCTTCACCTCTTATTTAGCCTAATCCTTTGCCGTTGCATACCTTTATATCCAGTCTTCCACTACAGCCTATTGAGATTATCGTCGCAATGAAGGACAATATGAGCAGGCTGGTGTGTATAAACCCCGGAGGGTTTTTTGATGGCCTGTTTCTTCGGATCCTTGTCAAGAAGTATGTGCCAATCTCTTTTGCTGTTTTTCTTTCTGTTTGTTATGTCCGGGCCCGCCTCTTATGCTGCGGTGAAGTCGGCACGCTATGTCGGGTCCCTGGCCTGCAAGTCCTGCCACGAAAAAGAATACATCAGTTTTATTACCTATGCAAAAAAGAGCAGGTCGTTTCAAAGCATCGAGCGGGTCAAAAAGGGCCTGACTGAAGAAGAAACAAGACGGTGTTATTTCTGCCACACGACGGGATATGGAAAACCCGGCGGCTTTATCAGCCCCGAAAAGACCCCCGGCCTGAAAAATGCGGGGTGCGAGGTGTGTCATGGACCCGGTGGGTCGCATGCCCGGACGAAGAGCCGGGACGACATAAAGAGGCATCTGACGATGAAAGACTGTGAAGCCTGTCATACGTCCGAAAGGGTAAAAGCGTTCAGGTTCAAGCCGCTTATTCACGGCGGCGCTCATTAATAACGGATTCGTTGGTATAGGAGACTGAGCTTGGGAGATTTTATCAGAAAAAGCCTGAGCAGAACGATCCTGACCGTAATTGCGGTCAGCGTAGCCGTAGTCATGACTGCAGAGATTTATCTGCGTTTCTCCCGGGGCATCGACGACAGGATAGCGATGATGACGCTCTTCGGAAAAGAACTGGCTGCCTCGATTTATGAAGGGATAAAGTATCCCATGTCGGTCGGTGACAGTGAAGCCGTGAAAAGACAGTTGTTGGACCTGCGGGAAAAAAAGGGCCTCGAGGTTTTTATCTGCGATTACAATCAGCAAATTATCTATGCGACACAAGAAGATAAGATCAACACGCAAGTCAAAGATTACCTTTCCAACAAAACGGCGATGAAAACCCTGGATGAAGTGTCACAAACCGGAGTCGTTCCGGAGAAGGCCTTTGAAGAAGAGGCCGGGGGGAAGAGATTCCTCATCACCATATCCCCCATTCTGAACCATCCGAACTGCTATCACTGCCACGGCTCCTCCCGCAGAGTGCTCGGGAGTATGGTAATCAAAATGAGCATGGCACAACTCTATTCGACTATCGCCTCGGCGAGAAACTACAGCATCATGATATCACTTTTCGGAATAGCCGCGATAATTGCTTTGTCCTATACCCTTATGTCCAGATTGGTAAGCCGTCCCATGGAGATACTTGCTGACAAGGCCAGGAAGTTTGCGGAAGGAGATATGTCGGTTTCTGTTGATGTAAAAACAAAAAATGAGGTGGGGGTCCTCGGGAATACCTTTAACTATATGGTCAAGAGCATCAAGGACCAGATGGAGTACGCAAACAGCATAAAAGATGCGATCTGCGACCCTCTCTTTATGGTCGATAACAACAAAATCATCACCTTCATGAATGACGCATGCGCCCGTCTGACCGGCTATAAAAAGGCCGAGGTTGAGGGCAAAATAACCTGCAGGGAGCTATTGAAAAGCGACATATGCGAAACCACGTGCCCGGTGAGGTACTGCTTCGATAGAGGGGAGCCCGTTGAAGGTATCAGGGCTAATATCACCAGCAGAGAGGGCCGGCAGATACCCATTATGACCAGTGCAAGCCCTTTGAGGAACGCCCGCGGTGAATTGATCGGGGCCATAGAAATATGTAAGGACATAACGATGGTGCTCGAGGCGGAGAGGCTTCAGTATGTAAGAAATACCGCCGAGAGCGAAGAGGAGCAGAGGAAATACCTGGAGGGGAGAGGCGAAAATCTCCTTAATATCCTGACGCAGGTATCACAGGGGGATCTTCATGTCAGGGCGGAAGTCCTTCAAAAAAATGATGTCATGGATGAGATCGCAAACCATACTAACCTCATGCTGGACAACCTTGCGCAGTTATATGAAAAAATCTCGTCGTTCAGCAGGGAACTGGAAGTAGAAGTGGCGAGAAGGACCATGATGTTAAGGGAGAAGACCCTTCTCCTTGAACGGGCGAACAGGGAACTCAGGGAACTCGACAGGCTGAAATCTTCATTTCTTGCAAATATGTCCCATGAGCTCCGCACCCCGATGAACTCGATTATCGGCTATACGGAACTGCTTGCCGACGGTATCGACGGACCCGTCAACGAGGAACAAGCAAATAGCCTTCGTAAGGTCGAAAGCAACGCAAGGCATCTCCTGCAGCTGATAAACGACATCCTCGATATGTCGAAGATCGAATCGGGAAAAATAGAGCTGGACGTAAGGGAACTGTCTTTGAAGAATATGGTCGAGTCGGTGATTGCGACCCTTGAGCCTTCGATAGCCAAGAAGGGACTGGCGCTTCGCCTGGATTTTGATCAAAGTTTGCCGCCTGTATATGCAGATGAGGATAAGATCAGACAGGTGCTGATGAATCTCTTATCCAACGCGATCAAGTTTACAAACAGGGGCGTTGTCACCATAAGCGCCAAGCCTTCGGAGCGCGGTATCAAACCGGGCGAAAAGCCCCTTTTCGTTGAACTCTGCGTCGAGGATACAGGCATCGGCATAAAGGAAGAAGACATTCACAAGCTCTTTGACAAATTCAGCCAGTTGGATATCTCGACTATCCGCCAGTACGAAGGGACAGGCCTCGGACTCAGCATTGCTCGGGGCCTCGTAGTGCTGCACAAAGGCGTCATCTGGGCAACGAGCACATACGGGGTCGGCAGCAGATTCTGTTTCACCCTCCCCGTGAAAAAAGAGATTCTCGAGAAAACTGCGGAACCCATTCTGGAACCGATGATGGCCGAGGGACTTGCGGAATATTTCAACAAGCCGGCCGATACTTTTTCGGTGGAACCACTTTATGCGGGCAGACCGATAAAATGCTGGGAATATGTCCACTGTGGGCAAACGAGCTGCCCTGCTTACGGCAGCAGAGAACACAGGTGCTGGTTAATACTCGGGACCCACTGCAAAGGCACAAAGGTGGCCTCATATCCGGAAAAAGTGGACTTCTGCAAGGGATGCGAGATCACCGAGCGACTGCTCCTCGAGTCAGAGGAGTTTGCGGAAGGCGATCAAGGAGCCTCCCGTGGATAAGAAAATCAAGATTCTGATAGTCGACGACAATATTGACACGGTAGAACTACTAAAAAAAAGGCTTCACACGGAAGGCTATACCACCGTTGAGGCATTTGATGGAGAAGAATGCCTCTCACAGGTCGATGCATGCAATCCGGATCTGATCGTGCTTGACCTCATGATGCCGAAATTGAACGGACTGGAGGTCTGCCAGAGGCTGAAATCAGAGGAAAATACGAGATACATCCCCATAATCATGCTCACAGCCAAAGGCGAGGTGGAAGACAGGGTCAAAGGACTTGAGACAGGGGCTGACGACTATTTGGCAAAACCCTTCGATTACAAGGAACTCTCCGCACGTGTCAGATCCCTGCTGGCTATGAAAGAATCCAGAGAAAAACTGGCGGAGGAAGAGAAATCAGAGGCCCTCGGCCAGATGATCGACGAGGTTGCGCATGAAGTGAGAAATCCACTTGTCTCAATAGGAGGATTCGCACGGAGGGTCTATCAAAACCTCCCTGCAGGTAATCCTAACAGGAAATACATGGAGATGATTATCGAGGATGTTGCGAGAATTGAAAACATGGTCAGGCAGCTTGTCGAGTTACAAACCAGCTCTATATCCTATCTGGAGTCTGTAGATATAAATGAAATCATCACGAATGTCCTCCGTCTGTTTGACCGGGAATTCGAGGAAAAAGCAATCGACGTAGATACCGAACTCATGGAAAATGCGCCCGTTATGCGTGCCGACAGGGAACAGATGGGAAAGGCGATCGCAAACCTCGTAAAGAATGCGATTGAGGCCATGGACGGCGATACCAGGGTACTGAAGGTCACCACCGGCACAGGCGAAGGCCGTATGGAGATACGGATATCGGATACCGGCAAGGGCATATCACGCGACAAACTCAAAAACATTTTCGATCCTCTTTACACCTCAAAAATCTACGGGCCGGGTCTCGGCCTGACCTTCACGCTGAAGATCATAGAGGAACACAGGGGGACCATCTCCGTAGAGAGCGAACAGGGAAAAGGGACTTCGGTCACGGTTCGTCTGCCTCTGAAGAAGGGCTGAAGATCAGGCGGGCGCTATATCACTCATCCGGGGCCCTCCTCCCGGGCTTCGTAATCTCTTTTTTGCCGACAATCGTGCCCATGCAACATTATATCGTATCTGCTTCGCCAATACTGTTATAATTTTAGAGTCTGCACAACCGGAAATACGATGAGACTGGCGATATTCGGAGCGCTTCCGCGCGAGCTGAAATATGTGATCAGGGACCTTGGGGCGACAAAAAACTCCGAAGGATGGCCCTTCCCTGTCCACACGGCCGCCACGGGTAGACACAACATCACCATTGTGCAGACCGGGATGGGCATGCCTCGTGCCGTGGCGGCTTTGCATGTAGTCCTCGACAAAGAAAGTCCGGGTCTCGTACTATCCATCGGTTTTTGCGGCGCACTGTATGAGCAGGCCATACCGGGGGACCTTGTCCGGGCTTCGCAATTCTTGTTCCTTATGCCTACCACGGACCGGGAAATATCGTTTTCCACCCTCGGCACGACCGGGCATAGTCCGGACTTCCCCGAAATCGAGCAGACGATGGAGAGACTTTCGGCCACGGTCGCAATACGCAAGGCCGCTATTATTACCTTTGCGCGGCAAATAAAAAAGCGCGTCCTCGCAAAAGAAATTCCCGCGGGGCTGGAGTTTCCCGTCTGCGACATGGAGACCTTCGGAATCGCCGGGTTGTCACGCGAGAGGAATATCCCCTTCCTCTCGTTCCGCGCGGTCAGCGACACCCTGGACGTAGAGGTACCGCCGGAACTGGTCGGCGTGGTCGACGAAAACGGAGAACCACGTCTCGGACGGCTTTTTAGCGCGGTCACGACTAATCCCGCGCTCGTAACAGACGTTCTCAGATTGAGGAGGGATTCCGAAACCGCAGCGCGAAACCTCGGCATGCTGATAGAACAATTATCCGGAGCGTTGTCTTAACCGTCTAATTGCAAAAAAAGACGTCAAAATAGGGTCCGGGTGATGAAAAACGGCCATAGTTATGGAAGATTCCTTATGAACCTGGGACCATCGCCTCCGGGAAGTCTTTGCGATGCGCTTCAATCGCATTGGCCACCGGACCGGCAAGCTTCATCCTCACGATAGAAACAACAAGAACCGCGGGGAGGAAAAATATAAAAAACGACGCCCATGCCGTGCTATATTCTCCTATATAAAAAGTCATGAATATGTTGAACGCCACTACGCCAAGATACAATCCGGGCCCGATAAGATATCTCCAGCAATAGCGAAAGCCTGCAAAGTCTTTTTTGCCTGCAAGTTGGGCATCGATCTCCTGGAGAAGCCGGATAAGGAGAAATCCGACGAGCATCCAGCCCGCGAAGTTCGATATGGGGATGCCGAAATAGACCCCGCCCCCTGGATATTCATAAATCCGGCCGAGGAACCATTTTTCACCCTGCAGTGCAACGGGATCGATGATGATGTCGAGATACACCATAAAAAATGCACCGAGCACTGCCGCAAAAAAAGACCTTCTCATCTTCTTCGTCTCGAGGAAGTACCACAGACCCTTATAGCGGCACAGGGGAGAAATGACCAGAAGGGCAAGCGAGTAGCTGGCATAGGCGAGGAATACATAGCTGAGCGAATCCATGAAGGGGACCCCGAATACCCAGAGCTCCCGCGTCCTCGTAGTATCCAGATACCGGTACCAGCCGTAGGGGAACCCGTTATGGATCGAAGAGTATTCGGACAACCAGGTGACCGCGTAACCGGCGACGCAGAAAAAAACCGCCCTCTTCAGACCGAGATGCAGGGAGCAACCGATCAGATAGATGAGCAAAAAAATAAATACATAGGGACGGAGGAGAATCGTGCCCAGCAGAAGAGCGGGAGCCGAATCCATCAGTTCTTCTTTAAGTTCCAGACAAGAAGCCGCAGGAGGTCTCTGGGGCTTGAAAAGGCGCATCTCATCGACGTCGCTTCATAACCGCTGTGAACCATGCAGTCCCGGCAGCGCGGATCGGCACCGGTCCCGTAACGCTCCCAGTCCGTCTTCTCCATCAACTCCTCAAAGGACCCGTAGTAGCGGTCCGTGATCAGGTAACAAGGAGATTTCCAGCCGAGAGGATTCCGCGTCGGATTCCCCCACGGCGTACAGCGCATCTGTCTTTCCCCTCTCAGGAAATCGACGTAGAGGGGAGAGTTAAGGAACGGGAAACGCCGGAAAAAATCCGTCATCTCCCGGAACTTCTCAACCGCCTCTTCCCGGCTGAGGAAGATATTGTCCGCCACGCTTTCGTAGCTGAAGGCGGGAGATATCAGCGTACCATCGACACCGAGGTCGGTCAGCGTGCGGAACAGCGTCTCGAATTCTTTCAGGTCGGAATTCTTGTAGACCGAGGTGTTCGTGCTCACCCTGAAGCCCCGCTTTTTTGCCCGTCCGATATTTTCGAGGGCCTTCCTAAACGTCCCAGGTCTGTTTGCGATCCCGTCATGGGTGGCTTCGAGCCCATCGAGATGAAAGTTGAGCGTAAGCCTCTGCTGAGGACTGAACTCATCGATGAAAGACTCCGCCAACAGGCCGTTCGTGCAGAGATAGACGTGCTTCTTCATCTCAATGAGTTCCCCGACCAGAGATTTCAGATGGGGATAAAGCATCGGTTCCCCTCCGGTGACCGTCACTACCGGGGCCCCGGATGCCGTCACAGCACCGATGCATTCATCGAGGGTCAGGTCTTCGCTCTGCGCCTCGTTATGCAGCCGTATTCTGTCGCATCCGGCACAGGCAAGGTTACACCGGTGCGTAGGTTCCAGCATCAGGACAAGAGGGAATCTCCTCCGCCCCTTTAGCAGATTTCTCATAAAAAACGCGGTCAGTGAAGAGTAGAGTGCAACCGGGAAACGCATGCCTTACTTCCTCCCCGAAGGTTTTCTGTCCCTTCGCTCCCTGATAAAATTCATAGCGCCATCGAGTTCATCAACCGAAAAGTCGGTATTCCTGCACGGCCCTTCAGGCCGTTTGTTCGCTACGGCAAGTACCGGCACCCTGCCGGCCACGTCTTTGATCCCGCTCATCAGGTCCCTCTCGCATGCAAGGGCGAGTATCAGCGTCGGCCTGAGTTCCCTGATCGCTTCACGCGCCTCTTCACCGCCCGCAACAGTAAGCACCTTAACCGCATCGCCGTTCACCTTCCCAAGCACCCTGTCCCTGGCCTCTTTTTTTAAACACCTCGGAAGCAGAATCAGCAGTCTTTCGGGATCGACAGTGCCGGCCCGGCTCTTCGCAAAATAATTGTGCACCTTGATGAACGAATTTCCGACCCGGTCCCTGCTTATGCCGAATTTTTCGCCAAGCCATACGGTCTTCGGGAGTACCGACAGGAGGATCCCTTCCATCAGGCGATACGGTAAAAAAGATTTTCCGAATTTGACTACGGCGGCCCCCTCCAGCGCGAGAAGGAAGAGAAGAACCGCGATGAAAAATATCAGGGACCGTTCGGCCAAACCGGCTATGAGAGGATTAAACTGTTCCATCCGCGGCTTTATCAGGTACCAAACGATAGTAAGAAGCGCGGCAAAGATAAGCACTACCCCGGCCGAGAGAAAGAAAAAGGTCGTGATCTTCTCGTCTATTACCTGGTCCCGGCCGTCGCCCTTCCAGTCCGCCCACTCGTCACCGAGTTTTCTGTCCCGCACCTTCGTCCTTTCCGCTTTGTCTGCGCCCGCCATCCTGTCATCCATCAACAGCGTCCCGCCTTCACATACCCGTTTTCCGTAAACCACTCCGCAGCCCTTGCAATTGCCATTTCGACCGGACTCTGCGGCATATTGAGTTCTCTGAGTGCCTTCGAAACATTGAAGAACATATATTTTCTCGCCATTCTGACACCCGTCAGGGGAATCGCGGGACATCTCCCCGGAATCATTTTCGATATCGCCTCGTCGAAATAGGCGGCAGTCAGCACCGCCAGGTATGGAAGCCGCACCTTCGGCGCGCTGCGCCCCACTGTTCTGCCCAGGGTCTCAAAGAAATTCTTCAGCGTGAGATTCCTGTTACCGAGTATATACCTTTCTCCGATGCGCCCCCGTTCCGCCGCGAGCCAGTGCCCTTCCGCCACGTCTTCCACGTCTACGAAGTTCAGCCCCGTATCAAGATATGCCCGCATTCGGCCATTAAGAAAATCGACGATCATCTTCCCGGTAGGCGTGGGTCTGTGGTCCATCGGACCGACAGGGGTGGAGGGGTTTACGATCACTACGGGCAAGCCTTTTTCTGCAGCGCCACGCACCTCTTTTTCGCCGATGAACTTGGAGCGCTTATAATGTCCCACCATTTCTTCGATGCCGACAGGAGTCTCTTCGTTCGCCTGCCCACCGTCGGAACCGGCGGTCAATGCCCCTACCGTGCTGGTGTAGACCACCTTTTCAACACCGCGTCTCAGCGCCGCCTCCATCACGTTCTTTGTGCCCCGGACATTGGTTTCGTACATCGTCTCAGGATCCGGGACCCAGAGCCGGTAATCCGCGGCGAGATGATAGAGCTGGCTGCAGCCCTGAAGCGCACGCTCTACGGAGTCATAATCTCTTACATCACCCGTGACACTTTCAACGCCGAGTGAATCAAGCGCTTTCCGGTCGCTTCCTTTTCTGACGAGGGCGCTGACGCGGACACCCCTCTTCAGCAAAAACCTGACCACATGGTACCCGACGAAACCGGTCGCACCGGTCACCAGCGCCTTCATTTTCCGGACCCCTGCCCCCTAAACCTCGAAGCAAATTTCCCGAGCGCCATCAATGGGAAACAATTCCTGTAATTATGATATCTCAGCATGAAATACTTCGGGAAACCGGTGCCGGTGAACCACTCTTCATCCCAGGTGCCGTCCTGCCCCTGACGCTTGAGGAGGTATTGTATACCCTTGATAGTCTTCTCCGAAGACTCCTCTCCTGCGGCCATCAGCGCCAGGAGCGCCCATGCGGTCTGCGAAGGGGTGCTCGCGCCGCTGCATTTGAGCGCAGGATCACTGTATGACTCGCAGCACTCCCCCCATCCCCCGTCAGGTCGCTGGCTTTTCTTGAGCCAATCTACGGCCTTCCTGACATAGACGCTTCCCATGTCCTCGCCGACGGACCGGAGCCCTGAAAGGACAATGCTCGTTCCATAGATATAATTTACTCCCCATCTTCCCCACCACGTCCCATCTTCTTCCTGCGTCTTCCTGAGAAACTCGATGGCCCTGCGCACCGCCTCATTTTTAGTGTCATATCCGAGCATACCCAACAGTTCCAGCACCCGGCCGGTAATGTCCGGGGTACTCGGATCTATCATCGCCTCGAGGTCTCCGAAGGGAAGCTGGTTAAGCATCTTCATGTTGTTGTCGACGTCGAACGCGCCCCACCCTCCGTCTCTTCCCTGCATGCCGAGCACCCACCGCACACCTCTGTCGATGTCCGTACGGCTTACGAAAGCACTGTTCGCATACCGGCTGAGCAGCATAAGAACTACTGCAGTGTCATCCACATCCGGATACCAGCTGTTATCGAACTCGAAGGCCCACCCTCCCGGTTCGAGTTCCGGCCTCTTGACGCTCCAGTCGCCTGTCGTGGATATCTGCCTTGATACGAGCCACTTGCAGGCCTCCGTGATCGAAGTATGTTCCTCTTCCATTCCCGACTGGAGCAGCGCCAGGGCAGTAAGCGCCGTATCCCAGACAGGGGATATACACGACTGCAGCAGGAGTTCGTCCTCCCTTTCGATCGTAAACCTCTCGAGCGCCTCCAACCCCCTTCTTATCGCGTCATCAGAAACTTCGTGCCCTCTGGCCGCAAGGGCAAGGATCGAATTGACCATGGCGGGCTGGATTCCTCCCCAGTCGCCTGTAGGGTCCTGATGTTCTCTGATCCACCTTTCGGTATGGTCCATCGCCTTA
>JAKAIZ010000050.1 GCA_021814065.1 Nitrospirota bacterium | reverse complement strand
ACCCGGGATGATCGCTATCCCGCTTGCGTTGTTCAGAAGCGCAGGCGGAATTCCTTTCTCCGGGATCGACATGATCTGTTGCAGAACCTCGACGGAGTCGTCTATCTTAACAACTCCCGCGGTGTCCGCTTTGGCCGCAGCCGGCAGCGTCACAAAAAAGATGCTGAATACTAAAGCGATGATGACAATATTTTTCATTACCCACCTCCGGTGGAAGTTAATTACCGTAGCACCATGTACGCATCAAAGTATAGCAAATTTATTCGGCAAATATTCTTATGTGAAAAAAATTTCATCTAAGGCACCCTTCAGATGCCCAGGATCGCAGGGCACCTTGCGCATAATGTCTCCAAATGCGGTGATGAGGCATTCCCTTTTCCGGTTGATCTCCTCCAGTCCTGCGATAAATGCCCGGTACTCGCGGGCCGGAAGGGACTGGATACGATCGAGGAGGGGCGCACAGAAAAACCAGTTGCAGCGGTGCGGTCTCAGGGAGCGACTCAGTCTGCAGCCCTGCTCTCCCAGGAACTGGCAGGGCTCGGTGTCCGGGACGTCTTTCCGGTAGTCAGGCGGTCTTTCCCCCAGCGAGTAAAGATTGATGATATCACCCTGATCATGGTAAGAATGCCGGTTCAGGCAGCAGACCCGCTCACAGTCCGGACAGACAGCCGACGTATGTTGTTCTATGAAGGGACTCAGCGCCTCCACAGCATCGGCAGCCTCCCTGGCGAGTTCTCTCAACCCGGCCATTTCACTGCCGGAGACGAGGAGCGCCTGCTCCACCTGATTGCGGATGCTTTCAAGGATGACGTGCCTTTTATGAAAATCCATATTCTCCACGCAACCCTAACATTGGATATCCATACAAAAAAAAGAGCGGCGAATGTGCTGAAAAAGGTCCATAATCTGAGGCACCGCATGGCGCCGGTATATGGCCACAAACCTTTTTCTGAATGTCATTCAGGCTAAAACTGCGTTTACGTGAATCACAATGATATTTGCCGAATTTATGGACTTTTTCAGCATATTAGCCCTCTCCTATGCGCACAGTTGCACTCATATGCAGAGTACATGTGAAAGAAAACTCACGGCATCATCCTGAACCTTCCGCCTCCCAGGAACGGATTGTTCTTCAACTCTTCGCCGATGGTTGTTTCTTCGCCATGGCCGCTGAAGACCCTCGTTTCCGGCGGCAGCGACGAGATCTTTCTGAGAGATGCCATAAGCATATCCGTGCTCCCTCCCGGAAGGTCCGTCCTTCCGACTGATCCTTTAAAAAGCGTGTCCCCCGTGAAAAGGGCCTTTTCCCCGTAGAGACAGATACTGCCCGGTGTATGGCCCGGCGTATGGATCACTCTGAAGACGAGATCGCCAAGCACGATCTCGCCGCCGTCCTTCACAACCATGCCGGCAGGGGGGAAATCCTCTTCGCCGAAGCCCCAGGACATGCAGAGCTCCTTAGTCATCCTGTAAGTGTCCCTTTCCTCTTCATGCATCACGATAGGCGCACCGTACCTGGATTTGAGTTCCCCTGCTGCGCAGACGTGGTCGTAATGGGCGTGTGTGAATACAATATATCCGGGCCTCAGCCCCTTGTCGTCGAGCAGGCCGGCAATCCTTTCAAACTCATCCCCCGGATCGATGACGATCGCATCGGGCGAAGATTCTCCTGCAACGATATAACAGTTCACGTCCAGCTGACCGACCACGATATTTTCGATGCGCATATCCTATGCCCTCCCTCAAATCCTGCCGCTTGCCCGCCGATCCGTTTGGAGGGCTTTTATGGCTTTGTTCAGCAGCTCCGCCCGTACATTGCGCAACATAAGAGTAGATTAATTATACTCCAACTCGGGGCAGTCTGTTCACAAAAGCGATGCAAATGCGCTAAAATAACGGCATGTCTGACCAGGGCAATGGACTCGGCCTGAAGTGCCGCCACTGCGAGGGGGCACTTCACCTCTCCTTCGGCTGACGCAGCGTCTCTCTGCGCTGCATGGAATGCGGCAGAAGATTCGGTGTGGCCGAATATATCGAGGAGATCGACGAAAAGACCTGGGAAAAGATATCGAACCGCTCATGTAACAGGGTCTGAGGTTGGCCGCTCAGCTGCCTGACCTGCGAGACTCGACCCTCCTTCCCTTCATAGAAAAAATCAGGGACCTCTGCGCTTCGATGGACGAGGCATACGCACGTGCCGCGAAACGCGCCGGTTTCGAATGCCGCGGGTGTTCCGAGAGCTGCTGCGAGGAGCGGTTTTATCATTATACGCTTGCCGAGCACTTCTTTCTCCTTGATGGCCTGCGCACTATCGACGGGCAGACCGCCGCAAAGATGCTGGACAAAGCCAGGAAGACTGTTCGTCTGCACCGCCTGCAGGACCTGCAGGGCGCCGGTGGCCGTGCCATGTGTCCGCTCTGTTTCGGGGGGCTCTGCGCGGTCTACTCATCCCGTCCGATGATCTGCAGGCTCCACGGCATTCCGCATATTGTGAGAAAGCAGGGGATCGTGCAGACCGGGCCTGGCTGCCATAGATTCGCAGAAGAAGCCGTAGAGAAGCTGACCGGACCGGAACTGGACAGGACCGGATTTTATTCCGGAATGGCCGCGATCGAAATCGAATTGAGGAGGTTGACCGGCTTCGGTGGCCGCTATAAAAAGACCGTGGCCGAGATGGTAGTCGATGGCCTCGCACGGGATGGATAAATCCAATCGCGGTGTTTTAATATAAACGGCGGCAAATAATGGAAAAGAGGGGGAACTGATGAGCATCAGAGAGAATATCTACCAGGTGGTCGACCTGATAAAGCCCTCCCATGTGTTGGTGAGTGTCTTCGATAAGAACGGGCTCGACGTCCTCGTAAAGGGCATACTCGATCTCAATCCCGGCGTGAAGTTCTATTCTACCGGGGGGACCGGAAAGAAGATCGCAGAAATACTGGGTCGGAACGCGGCAAAAAACTACACATCGGTCGAGGACTTCACCGGCGCTCCGGAAATGGAAGGGGGACTCGTAAAAACGTTACACCCGAAGATACACGCCGGGCTTCTCGCAGAAAGAGGCAACCCGGCACACGAGGAATATCTCTACAAGACCCTCGCTTCAATGGGCGGCAGTCCGGGAGTATACTTCGACGTGTTCGTCGGCAACCTCTATCCCTTCACCTCCGTGATTGCGAAAGAGGGGACAACATCGGAGACGGCAAGGGTGAATATAGACATAGGGGGCCCTGCGATGACGATGGCCTCCGCAAAAAACTGGCACAGCATCGCCGTCCTTACGGCGCCCGCGCAGTACGGTAATTTCATCGCTTCGCTGAAGGCTAACGGGGGGATGATCGCACTGCAGCAGAGGTTTGCACTTGCAGCCGCAGCGATGAGATCGGTCGGCGAATACAGGACCGCGATAGGGAACTACTTTACCGGCCTCGACTTTCAGAAAGACGTCAGGCCTTATCTGAATGTCAAATAGCAAATAATTTTTTTATAAATTCTTTTGGAGGTAGATTGATGCGCTACGATCGTATAGTTGTTTTGGTGTTGGTACTCCTATTGTTCTCCGCCTCACACTCCTACGGCTTCAGCAGCAGGGGTGAAAACTGTGCAAAGTGCCACACCCTGAAAAAAGAAGAGGCGGCCGCCCTGCTGAAACAGATAGCCCCGACGATAAAGGTGCTCGACATCAAAATGACCCCTCTCAAGGCAATGTGGGAGATCGACATCGATTCAAACGGAAGGAAAGGGCCGGTCTACCTCGACTTCACCAAGAGATATCTCATCACCGGTCAGATCGTGGATATCAAGGCAAAAAAGAACCTCACAAGGGAAAGAGAAGAGGACCTCAACAGGATCAATGTCTCACAGATACCTCTCGGCGATGCGCTCGTGATGGGCGACAGGAACGCCAAGAAGAAGATCATCGTTTTCACCGATCCGGAATGCCCGTTCTGCGCTAAGATCCACCAGGAGTTGAAGAAGGTCGTTGCGGAGAGAAAAGACATCGCTTTCTATATCAAGATGTTCCCCTTGCCGATCCACAAGGACGCGGCCGCGAAGGCAAGGGCGATAGTCTGTGAAAAATCCCTCGCGCTCCTCGATGCGGCATTCGAGAAAAAGGCGATTCCCAAGGCCAGATGCAAGGCCCCGGCTGTCGACGACAATATCAAGCTCGGCAAGAAGCTCGGTATTTCAGGCACCCCGACACTTATCATGCCAGACGGCAGGGTCGTTTCGGGATATCGCGATGCAAAGACGCTGGAGGCGCTGATCGGCAAGAATTAGCGCATCGGTTGACAAAGAAGGGGTCTGAATCATCAGGCCCCTTCTTTTATTACGGGGAAAAACCGCTCTTAAAGACGCCTTTCGATCAGCCCCTTCACCTCTGACAACTCGTATGCAAACTTCTCCGGCTTTCGTCCGAAGCAGATGCCGAGGCCCTCAAAAAGGGCTATTTCGGTGAGGTCGACTTCCCTTCTCTTGATAGCCTCGGCCGTGGAGACGTATTCGATCTTCTTCCCTGTGAGGTCCACTACCGTACTGCCGGTCTTTCCCGCAAGAAGCAGGAGCACCGCCGCCGCTCCCGCACGGTAGCCGAAGTTCACATCATATGCAGAGGAACCGCCGGAGCGCACAAGGTGGCCCGGCGTCACCTCTCTCACCTCGGGTATTACATAGATGCCGGGAACTAACATTCCCGTCTCTTTCATGAATTTCGGGACGTCCGGATCGGACTTCAGCCTCTTTTCGAGTTGCTGTCTCACGTATTTGCCGGCCCCGGCGAGTTTCTTATGACCGAAGGCATCTACTCCTGCCGATTCGTCGTAGAGCATCTCCCCGCTTGCGTTTTTAAGCCCTTCGGCAACTACGATGATATAGGTGCCGGCCTTCACGTCGCTTCTCAATATCCTGTTGAAGTAAGTGCTTTTCATATTTTCATAGACGACGTCGAAATCTACGGGGATTTCAGGTATCAGTATACAGTCGGCCTCTGCGCCGACGCCTCCCCGGAATGCGGTGTGCCCCACGTACCGGCCGAAGACCTCTATCACTACCACCCGGTTATGGCTCATACCAGTTGTCTTGAGGTCCCTCGCGAAGGTCGCGATTCTGTTGATGGCCGAATCCCCTCCCACGCTGTAGGGCTGCAGGTCCAGATCCATCGTCTTGGGGACATGAACGCAGGGTATGTCCCGGGCGGAAAGGTCTACCACGACGCTTCCGGTATCGTCGCCGCCGCTTATGATCAGGGCGTCGATCCCGAACTTCTTGAGCCCCTTCTTTATCCGCTCATACTTCTGCGGGTCATCTATCTTGCTTATCTTTACCCGGGAATGCCCGGCCTCGGACCCTGCAAGCGAAGCCTCTATCTTGCTTATCCTCTCGGCACTGAGCAGAACGACCTCGCCGAGGTCGACCAGGTTATAAAGACCTGCATAGCCGTTTGGGATGACAACAGACTCGATGCCCCGGGAATAGGCCTCGCGCGCCACCCCTTTGATCACGGCGTTCAGGCCGCCGCAGTCACCTCCGCTTGTGATTACTCCGATTCTTTTTATGGATGCCATAAGACCTCCTTCTATAAGATGGCTGAGTCCTAAATAAGTGTCCTGCTATTTTAATACGTCCATTAGTAAGGTGTCATTCCGCTGTCCCCTGCCGCAGCAGCCATGCCCGCCATCACGACGGCGTCCTGCCGCCGTTTTCGATAAGCCCCTGGACAGGTTTCAGCCCGTAAGGCGTGCCCTGCTCAATCGCCGTAAGCACGGTACCGCCTCCCGTAAAAAAATAATATTGTGCATTATCGAGGACCGAAAGGTAAAGACCCGGACAGAGGTCCTTGAACTCCTGGAGCGTATCGCCGCCGCCGTAAAGTTTCTTGGCGTGGGTGTTTCTGTCGATCGTTTCGTCGAGCGCCTGAGACCCATCGTAAAAGTGGGGGGTCAACCCCATCACCGCATTGACGAAGATGGTGCTCGAATGGAGGATCGAGTCGAGGACCGTCTTGTCTGAAAAAGATTCCCTGTCGATGTCGAGGATGTATCCGTAGCTGTTTCCCTTTTTGAAATCCTTCAGCGAGAGGGTCCTGAATCTGCCTGCGACCTTGCCCTCGAGGATGTCCGACTCGACGACGTAGGGAAGTTCAACGATCTTGCCGTCTTTTTCGTCCATCGCCACAAGCTCCCTGGCGGCCTCGATGTCTTTTTCGGTCACGCCCGCGATCCTGACGCCGTATTTGGCGCAGAGGAAGGTGTTATAGATGACCCCGCCTAGGATAAGCCTGTCTGCCTTCTTATAGATCGCATAGAGAGGCCCTATCTTGGTGTCGTATTTCGAGCCGGCGACGACTGCGGTGAACGGCCTTGCAGGCTTGAGCACGTAATCGAGGTTCACGATCTCTTCCTGCATGAGAAAGCCTGCGAAAGACGGGAGATATTTGGTTATGTCGTACGTTGAGACATGCGGCTGCCAGGACCCGAAGGCGTCGTTGACGAAGATGTCCGCGAGTCCCGCTAGCTGGTGGGCCAGTTTGTCGCGCGCCTCCACGTCTGCAGTCTCTTCCGCCTGAAACCAGCGCGTGTTCGGAAGATAGATGCAGCCGATCCGCCTGTCTTTCAGGACCCTGATGGCGTGATTGATCGAAGTGTCGATGCCGGTGATGCCGCATCCGGGGCCTGAGGCGAATTCGGGGATGTGGAATTTTATATGGAGCTTACGTTCGAGGTAATCGACGATCGGCCTGACCGACTCCTCTTCCCTGCACCTGATCTCTCCGGTCTTCTTATCCTTCGGCCTACCTATGTGGGTCATGAGGACCGGCCTGCCTCCCCTCTCGACGATGTTGTAAAGCGTGCCGAGCGTGCGGTCGATCCGGTATGGGTCCCTGATGACGCCGTTTTTGACGACGTTATGGTCGAACCTCACGAGGACGATCTTGCCGTCTATCGGGGCGTTCTGGAGCAGCGGGAGCCTTTCGTCTATTTTGGACATATACTACCTCCGGATAAGGGTCGGCGATTCGGGACTTTCCGTAATGATACCAGAAAAATACCACGGCAGGTGGGGATTTGCAAGGGAGCGGGGCAGTTAACTGACCCACTGCCGAAATATCTTAGCACCGCAGAATAAAAGGCACAACTTACCTAAGAATCCCCTATCCCTTGCGATGATACTCCTGGATCGACTTGATGTTGATCGTTTTCTTTTTGAGCGATTCGATCGCATTGACGACCGCACGCGCCCCCGCGACCGTCGTAGTATACGGCACGCCGTACTGCAGCGCGGACCGTCTGATCGAAAAAGAGTCCTTCTGCGCCTGCGCGCCGCTCACCGTATTAATGACGAAGACGATCTCCTTGTTCTTGATAAGATCGACGATATGAGGCCTGCCCTCGGCCACCTTGTTGATCACCTCGACCGGGAGCCCCTTTTCGTCGAGGAACGCCGCCGTCCCTTTCGTGGCGATGACCGAAAAACCTACGGCGAAAAGCCTCCGGACGAGATCGCATATACCGGGTTTGTCCTCGTCTCTGATGCTGATCACGATCTTGCCGGAAAGCGGTATCCTGTTGTTCACCGCGATCTGGGACTTTGCGAACGCCCTCCCGAAGTCCTCGTCTATGCCCATCACCTCGCCGGTAGACTTCATCTCCGGCCCGAGTATCGTATCGACGCCCGGGAACTTGTCGAAGGGGAAGACAGCCTCCTTTACCGCGATATGACCGATTGTTTTTTCCGTAGTGAACCCGAGCTCCTTCAGAGTCTTCCCCGTCATCACCTTGGCCGCGATCTTAGCGAGCGGGACGCCGGTGGCCTTGCTCACAAAGGGGACCGTCCGTGAGGCCCTCGGGTTCACCTCGAGGATATAGATCTCGTCTTTCTTCACCGCAAACTGCACGTTCATAAGCCCGATGACTTCCAATTCCTTCGCCAGCGCCTTCGTCTGACGCTTGATCTCTTCCGTGATTTCGGCGCTCAGCGAATAGGGAGGGAGGGAACACGCGGAATCGCCGGAATGGATGCCTGCCTCTTCTATATGCTCCATCACGCCGCCGACCACCACGTCAGCGCCGTCCGAGACTGCGTCTACGTCGACTTCTACGGCATCGCTGAGATATTTATCCACAAGGATAGGATGTTCAGGCGAAGCCTTCACGGCCCGCTCCATATAGTTGCGGATCGAATCCTCGTCATAGACTATCTCCATCGCCCTTCCGCCCAGGACATAGGAAGGCCTCACCATCACCGGATATCCGATCTTCTGCGCCGCTTCGACCGCCTCTTCGACGGACATCGCCGTGTCGCTCTCGGGCTGCCGGAGATCGAGCTTATGGAGGAGCGTCTTGAACCTCTTCCTGTCCTCCGCCCTGTCGATCGAATCCGGAGAAGTCCCGAGTATCCGTATGCCTTCCTTTTCGAGAGGCACCGCGAGCTTCAGCGGCGTCTGGCCCCCGAACTGGACGATCACGCCTTCGGGGTTCTCTGCGTCGAGGATATTCAGGACATCCTCGATAGTGAGCGGTTCGAAATAGAGCCTGTCCGAGGTATCGTAGTCGGTGGAAACTGTCTCGGGGTTGCAGTTGACCATAATCGCTTCATATCCGAGTTCGCGGAGCGCGAAGACCGCATGGACGCAGCAGTAATCGAACTCTATCCCCTGACCGATCCTGTTGGGTCCGGAGCCGAGGATCACGATCTTTTTCTTTGCCGTCGGGTTCGCCTCGGATTCAGGCGCGGCGGATTGTAGGGGGACGGCATGCCGTCCCCCTACGTCGGGCGAGGTGACCCCGCCCTTGCCCGTCGTTATTTTATAAAAAGGTCTTTCATACGTCGAATAGAGGTACGGCGTATAAGCATCGAACTCGGCGGCGCAGGTGTCGACCATCTTGTAGACGGGACGGATACCCTGCGTCTTCCGAAGGTTCCTGATATCGGCCTCGCTGCACTGAAGCAACTGCGAAAGCCTCTTGTCGGAGAAACCGTTCTCTTTGGCCTCGCGCAATAAGTCAGGAGGGAAAGAGTATGGAGCAGAGGGCATAGCGAATGGGGCCGTCTCGCTTCTCTTTTCTATCTTTGCGCCATGCTCTTTGATCCTTCCCTCCGCCTCTACAATCTCCTTCATATGGTGGAGGAACCACGGGTCTATCGCTGTACGTTCATGGATCTCGCCGACGCTCATCCCCGAGCGGAACGCCTGGCCGACATACCAGAACCTCTCGACCCCGGGTATCTTCAACTTTGTCTTGATCTTCTCGGGATCGCCGGCGACTTCTTCAATACCGTAGCTTCCGGATTCGAGGCTCCTCAGAGACTTCTGCAGGGACTCCCTGAATGTCCTTCCGATCGACATCACCTCGCCTACTGACTTCATCTGGGTCGTGAGCACGGGATCGGCCTCCGGGAACTTCTCGAAGGCAAAGCGGGGGAACTTCGTCACGACATAGTCTATGGTCGGCTCGAATGAGGCGGGTGTCTCCCTGGTGATATCGTTCCTGATCTCATCGAGGGTGAGCCCGACGGCGAGCTTTGCCGCGATCTTGGCTATCGGGAAGCCGGTCGCCTTCGAGGCAAGTGCGGAACTCCTGGATACCCTGGGGTTCATCTCGATGACGACCATCCTTCCGTCTTCAGGATTCAGCGCAAACTGAATGTTCGATCCACCTGTATCCACGCCGATCTCCCTGATGATCGCGATCGAGGCGTCCCGCATCCTCTGGTACTCCTTGTCCGTAAGCGTCTGGGCAGGGGCGACGGTGATCGAATCGCCCGTATGGATACCCATCGGATCGAAGTTCTCTATCGAGCAGACGATCACCACGTTGTCCTTCTTGTCGCGCATCACCTCGAGTTCGTATTCCTTCCAGCCGAGCGCCGATTCCTCTATCAGTACCTGCTGCACCGGGCTCAGCTTGAGCCCCTTGTCGAGCAGCTCCACAAATTCTTCCTTGTTATACGCGATGCCTCCGCCTGTGCCCCCCAGCGTAAACGCAGGCCTGAGTATGGTAGGGAAACCGATCTCCCCTATCGCATCCATCCCCTCCCTCACGCTGATGACCGCCGCACTCTTCGGGACTTCGAGCCCGATCTTCGCCATCGCCTCCTTGAACAGTTCTCTGTCCTCGGCCTTCTTGATGGCGTGGAGCTTCGCGCCGATCAGTTCTATCCCGTATTTGTCGAGCACGCCCTTTTCCGCAAGCTCGACCGCCAGGTTCAATGCGGTCTGTCCTCCCATCGTCGGAAGCACCGCATCTGGGCGCTCTTTTTTGATGATCAGTTCGAGGATCTCGGAGGTGAGAGGCTCGATGTAGGTGACGTCTGCTGTCTCGGGATCGGTCATTATCGTCGCAGGATTGGAATTGACGAGGATTACCTTGTAGCCCTCGTCGCGCAAGGCCTTGCAGGCCTGGGTGCCCGAGTAATCGAACTCGCAGGCCTGGCCGATCACGATCGGACCGGACCCTATGATCAGTATGCTCTTGATGTCTTCTCTCTTCGGCAAGTTAACCTCTCACTCGTGAATTATTTATTGACCGCATCGTATTTTATACATGAAATCCAATGAACCGAAAAAAATCCGCAGCGCACAGAGGCGGGGCGATGAAAAAGGCTTGCCTGCGACACTTTGAATATCTCCAGTGAGGCCAGCCAGCCGTTTTTCAAGAGAAACCCAGACTCATGCCTGCATCCATGTGAATATAATTTAATCCCGTCGTCATTCAAGAATTTTTCAGCGTCGTGCCTCTGTCGTGCTGCCGTTCACCCGGACGAGCCTCCAGAAAATTCTTTATCTCCTCATGCGCATCGATCACGCCCTGCATCTCCGTGTCCGCATAGATCATCCTGTCGGTGCCATCGGCAAGCTTCAGCTTCAGCATAAAAAAAGTCTTCTCTTCGCCGAAACCCGGGATGACCGTTCCGTGCTGTGCAGAGATCTTTTCGACAAACTCGACCGCATCAGGGTTTTCGACCCCGATCTTCTTGCTTTCTATCAGTACGTTCTTCACCGCCGAAAGGGGAAGGCTCTCCGTTTCCCTCTTTATCAGGCCGGTCACCGATATCTCGGCAAGCCCCCTGGTGCGATCTAAGAGAGCCTCAAGAAACCTGTCTTTAAAGACGAACGTCCTGAAGAGGGGATACCCGCCGATAAAGATGATCGCAAACACGACGTGAAATAAAATCGTCCTCCTGTAATTCAAGGCCAGCGCCGCATAGACGAGGCAGGCGATCGAAAGAGAAGAAAGTGCCGATGCGAAGTCCTTGCTGTAAATCCCCTTATGCAGCACGCTTTCTCTTTCGGCTGAAAAAAGAGACGTCCTGAAGACGAGTGCGCCATCCTTGCTGGTAAGCATGTAGCCTTTCTCCTTCGTTATTGCCATGTCCCGCCGTTTTTTATCATATCCCTGAACCTCCTGAACAGGTGGGCCGAATCGTTAGGTCCGGGACCTGCCTCCGGATGATGCTGCACCGAAAAGACAGGATATTCCAGATGACTCATCCCCTCTTCGGTCCCGTCGTAAAGGTTCGTATGGGTCAGTCTTACCTTGCCGCCGAGGCTCCTGATGTCGACGCAGTAGTTATGGTTCTGCGAGGTGATCTCGACCCTGTCAGTGGCCAGGTCTTTCACCGGATGGTTGCCGCCGTGGTGGCCGAATTTAAGTTTGTACGTCCTGCCGCCCATCGCCAAGCCGAGGATCTGGTGGCCGAGGCAGATCCCGAATATCGGCTTTTCCCCGATCAGCCTTTTCGCCGCCTCTATCGCATAGGTGACCGTCTGGGGGTCGCCGGGGCCGTTGCTCAGGATTATGCCGTCGGGGTCCATCTCGAGCACCTTCTCCGCCGGCGTCTGGGCAGGTACAACTGTCACGTCAAAACCTGCCTCGACAAGGTTTCTCAGTATATTGAACTTGATCCCGAAATCGTAGACGACGACGGAGAGCGAGGAGCGAGGCGTGAGGGATGAAGGGTACGATTCGGTGCTTTTCTCGATTCTGACTCCTGACTCCTTATCCCTGACTTCTCTCTTCAGGCTTTTTACTTCTTCCGTGCACCATTTCCAGCAGCCTTCGGTCCACCGGTACTTTTCCTTCGTCGTAACGTCTTTTACGAGATCGAAGGCCGATATCCCGGGATGTGCCCTCACCTTATCGAGGAGACGCGAAGGATCGGTATCCGCCGTAGAGATAATGCCCATCTGGGCACCGTGGTTCCTCAGGTGTCTCGTCAGCGCCCTCGTGTCTATCCCCTGGATACCCACGACCCCGCTCTTTTTCATGTATTCCGCCAGGGTTCCGGAGGACCGCCAGTTGCTCGGGAAATCGCATCCCTCTTTCACGACAAACCCTTCCGCTTTTATTCCGCCTGCGGATTCGATGTCCTCTTCGTTTATCCCGTAGTTGCCTATCTGGGTGTAGGTCATCGTCACGATCTGGCCTTTATAGGACGGATCGGTCAGTATCTCCTGATACCCCGTCATCGAGGTATTGAAGACCACCTCCCCAATCGTTTCTCCTTCCGCTCCGAACCCCCTGCCTTCGAAGACCATTCCGTCTGCAAGGACCAACAACGCCTTCATTCCCATTCGTGTATCCTTCCAAGAGAGATTGTGAGCACCGGTTTCGCGGAGAGCGTCCATCCGCCAAAGGGAGTATTTTTTCCTTTCGAGAGAAACTCCCCGGCGTCGACCCTGTATTCCCTGGAGCAGTCGACCACAACAACGTCCGCCTCGGCACCCGGCCTCAGGGTGCCCCGGTCGATCCCGATGATCCCGGAGGGTTTCAAAGCCATCTTTTCGACGAGTCCGGAGTATGTGAGCACGCCTTCATCCACTAGTCTCATACTCAGACCAAGCGAAGTTTCGAGTCCCGAAATCCCGGACGGAGCAAAGTCGAATTCTCCGAGCTTTTCGTCTCTGTGGTGGGGTGCGTGGTCAGTGGCAATCACATCTATCGTGCCGTCATGGAGTCCCTGCTTTATCGCCTCGGCATCCTTTCTGCTCCTCAGCGGAGGATTCACCTTCGCGTTGGCGTCATAGTTGCCGACAGCCTCCTCGGTGATACTGAAATAATGGGGGCAGGTCTCTGCCGTAACGTCGGCCATGCCGCGCTTCTTCGCGGACCGGATAAGCGCCACCGATCCTTCGGTCGACACGTGGGCGATATGCAGCCTGCCGCCCGTGAGTTCAGCCAGTGCGATGTCCCTTGCCACCATGACCTCTTCTGCCTGCGGCGGGATGCCCTTGAGTCCTAGCGTCACCGACAGCAACCCCTCGTGCATCACTCCGCCTGCGGACAATGCGAGATCTTCGCAGTGCGAAATAAGAGGCACTTTCAGTATCCTCGAATACTCCATCGCCCGCCGCATCATCAGACTGTCCATGACCGGCCTGCCGTCGTCCGAAAAAGCAACGCATCCCGCCTCGTACATGATCGACATCTCGGCGAGTTCCTCGCCCTTTTGCCCCTTGGTAATGGCGCCTATCGGAAATACCCGGCACGCCCCTTCAGAGGCAGCCTTCTTCAGGATGAACTCAGTCACACTCGAATTGTCATTGACGGGGTTCGTATTCGGCATACAGCAGACCGAGGTAATTCCGCCTCTGACAGCGGCCGTAGTCCCGGTCCGGATCGTCTCCTTATACTCGTATCCCGGCTCCCGGAGATGGACATGGAGATCGACGAGACCCGGAAGAACCAGTTTCCCGGACGCATCGATCTCTTTTGTTCCCCTGTTGTTTTCATGCTTTTGACTTTTACCCCTTGACTTTTCACTTTTCACTTCTTTGATCTTCCCGTCTTCTATCGCCAGATCGCAGACACCGTCGATGCCCTGAGAAGGGTCGATGACGCGTCCGTTTTTGATCACTACCTTCATTCCCTCACCCCCGCCAGAAGATAGAGGACCGCCATCCTCACCGCCAGGCCGTTCGTCACCTGGTCAAGGATCACTGACCTCATCCCGTCGGCGACATCAGAGGAGATCTCAACACCTCTGTTCATCGGCCCCGGGTGCATCACGAGGGCGCTCTTCTTCGCCCCGGCGAGCCGTTCCGGGGTCAGCCCCCAATTTCTGAAATATTCGACGGTCGTCGGGAAAAAACCTTTTCCCTGCCGCTCAACCTGTATCCTGAGCATCATCACAATGTCGGCACCTTTCAGGCCCTTCTCCATATCGGAGTATATCTCCACGTCAAGGTCTCTCAAGACATCAGGCACCAGAGTCGGCGGCCCTATCAGCCTGACTCCAGCGCCCATCTTTTTAAGCGCATAGATGTTCGACTTGGCCACTCTGCTGTGAAGTATGTCGCCGACGATCGCTACCTCCAGGCCCCTGATGATGCCTTTCTTTTCCCGTATGGTGAATAGATCAAGGAGGGCCTGAGTAGGATGTTCATTCGTCCCGTCCCCGGCGTTCACTACAGAAGCGTCGAGGTTGTTCGCGAGGAAATGGGCGACGCCTGAGCAGGAATGTCTGACGATGATAAAATCAGCGCCGAGCGCCTGGATCGTCAACGCCGTATCCCTGAGCGACTCTCCTTTGACGACGCTGCTGGTGGAAACGGAAAAATTTATTACGTCGGTGCTCAGCCTCTTGGCCGCGAGTTCGAAGGAGGTCCTTGTCCTAGTGGATGGCTCATAAAAGAGATTCACCGTCGTTTTGCCCCTTAGGGCGGGCACTTTCTTTATGTCGCGGCCCAGCACGTCCTTGAAGCCGGCAGCCGTGTCCAGTATCTGTTCGATATCTGCGGCATCGAGCGCCTTGATGCCGATGAGGTCTTTAGACTTCAGACCCATTCGAGCACCACCCTGTCTTCAAGCCCGTCCTCCTCAAACTCGACTTTGACGGTTTCCTCGATTGAAGTGGGGACGTTCTTCCCGACAAAGTCAGCCTTGATCGGCAGTTCCCGGTGTCCCCTGTCCACCAGCACCGCCAGCTGGATCGCGGACGGCCGTCCGAAGTCCATCACCGCGTCCATCGCCGCCCGTATAGACCGCCCGGTGAAGAGCACGTCATCGACGAGCACGACTTTTTCGTTGTTGATCTCGAAGGCAACTTCCGTCCTCCGTACCACGGGCTGTTCTTTCCGCACCGCGATGTCGTCCCGGTAAAGGGCGATATCCAATGCCCCTACCGGAATATTCTGGCCGCCGATCTCCTGCAGCCTGGCTGCAAGCCTTCCGGCCAGATGGACCCCGCCCCTCTGTATCCCGATCAGACAGAGGGAACTCACGCCCTTGTTTTTTTCTATTATTTCGTGGGCCATCCTCGTAATGATCCGCCCGATGTCTTCTTTGTTCAGAAGTACCTTAGACACGGCGATTCCCTTCGAAATGCAAAACAATGGGATATTTTCCACGGGAAAAATCGAGCTGTCCCCCTGAACATGAGAGGGGACACGGGACTGAACTGAGATTGCGAGCGAAGTGCACGAGACTGACTCCTTTACCTTATTAACCTCACGGGGTTATTTTAAAGGCGATCTTATTAAACCACAAAACAGAAAAACCTGTCAAATTGACCTTATAGTTGCATGGATACATGCAACAAAGAGGCGGATGTGGCAAAAAAGTAGGCGCTTTTTGCCCGGTCCGGGGAAACGGGATAGCCTATTCTAAGTGTCCGTAACATTGACTCTTTTCACCATACTGAGATAATATTGAATGTAACCAAAATGGCTGACAAGACCGCAATAATGAAAGAGGCACAGAAGTATCTTGCCAGGGGGCAGGTTGATAAGGCCATTGCCGAATGGGACAAGCTTATCAAGGAGTCTCCGGACGGCAATACGTACAATATGGTCGGAGACCTCTATTTGAAGAAGGGCGACAAGAAAAATGCTATAGAATCCTACCATCACGCGGCCGGCTATTTCCGCAAAGAGGGGTTTTCGCTTAAGGCGCTGGCCCTATACAAAAAAGTCCTGAACATCAGCCAGGCTGATGCGGATGCCTTGTGCGCGCTCGGCGAGCTCAGCGAAGAAAAGGGCCTGACCACTGACGCGACAAAGTATTACCTGGCGGCTGCCGACAGCCTTTCGAAGGAGGGAAAGAAAGACAGGCTGCTGGACATCTACCAGAAGATACTTTCGCTTTCTCCTTCCAATGTCCCGCTTAGGAACAAGGTCGCCGAGATATTCCTCAAGGAGGGTCTGAAATCGGATGCGGTAAAAGAATATCTTTCCATCGCAAGGACATACGAGGCAAAAGGCGACATCCCCAAGGCCAGAGAATATTATCATAAAGTCACCGAGCTGCACCCGATGAGCAAGGAGGCTGCGATCGGGATTGCCCAACTATACGAGAAATCGGGAGAGATCAGTAACGCAGTGGCAGCCATGAAGGAGGTGGCCGGCAACTTCCCTGACGACACTGACGTACTCTTCCGGTATGCTGAGCTTTCGCTGAATGCCGGAAACTATGAAACCACGGAAGATTGTCTCCGCAAGGTCTCTGAGATCGAACCGGACAACATGAGGGCCAGGAGCCTGCTCGGAGATATGTTCCTCAAGAAGGGCCCGAAGAGAAGGGCTTGGGAATTCTATCTGCCGGTTATCGACGAAATGATACTTCAGGAAAATTACGAAGAGCCCGTTCGACTTCTTGAATTGTTCCGGGATGTTGACCCTCTCGAGACAGGCAAACGGCTCGTCTCGCTGCATCGGCTTAAGGGAGATCTGGGATCCGTAGCGGCCGAACTTGCCTGTTTGGGAGACGCCCTGAAAGAAAACGGGATGACCGATGATGCCCTCGGTTGTTACCGGGAAGCCATCGAAGTGAACCCCGGGGACGTCCGGGTGCGGGAACTGATAGAGGAGTTCGAGCGAAAACCTGAGGAAGAAAAAGCTCCGGAGGATTTAAAAGAGACTGAGGCTGAAGAAGAAGGGAGCGTCGGCGAGGCCGGGGAGGAAAAGACAGAGGAAGAGATCCTGACCGAGGCAGACATATTCTCGCGGTATGGTCTTCTGAACGAAGCTATCAAGATCCTTGAGGGGCTGAAATCGAGGAACCCCCGGAACACGGATATCCACTCCCGGCTGAAGACCTTATATGTAGATACCTCCGACAAGGAGTCTGCGGTTACTGAATGTCTTATTCTGAACGAGCTCTTCAAGCGGAAGGGCGACCTTGAGCTGGCCGAAAAGATGCTTAGGGAAGCGGCCGATATTGCCCCTGAAGATCCGAGACTGGCAGAGAGGAGCGTTCCCGCCCCCAGCGGGGAGCCTGCTTCCTTTATCGAGCCTACTTCCTATGCTGCTGAATCACCTCAGTTCGGACAGCCCGGGACAGGGGAACCGGATATAGAAGATTACGAGGATGAGATTGCTGAAGCCGATTTCTACGTGCGGCAAGGGCTCACACAGGAGGCGGCGAAGATACTTGAAAGGCTCCATACGCTCTTTCCCGAAAACCCGGAGGTGGCCGAGAGGCTGACGAACCTCGGGCAACTGTCCGAGGTGGAGGAGGCACCGGAGATGCCGTCCGTCGACCTGCGGGGACGGGAGGAAGAACTCCCCGGCGAGGCGGCCGGCGGGACTGAAGAGACCTTCACAACACCCGGCTTAGAAATTGAGATAAGGGAAGAGCCCCGGCCGGAAGAGGAACTCCCGGAAAAACAACCTCCTGATGCGGATTTCGAAGACTTCACTTTTTCGGAACAAGATCTTGTCGATGCCCAGGAAATGCCCGAACCCGAACTCGACAACGATGTCCTCGAGATCTTTCAGGAGTTCAAGAAAGGACTCGAAAAAGAACTCGGTGATGAGGACTCCGAAACCCGTTACAATCTTGGGATAGCATACAAAGAAATGGGGCTGATCGATGATGCGATTAAGGAGTTCCAGACGTCGAGGAACGATCCCAAACGGTTTCTGCAGTCCTCCACGATGCTCGCCGTCTGTTATATGGAAAAAGGAATGTATTCTCTCGTTATCGACGTCCTCGGCAAGGTGCTCACCCAGATGAGTGACAGGGACGATTCATACTGGTCGGTGAAGTACGACCTTGCGGAGGCGCATGAAAAGAACAAAAACCTGAAGGAGGCGCTCGACCTGTACACCGAGGTATTCGGCTGGAACGCCAGATTCAGGGGGGTTTCAGAGAAGGTAAGCCAGATCGGGGCACAGCTCGGCAAGAGCGGCGAGGGCGAAAAACCTAAGCCGAAAAAAGACAGGGTGTCCTACCTGTAGTCCTACTGCGTATTTTTTGCGGATCTGTTAAGATAGAAATCGGGAAATCAGTCGCCTACTCCTGGCCGATGATTAAAACGGAGCAAAAGTGGATTATTTAGAGTACTACAAACTCAGCGAACACCCTTTTTCGAACGTCGTGGACAGCAGGTTCTACTATAACAGCCCGCAGCAGTCCGAGGCGATCGCAAAACTGAAGTATGCCATCGACACGAAGAAAGGTCTCGCGGTGGTTATCGGCAATATCGGCGCCGGCAAAACGACCCTTGCACGGAAGCTGCTGGAAGAACTCGATGAGGAGAATTATGAGGCCGCCCTGCTTGTGATCATCCACTCATCTGTAAGTTCCGAATGGTTGTTCAAAAAGTTCGCAATCCAGTTGGGCGTAAAGGACATGTTTGACGACAAGATCGAACTTCTCGGCAGCATCTATAGGAGACTGCATGAGATCAGCGAGGAAGGCAAGAAGGCCGTTGTCCTCATGGACGAGGTCCAGATGCTGAACTCGCGGGAGATCATGGAGGAGTTCAGGGGCCTTCTAAACATGGAAAGCGCCCAGGGCAAGATGGTGAACTTCATATTCTTCGGACTTCCGGAACTCGACCAGGTGCTTTCCCTCGACGAACCGCTCAAACAGAGGGTGGCAATCAGGATAAGGCTGCAGGCATTCTCCGAGGAGAATACCAGGGAGTATATAGGCCACCGGCTGAAGATCGCCTGTTGCAGCGACAATATTTTCACGGAGTCCGCCGTAAAGTTGATTAGTAAATACTCTACCGGCAGTCCGAGGCTTATCAATACCATATGCGACAATGCGCTCCTCGAAGGGTACCTCTTCAAAAACCCTGTTATCGACGATTCTATCATTAAGGCGGTCGCGATGGATTTGGGCCTGGAGAGTTAGGCGAAGGCCTCAGCTGCCCCGCGTGCGGGATCACATAATTCCTTTCTTCAAATACTCCAGCTTTTGTGACTGTTGTTCGGAATGTCCATTCTCTACTACCGCTTGCAGATGGGTCCTTTTCGTGATAAACGTAAATAAAAACCAACACGTCCGGATATTGCAAGGAGGAAGTCATGATAGCACCGTTACTCAGAGAGAACAAATCGTGGTTTTTGCTATTCATATTTTTGTTTGCCATGCCGGTCACTACATTCGCTGCCGACGACGAGGCCCTGATTACGAGGGCATCACAGGTCCTCGGTCCTTTGCCGGCATCCATGCCGTCAGCCGAAAATCCGATAACCCCGGAGAAGGTGGCCCTCGGGAAGATCCTCTTTTACGAA
>JAKAIZ010000049.1 GCA_021814065.1 Nitrospirota bacterium | reverse complement strand
TCCAAGCGGACTGTTTACATCCCGCACATGTCCGACCATGCATTTGCCCTGGCAGCGGCCTTTGAATACTGCGGTGCGGATGCAGAGGTGCTTCCTCAATCTACGAAAGAGGCGGTCGATCTCGGGAAGAAGTTTGTCTCCGGGAAAGAGTGTTACCCTTGCGCGGTGACCACCGGCGATATGGTGAGAAAGATCCGGGAACCCGGGTTTGTGCCGGCCAAATCGGCTTTTTTCATGCCCTCAGGTTCGGGGCCTTGCAGGTTCGGGCAGTATAATGTATTTCATCGTATGGTGATAAGGGAACTCGGATACGAGGACATCCCGGTTCTGTCCCCGAACCAGGACGAGAACTTCTACGAACACCTTGGAGTCATCGGCGGTAATTTCGCCATGAGGTCCTGGCAGGGCATTATCGCAATAGAACTGCTCACCAAGTGTCTCCATGAAACGAGGCCCTACGAAGTTGAAAAAGGCGCTTCGGATAAACTTTACGAGGAGTATCTGCAGAAGGCATGTAAATCGATAAGAGGTGCCGATGGTAATATCGAGAGCCTCCTCAGAAAGGCGCGGGCCGATTTCGAACACGTGCGCACAATCAGTGACCCCAAGCCGCTGATCGGCATCGTCGGCGAGATATTCGTAAGATCCAACAGGTTCTCGAATGAGGACCTGGTCAGAAAGGTCGAGGCGCTGGGCGGCGAGGCATATCTGTCCCCCGTGGAGGAGTGGATATGCTACATCAACCATATGGCTTTCCGTAAGGTCTTGATAAAAAAAGATTGGTCTGGTATGATTAAACTTCTGCTGAAGACATTCTTCCAGAAGAGGATCGAGCACGGATTCGGCAAGAATTTTGAAGGGTTCTTGCGGAACCTTCATGAACCCGACTCGAAGGAGCTGTTGGCAAAGGCTGGTCCTTATCTCCACTCCTCATTTGAAGGAGAGGCGATCCTCAGCATCGGCAAGAGCATCGACCTAATCACGAGAGGGGCATCAGGCATCATCAATGCGATGCCGTTCGGCTGCATGCCGGGCACGATCGTAAGCGGGCTGATGCGGGGAGTCGGCACAGACTTCGGAATCCCGTGCCTGAGTCTCCCTTATGACGGGACGGAATCGTTGACAACGGAAATTCAGCTTGAGGCGTTCATAGACCAGGCGAAGGAATACAGAAAGACAGTGATGCGTGATGAGTAATTGGTAGTCTGCAAAAGGCATTTCTCATTACCCGTCACGCATTACCAATCACGAAAGGAAAGGAGGTGAGTCTGTGGGGAGCGTTGTTAAATGGCGTAAGAAGAAAATGAGCAAGCACAAGCACAAGAAGCTGCTCAAAAAGACCAAACATCAAAGAAGAAGGAATAACTAGGTTGCAGACCTTTTTCATTACATATTATGCCGGATTTATCAGGATACCCTCTTATCCTGATTACTGTGCGTCTGTGCCGAACCGGCTTACCCGTATCCCGGCAAAGGGCATTGTCTGCAGGTAATCAGGGAAAGAGACTTTTTTGACTTTTCCGCCCCCTCCCTTTGTCCCGCTTGCATGGATCAGATAGACGCCGTCCTTCTCTCTCTTAAGGATCCCGATATGTCCGATAATAATCCCTTCGGCTATCCTGGCGGGGGTGTTTACAAAAAAAACGATGTCGCCGCTCCGGAAAAGGTTGTTCTCCTTTGCCACGGCCCCTGCCGGCACAAATGAGACCGGCTTCCGCGCCGGTGTCGTAATCGTGCTGGTTTCACCCAGTTCCGAAGTTATTTCCTTCCCCCACTTCCCGCTTTCAAGCATATCCTCGCCATATTGAAACCGGTCGTCATAGTTCATGACTTCCCCATGTTCGACCTTCCCGCGATGCCTGAATCTCATGCTGAGCGCCACCTCCCGCGCATCATCCGGGTCCCTGCTCATGGCCAGTTCGACCGCTCTGAATGTAAGATACATGCAGTCTACTCTTTCGTCCGCTACGATCACCTCTTTTCTAACATATTCCCCGAGGGGGTCGGTATCATAGGGAGTGCCGATGAATTTTTCGGCCCAGAACGCGATCCGTTCTCCTACAGGCATCACCGCAGCCTGCCTTTGAAAGTTCGCGATGTCACCGTCAGGGAAAAAGGCGGAGGCTAACGCAGGAACAAAGACCAGGACAAAAAATAACATCCTCATTGCACTATTATACCCGCTGGAAAAATTTTGAAACAATCCCGGCGAATAGGGTATCATTCATAGGTGATCAAACCTTTTTCGACAACGGGGATAGGCAGCCTGCCCCATCTCGATGCCGCAGAGGCCTGCAGACTGGTGCTCGACATTTTCGATATCCCATTCTGGCCGCAACTCCCAAGGGTATCGTTCAAAGAGTTCATGGTTCCTCAGTATTCCGAGGGCATGCCTTTCATCAGGATCGACGCTGAAAGGCAGGCGGTATGGGTTGAAAAAAACGGCTCTGACGAGCTCGAGAGGTTCTATGAAGGCTGGAGAGAAGAATGCAGGATCGCAATATCCGAGGACTACGCGAAGGGCCTCCACACCTTCCTCCGCCTCGTCAAAAGCAAGAAATTCGACTTTCTGAAGGGCCATGTGACTGGGCCCCTTACTTTTTCACTCGGGCTGAAGGACGCCGGCGGAAAGCCAATCTATTTCGACGAGGAATTCCGGGAAATCTCTCTGATGCTCCTGAAGGCCAAGACGCGCTGGCAGATCGACGCGCTGAAGCCCTCTGCCGACAAGATAATAATATTTATCGATGAGCCGATCCTATCCGCACTCGGGAGCTCGGCCTATCTCGGCGTCAGCCAGGAAGAAAGTCTCAGAATGTTAAGAGAAATGACCGGCACGATACAGAAGGAAGGCGGCCTTGCGGGTATTCACTGCTGCGGAAACGCAGACTGGCCGCTCGTAATCAAAAGCGGCGCCGACATCATCAACTTCGACGCGTACGATTACGTAGACACCATATCGCTCTACCCGGGGGAATTCATGGACTTTCTCGAAAAGGGCGGTCTTCTGGCGTGGGGGATCGTACCTACGTCGGACGCAATCGTGAACGAAAGCCCCGAATCGGTGAAAGAGAGGTTCCATGCCGGGATCGAAAGGCTCTCACGGCATATACCGGACAGGCTTCTTCTTTCGCAGATACTGCTCACCCCTTCATGCGGGACCGGGTCAAGGACGATAGAGGAGACCCTAAAGGTCTTTCAAATACTTATGCGTCTGAAAGAGGCGCTTACATGAACGGCCTGTTCATATCCCTGGAGGGCATTGAGGGCACCGGCAAATCCACACAGGCAGAACTGCTCGCCGAGCATCTCAGGAAACGGGGCTTCACCGTGGTGAAGACTGCTGAGCCCGGCGGCACGCGAATAAGCCTCAAGATACGGGAACTCCTTCTTTCCACGGACAATATAAACATGGACCCTCTCACCGAGTTGCTCCTGTACAACGCGGCACGGGTCCAGCATGTCAAGGAGATCATCATGCCCGCGATCCAGAGGGGAGACGTGGTGATCACCGACAGATTCAGCGACTCAACAATGGCATACCAGGGCTTTGGAAGGGGCATCGACCCGAAGCTCATAGATTCTCTTGACATGATTGCAACAGGGAGATTACGCCCTCATCTTACGATCCTCCTGGATGTCGATGTCGCAACCGGCCTCAGAAGAAACCGCGCGGCGGACAAGATAGACCGCATCGAACTCGAGGAAATCTCTTTCCATGAGCGGGTGAGAGAAGGGTTTATCAGAATCGCCGCAAAGGAGCCCCAACGGATCAGGCTTGTCGACTGCTCGGGGGACATCGAAACGGTACATGAGAAGGTAGTCGGCCTTGCCGATACGTTTCTGGATGGCCTGAGGACCTGAAATGTCTCTCGGGGATATCATAGGGCAGGAAAAGGCGGTTGCGATGCTGTTGGGGATACTCAGGAGGCAGAGAGTCGCGTCCTCCTATCTTTTCTGCGGTGAGTCGGGAGTAGGAAAGAAGACGGCGGCGATAAATTTTGCGAAGGCGATGAACTGCCTGAACACGACAGTCAGGAGTCAGGAGTCAGGAGAGACAAAGAATAGCAAAAAAGAATATTCACACCTCACACCTGTCCCCTCTCCACTCACTTCTTCCGATGCCTGCGACGCATGCGAATCCTGCCTCAAGATCGAAGCAGGGACCCATCCGGATTTTCTGCTGGTTTCCCCTGAAGAGCGGCAGATACGGATAGAGGAGATACGTTCAGTCGACGAGGCGCTCTCGTTCAAACCCTTCGAAGGCAGAAAAAAAATTGTCGTGGTGGACGACGCCGAGGCGATGAACATCTCGGCTGCAAACGCCTTTCTCAAAACTCTTGAAGAACCCCCTGAAGACAGTGTCATCATTCTGGTCTCGTCAAAGCCGGACCTTCTCCCTGCCACGATCAGGTCCCGCTGCTCTAGGATCAACTTTGTCCCTCTGACTGCCGATTCGTCTATGAAGGTGATAGGCCGGACAATTGAAGGACAGGAAGCACTTGAACTCGTCGCCAGGCTGTCGATGGGACGGCCGGGGTACGCACTGTCTTCTGATCTGTCGGAAGAAAGGTCCTGGTTTCTCGATCTTCTCAAGGGCATGCTCGGGGCCGAAAAGGACGGCTGGACTTCCAGGGATGACATGGAGCGCTGGTTCGACCAGGGCCTGATCTTCTTCAGGGACATTGCTGTTTTAGCGATAACAGGCGATCCTGCCCGTCTTATCAATATAGATCTCAGAAACTATATGGCCGGTTTCAGCAAATCCCTTGATATAAAAGGTATAATATATATCCATCAGGAGCTGAGCCGCCTTCGAAGGCTGCTCCTGTTTAATCTCAACAAGTCCATAACGTGGAACTATACCGCTTCATTGTTGCGAAAGGAACTTGCCGGCTAAAATGGCGGACACTGTAGGAATACGGTTCAAGAGCTGCGGGAAGATTTACGATTTCGAGGTGAACGGACTGGAAGTCAGCCGGGGGGACCGCGTAATTGTGGAATCCGAGTTCGGGTTGAGCATAGGATATGTAATCACCGGACCCAAGGGCCAGGAGGATTCCGGGAGGGAGCTGAAGAAAGTGCTGCGTGTCGCCAGCGAAGAGGACCTGCGGCAGAAGAAGGAAAATGAGGAATTCGAGCTGACCGCGAAAAACTTCTGTCTCGAAAGGATCATGGCGCGGGGGCTGCCGATGAAACTCGTCTGCTCCGAGGTCACCCTCGACCGGAAACGGATCGTGTTTTATTTCACCGCCGACGGCAGGATAGATTTCAGGGAACTCGTTAAAGATCTGGCTGCAAAATTCAAGACAAGGATAGAGATGCGCCAGATAGGCGTGCGGGACAAGGCAAAAATGGTGGGAGGACTCGGCCTCTGCGGGAAGGAACTCTGCTGCAGGCTATTTCTGACCTCGTTCGAGCCCATTTCCATCAAAATGGCCAAACAGCAGGAACTGGTGCTGAATACCGGCAAGCTTTCCGGCATATGCGGAAGACTGATGTGCTGCCTCGGGTACGAATATCACGAAGGCGGAGTCCCCCCCTATCCGCGGGCCGGCGACCGCGCCGCGCCTCCAACTGAGGAACCGGAAACAGCCGAAAGCCCTGTCGAAGACAGCGGAGTCAGTCCCGATGTGACCTGCTGCGCAGTTGTGCCCCCGGCCGGCCTTGCGCCTGTGGGACCCGACAAACCGGAGGAGCAGAAAAAACCTGACGGGTTCAAGAAAAAAAGCAAAAGAAGAAGGAGATACAGGAAGAAATTCCATAAAAATGAATAAGAAATTCTACGTCACCACACCGATATACTACGTCAACGACATCCCGCATATCGGGCACGCCTATACAACTGTTGCGGCCGATATACTGGCAAGACATAACAGGCTTATGGGCCGCGAGGTTTTCTTCCTCACCGGGACGGATGAACACGGCCAGAAGGTCGAAAAGGCGGCAAAAGAAAAAGGCCGGTCGCCGAAGGAGCATGCCGATTTGATGGTGCAGAACTTTAAAACCCTCTGGACCGGCCTCAATATATCAAATGACTCGTTTATTCGTACCACTGATGATGCTCATATCAAGACTGTCCAGGGGCTTCTCCAGATGTTGTGGGACAGGGGTGAGATCGAAAAAAGGGAGTATGCCGGCTGGTACTGCACCCCTGATGAGCGTTTCTGGACCGAAAAGGATCTTATCGACGGCAACTGCCCTGACTGCGGCAGGCCCGTCGAGCAGATACGGGAGGAAAATTATTTTTTCCTGATGTCCAAATATCAGCAAAGATTGATCGATTACATAGAAAAAAACGCGCATTATATCCTGCCCGAGACGCGAAGAAACGAAGTGCTCGGCTTTCTCGGAAACAATGCGCTTGGCGACCTCTGCATCTCAAGGCCGAAACAGAGGCTTTCATGGGGGATTTCGCTTCCTTTCGACGACAACTTCGTCACTTATGTCTGGTTCGACGCGCTTGTCAATTATTTTTCGGCGACGCGCTACCTTGCCCCTCATGCCGAAAAGGCCCGTGAAGGCGACTTCTGGTGGCCGGCAGAACATCACCTGGTGGGGAAGGACATACTTACCACCCACGCGGTTTACTGGTCCACAATGCTGATGGCCCTTGACCTCCCTCTGCCTGAAAATATCTTCGCGCACGGTTGGTGGACAATCGAGGGAAAGAAGATGTCGAAGTCTCTCGGCAACGTCGTCGACCCGAATGCTATCATCGCCAAGTATGGGGCCGATGCCTTCCGGTACTTTCTCTTCAGAGAGGTTCCCTTCGGCCTTGACGGAGATTTCTCGGAAGAGGCATTGGTGAACAGGATAAATACCGACCTCGCCAACGACCTGGGCAACCTCCTCAGCAGGTTTCTAACTATGGCCGAGAAGTATTGCGGGGGCAAAATTCAATTGACTTCCGATACCGGCACAACCGCTACGAATGACCTCGCCCGGGCATGTATTGGTGAAAGAGGGCATATCGTTGATGAAGATAATTTCACCTACTGGTCTCATCTTCGTTTCAATGTAATCCTTGATCACATATGGGGGATCATCAGCGCTGCCAACAACTTTATTGCGTCACAGGAGCCATGGAAGCTGGCAAAAACAAATCCTCAGTGGCTCGAGACCGTTATGTTCAGTCTCTGGAATGCTCTCCGGCTTAGCGCAATCTTTCTAGCGCCGTTCATGCCGGAAACCGCAGAAAAGATATGGCAACAGATAGGCTGTAAAAAGACGATGCTCGTTGAGATTTCCGAAAGTCGCTCCCGGTCCGGCGAACAAAAGCACCCTGACATTTTCGGGTGGGAGTGGCAGCCCCATTATGAGGTGAAAGTCTCAAAAGGTGACCAGCTCTTTCCTAGGATAGAGAAGAAGAAGGAGCAGGAAAAGACGGAACCGCAGAAGAAGCCCGATATTCAGCAGACTGCGGAGGAAAACCTTATCTCTATTCAGGACTTCATGAAAGTAGAGCTGAAGATCGGCAAAGTCCTCAGCGCCGAACGGGTAAAAAAGTCTGAAAAGCTCCTCAAACTCCAGGTAGACACAGGTGAGATGAGACAGATCGTCGCCGGAATAGGCAAGGCCTACGGCCCGGAGGACCTCGTCGGCAGGAAGATTGTCGTCGTGACTAACCTCCAGCCCGCCAAGTTGATGGGCAACGAGTCAAACGGCATGCTCCTCGCTGCAACCGGATCTGACGGTGTTCCTGTGGTTCTTACTCCCGAAAAGGACGTTGAAGAGGGCTCGAAGATTAAATAGACACTTCGCTTCCGCCTGAGCGTTTCGGCTTCCGGGAGACCGATTCGGGGGCCCAAGGTTATTTATTTTTGTAATAGATTTATAACACTCCTCGAAAAGAAGCGCTTTAGAGTTATCATATCTTCTAATCGATACTATTCCGGGGGAAAGATGGCCTTCAGATGCAAAAATATGCAGGGATGTCCTATGTACAATCTCATCACGACATCTCTGAGGATCATGCAATTGCAACCATATTTGATGGAGTATTGTGCAAACCCCGACCACTGCCGGGAATGCGTCCGGTTCAAGATCATCGAAACCGGCAAGGAGCCGCCCGCAGACCTTCTGCCCGACGGAAGGAAACTCCCTACTTAGTCCCCCTGCCCTTTCAGCCTCTCGAGGTATTCTTCCCATTCAACAGGGAGCATATGCTTTTTCTTGTTGTTACATTCCTTACATGAGGGGACGACGTTCCCCTTTGTCGATTTCCCCCCCCTGATCAGAGGAACGATATGGTCCATCGTCAGTTCCTTCGCGGGAAACTTCCGGCCGCAGAAATAACAGACGCTATCAGACCGCTTCCGCTTCCACCACTGCGAATTGCGGAGTTCGCGGGCCCTGGCGCGTTCTCTGCGAAGTTCCTCGTCCGTGACATGAGAAATAAATCCCATTTCTACTTTATGCTGCTCCAGAGCATACTCTGGTTCCTTCCGTTATGCTTGGCATGATAGAGCGCCTGGTCGGCCTTCTCTATCAGCTCTTCCTTGTTAGCGGCATCAGCAGGCGAAGTGGCTATGCCGATGCTTACCGTCACCCTGAACGACCGTCCGTCGGAAGAGAAAGTCCTGTCCATCACCGCCTTCCTCAATCTTTCCGCGATATTCCTAGCGCCTTCGCCGCCGGCCCCCGGGAGGATCACGGCGAACTCCTCTCCTCCATACCGTGCGGCGATGTCGATATTACGTATCGTCTGCCCGATAGTCCTCGAGACGTCTTTCAGCACCAAATCGCCGACAGGATGCCCGTATGTGTCATTGACCTTTTTGAAGTAATCGATATCCGTCAGCAGGAGCGAGACAGGGTCTGCAAATCTGCTCATCCGCCTGAATTCTTCCGCAAGCCTTTCCTGAAAAGCCCTGTGGTTGAAGAGCCCGGTGAGCCCGTCGGTCGTTGCCATTTTTTCGATCGCGGCGTGCAGCTTCGCGTTCGCAATCGATGTCGACGCCTGGTTGCACATGACCTTCATCATGTCTGTCTGGAACGCATCGAAGAAGCCTTTATTTTCCGAGAGCATCACAAGAAGTCCGAGAAGATTATTCTCGTAGAACATGGGGACAGCAAAGACGGACCCCACATCCCCGGTTTTAAAGGGCATCACGGGGACCTTGTACATAGTCACGTCGGACAAATAAATGTGCTGCCTGTTTTCCACTGCCATATGTACGAGCGTGCCCTTGAGTGTAAAGAGGGTGTCCTGCGGAGGCGGCGTCACGGTGTTATGTATGAGAGAATATTCATCTCCCTCAGAGAGGAAAAAAAAGACGCGGCAGGGTGCGATCTTTTCCGCCCCCTCGCACAGGTTCTTCACGATAACCGCGATATTCAGTGATGAGACGAGGCTGGAACTCTCTTCCGTCAGCATCTTCAGACCAAATGTGTCGCGCTTGATCCTCATATAGATCCTCTCACGTTCGAGGACCCTCGCGATATGCTCACCGAACATTTTCGCAGTATTTTTTTCGGTCTCGCTGAAGGCCTGGAACCTGGCACTGTCTATGGCGAGCACCCCTGCGGTCACGGCACCCGCCGTCACGGGGACAGCGATGATCGAGGCGATCTTGCCATTCTTTATATAGCCGGGCTCGATCTTTTTTTCCGCTATGTCCCCCGATGCGACGATCTTCCGGCCCCTGACGCAATCGTAAATTACGCCTCTGTCCGAGATAATGATCCCCTCTTTCTCCTCGGTGGTGCATCTGAGCGCAAAGCCGTTCCCCTGAGGGACAAGGAGGCTGACCGAATCGGCAAAGACCGCCTGTTTAACGGTGAGGAGCATCTCCCTGATTTCCTCATCTGTTTTTAGCAGCGAGGCGAAGTAGTGAGACATTATCTCGTCGCTGCCGAGAGATTCCATCCCTTCCTCCAAGGCGATGCTCCGTGCATTGTCTTTGATCTCATCGAGGGACGCAATCGCTTTTCCCTTTTGCCTGCGAAGCCGGTCCGTTATCGCGGAAGAGATCACCGCCGTCAAGACGAGCGATGCAGCAAACGCGGCGTCATGGGCAAGGGTCCCGCCGGACAGAAGAGACCGCAGGGAGAGAAACGGGATGAGAAACGAGACCGGCACCACCGTTGCCATGCCGTAAAAGGCAGTCATCAATATCACGACGGGAAAATACAACAATCTCAGCCAGAAAAGCTGCGAGACGAGGATCAGACCGCCAAGCATGACCATCAGGGAAAAAAGGAACTCGACCCTATACTCGCGCCTTCCCTTCGTAAAGTGAAGGACCGAATATACCCCGACTGTCAGGGTAATGAATGGAAACCACAACACCGGCCGCGTGAGCGGGAATTCGAGCAGCAGGCCAAGCCAGGAGACAACGAGCAGCAGGAGCGGGGAGCTCCTCTTTATCCAGTAGCCCTGCCCTTTTTTATCTCCTCTTCCCTGAAAAATTTCTTGTAGAGAACTTCCCATTCAGGGCTGCCTTCTATCAACTTCTTAGTAAAGGACTGGAGTTTTTTCCTGACAACCTGATCAATCTCCTCGCCGATCTTCAGTTCCGACATAATCGTCCGCTTTATTTCGCGCCGTATCGCGCCCTCGTCCTCGACTGTTTTCACCAATTCCTGCTTGATAAGGTCTTTGAGGAGCACATGGCTGAGGTGTGAAATTTTGTCCTCCGAGAGCATCATAGGACCAGATTTCTCTCCTTCACGAGTTTCTGTTTGGTGAGTTCAAACAACCTCCGGTAATCCATCCTTCCTCGTTCGATATCGGATGCATGTTTCTTCAGCAGCTCCCTCACTTCTTCGTTCAGCCTGTCTTCCACCATGAGTTCTTCGGTAATAATCTCCTCGGTCTTCGCGATAAACTTCTCCATCGGGACCGTAATCCTCACCATCTCCTTCGCGACGAGGTTTTCCGCAACATGCTTTGCGAGCAGGACAACCCATGTCCTGGGAATCCTCATCCTATTTCTCTACAAAGGAGAGGAGCGCAATATTCCTTGCCCTCATGATCGCCTCGTTCAATTCCCTCTGATGCTTTGCGCAGGTACCGGTCATCCTTCTTGAGAGCATCTTCCCCCGTTCGGTCAGATAACTCCTGAGAAGCCTGATGTCCTTATAATCGATGAATTCCGTCTTTTCAGAGCAGAACTTGCAAAACTTTCTCCTCTGGAACCTCTTCTGCTGATACGCCATTGTTTCTCCTTTCGCAGTGTATATCCGATAGTGATATATTCGTAAAAAAAGTTAAAAAGGCTCTAAATCCGTGGTTTCTTCAGGCGGCGCAAAATCTTCTCCTCCTCCGCCCTGGCCCCCGCTCTTTTTCGATGAAAGGAACTTGACCGTATTGGCGACCACCTCGAACTTGCTCTTTTGTTGTCCGTCCGCCTCCCAGCGCCTTTCCTGGAGCCTGCCCTCCACAAGCGCCTGGCTCCCTTTATTCAGATACTGACCGCAATTCTCGGCCTGCTTGCCGAAAACCACGATATCGATAAACGTCGTCTCTTTTTTCCATTCGTCACCCTGCTTGTACGAGTAGTTTATCGCAAGTCTGAAAGTTGCCACGGGCGTCCCCTGTGGGGTATATCTCAGTTCGGGGTCTTTGGTAAGATTTCCGATGAGAATTACCTTGTTGTACATTTAAGCCTCGCTCTTCGGCTGTTCCGCCTCAGCGGCCTGAACGCTTTCGAAATGCTTCACCTGCTTCGGTCCGAGCTTGATGACCATATATTTGATCACCGGGTCGAAGACTTTGTAAAACTCTTCGAGTTTTTTCACGGTCGCCGGCGGCGTTTTGTAGATCAGGAGCACATACATACCCTTGGTCTGCTTCTTGATCTCGTAGGCGAGTTTCCTCCTCCCCCACATGTCGGTCTTGAGGATCTCACCGCCCGCATTGACAATCAGGTCCTTGATCTTCTGTAGTGATGCGGTGATTTCTTCGTCGGGGAGTGCGGCGTCAAGGATGACGATATTTTCGTAGATGTTCATTCAAACACCTCCTTATGGATTTTTCCCCCCCGCAGCGGGGATTAAAGCCCTTCCCAAAGGAAAGAGCAAGGGGCCTATTTTTATACCACAGACAGCGCGTTCCAGTCAATAAACCGCAGAACAGGTAAAAGACTGGGGTCCCTCTGCATGGTCCTTTTTGGCCTTTCCCTTATTGTTTGATTTATAATGAATAATGCCTAAAAGGATAGGTGAGAGAATTCTTGCGGGAAAGCGCCTCACGGAACGCCATGCGCTGCGACTCTTCGAAACGGATGACATCTTTTCCCTTGGCATGCTCGCATCAGCCGTCGCCGAAAAAAAGAATGGAAAGAAAGCCTATTTCATAAGAAACCGGCATATAAATCCGACGAATATCTGCGTCAACCGATGCCGGTTCTGCGCCTTCAGCAGATCCATGGGACAAGAGGGCGCATTCGCACTAACCATCGAAGAAATCATCAACAAACTTCGGCCTCAGATTCATGCTCCTCACCCAATTTCCGAAGTGCATATCGTCGGCGGGCTGCATCCCGACTGGCCTTTCGGCTACTATCTCGATATGATCTCAGAGATAAGAAAGCAATTCCCCAGGTTGCATATAAAGGCCTTCACCGCGGTCGAGGTGGATTATATGTCGCGCATCAGCGGTCTCAGCCTGCGTGAAACGCTGACAGCCCTGAAGAAAAGCGGGCTTGACTCAATGCCCGGCGGAGGCGCCGAAATATTCGACCCCGCCGTGAGGGACCGGCTCTGCCCGGAGAAGATATCGGGCAGGAGGTGGCTGGAAGTGACGGCCGCAGCCCATAAAGCCGGCATCAGGACTAATGCCACTATGTTATACGGTCATATCGAAAAATATGAGCAGCGGGTGGACCATCTTTTTAGACTCAGGAAGCTTCAGGACCAGACCGGCGGATTTCAGGCCTTCATCCCGCTCGCCTATCATCCGAAGAACACCCGCATCAGGGGAAGATATACGTCTGGAATCGACGACCTCAAAACGATTGCGGTAAGCCGCCTGTTCCTCGACAATTTCGACCACATCAAGGCTTACTGGATCATGCTCGGCGAAAAGATCTCTCAGCTTGCCCTCAGGTTCGGGGCCGACGACATCGACGGCACGATAATTGAGGAAAAGATCACTCATTCGGCAGGAGGGCTTACGGCAGAGCAGCTTACGGCAGACCAGCTGATTCATATGATCAGGAAGGCCGGGAGAGTGCCGGTCGAAAGAGATTCCTTTTACCGGCGGGTGCGCGCGAAATGAAGCCTGTACGACAAAAGAGCCGGATCACCCGAAAACAGGCGCTCGCCATGATGAAGAATGCCGATCTGCTCGAACTCGGCAGCCGGGCCGATGAATTGAGAAAAGATCTCCACCCTGAAGGGACCGTGACCTTCGTCGTCGACAGAAACATCAATTACACGAACATCTGCATCAACCGATGCCGTTTCTGCGCCTTCTGGAGAGAAGAGGACGCCCCTGACGCCTACCTGCTCGATAAAGGAACGCTCTTTTCTAAGATCGAAGAAACCATAGCCTTGGGCGGCACCCAGATCCTGATCCAGGGCGGCCTGCACCCCTCGCTGGATATCGGCTATTACGTCGATCTCCTGCAGTCCATCAAGCAGAGGTTTGCCATAAACATTCATGGTTTTTCTCCCCCCGAGATATGTTATATCGCGGATTCTGCGGACCTCACGCTCAGGGAGACGTTGACAATTTTAAGAGAGGCGGGACTCGATTCGGTCCCCGGCGGAGGGGCTGAGATTCTTTCCGACCGGGTGCGGGAAATTGTGAGCCCGAAGAAGATCCGCTCTTCCCGCTGGCTCGCGGTTATGGAACAGGCCCACCGGCTCGGGATGAGGACCACGGCAACGATGATGTTCGGCGGCATCGAGGGGCCTGATGACATTATCGAACACCTCGATTCGATACGCGACCTTCAGGACAGGACAGGCGGGTTCACCGCCTTCATCCCCTGGTCGTTCCAGCCCGGGAATACAGAATTAAAAAGCCGGTCAGGGGGCAGGGGGCAGAGGTTGGAGGCGAAACTCAAACCTCAAGGCTCAAAACTCAAAACCGTAGATTATCCTGCCACTGCTGTGGAGTATCTCAGGGTACTTGCCCTTTCGAGGATCTATCTGGACAACGTCGAAAATATCCAGGCATCGTGGGTGACGCAGGGGCTTAAACTTGCCCAAGTCAGCCTGAGGTTCGGGGCAAATGATTTCGGCTCGACCATGATAGAGGAAAACGTTGTCGCCTCGGCCGGCTGCAGTTACCGCGTATCGAAAGAAGATATAGTCGCCGCCATAAAATCGGCCGGGTTCAGGCCTGCCCAGCGGGACACGTATTACCGCCTGCTGAAGAAATTCTAAAATTTCACCTCGTCCCGGTGTGCAAAGCCCTTGTTGTAGTCGAGGAAAAAACCGGCAATCGGCTCGATTCTCACGAAGACCATGTCGGGGTTCGGCGGAAAATCCGCCACAGCGGGGAATTTCCCGATGATCAGGTCTGATGCCTGCTTGACGTCTTTCTGCTCTTTAAGCAGCTCCGCCCTTCCTTCGATCTGTACGCCCTGAATCTTCGTCCAGTCATCATAATCCTCATCGACGGCATACGAGACGTGGCTGTTCTTAATGATGTTCTGCGCCTTCCTCGTTGTTCTCAGCGTGCCGAAATAGACCGTAGCGCCGTCGGAGGCGTATTCGACGGTATGGGCGAGCGGCCTTCCGTCGAGTGTGACCGTCGCAAGGGTCATCTTCCTGTGGCCCTTAAGATAATCCGAAATCTTCAGTTTGATCTCCTCATCGCTCATGGCACACTCCTTTAACGCGACATCATCCACTCCCTAGTTGCATTATAGAAGCACTCCGGACCTTTTGCAATGAACGGGCTCAACTGTCGTACCGGCAGTCTGTTCTGCTGACAAGCCCTTGCCTTGTATGGTTAAATAGAGTCTGTGCATAAAGTATTTCTTCTTGTTTGTCATTCCCGCGGTCAGTAAGCGGGTCACCTCTGCGACTCGCCGTGGCGAGAATCCGGTGCTTTCAGGAGGATTACTGACTTTGAATTTATACACAGATTCTAAATAACATACAATGAATTTCAGCATGCAGGAGGTCTTATGGCGGATACGGGAAATATCTACGATGTAGTCATAATAGGCGGAGGCCCCGGCGGCCTCGCAGCAGCGCAGTATGCGTCAAGGGCCAAACTCAGGACCGTCGTGCTCGATAAGTCCGCCGCGGCCGGCGCCCTTGCCTACACGAGCCACATAGAAAATTATCCGGGCGTGATGGGTCCTGTTTCGGGCAAGGAACTCCTCGACTTATTTCGCAGACAGGCTGTCGGATTCGGTGCCGAGTACGTTGAGGCCCAGGTCGTAGGGGTAAAGCTCGAGGCCGAGATAAAGGAGGTGTACACGATGGACAAGAGCTATCAGGGAAAAGCCGTCATCGTGGCTACCGGTTCTATGGGGAGAAAACCGACGATTAAAGGCGAGGCCGAATTCCTTGGCAGGGGCGTCAGTTATTGCGCTGTTTGCGATGCGGCATTTTTCAAAGGCAAGACCGTCTGTGTAATAGGCAACTCCGAAGAGGCGGTGAAAGAGGCCGGCTATCTCACCAGGTTCGCAGAAACAGTATATCTGATATCGCCGACCCCCAGGTTGAAGGTCGATAGCCATCCGGCGCTTGAATCGCCCAATCTGAAGGTGTTATTGGAAAACACCGTCATAGCGATAGAAGGGAACGAGGCAGTCGAAAAAATCAGAATGAGCGGCCCTGACAAGAAAGAGGGCGAGATCCCTCTTCACGGCGTCTTCGTATACATCCACGGCAGCAGGCCGATAGTCGATTATTTATACGGCTCCATCGAGCTTACCGAAGACGAATGCATCGACATCAACAGGATGATGGAGACACCGCTGCCGGGGGTATTTGCCGCCGGAGACGTCACCTGCACGGAAGTCAGACAGGTTGTCACCGCCGTCGCTGGAGGCTGCGTGGCTGCGCTTTCCGCCGAAAAATACATCCATCACCGCACCAGGAGAAGGTCAGACTGGGGAAAATAACCCATTCCCGCGTCTCAGCATGTCTTTTCAGGTATTGATGCTCCAGGAGAAGCGGGCGTACCTCTTCTTGCATAGTCTGCGCCAGTTCAGGGCACAAAAAAAAGGCGGGTCGCAAGACCCGCCTTTATTGTTTCAGTCCTAAGTCTTAAAACTTAGAAGCTGAGTGTGATCATATGCCTGAGTACCGTTACGCCCTTATTATCCGGCCCATAGAAGTCGCCAGCCTTGAAGTAGCCGGCGTCGACCTGATAGGCAAGGTTCTTCGCTACGTTGTACTTCACCTTGGCGTCTGCTTCCCAGCCTGCATCCTTGTCGCCGCCCGTGAAGTTCTTGGAAGCCCTGATAAGGTAGCCGTCAAGAGATGCCGTCAGGTCCTTCGTTGCCATGAAATCCACGCCGAGGTTGTAGTAAGTGGTATTGCTGATACCGGTATGAAGTGCGCCGGCCGCTGTTACCACGTTGTAATCATAAACGAGCGTATAGTACTGGTCACCGCCCAGGAAGGTATCAAAAGACTTTTCGCCCGTTCCGTCGCTGTCGCCGCTGCCATATGCAAAGCTGGCCCTCAGGTTGACGGGGTCAAACCTGTAACCGAGACCCAGCCCCAGGCCGTAGCCTTTCGCCTTTACGCCATCTGCCTTGTCGCCGAACTGGAGGTCGAGTGACGCCTTGTAGGTCAGGCCGCTAACGTCGCCGTTGGCAACGACTTCGATGTTGGACTCCTTCATGCCTGATGAAGACTGATTGAGATAGGTGTAGTTAAGGCCGACGGTGTTCTTCGGGTCCCACTTGTAGGTGAGGATACCGACATAGCCGTCGAGGTCGTCCCCATTGACAAGCTTATTGCCTTCGAGGAACTTGATTGTGAGCAGGTCGATTTCGAGTTCCTTGGTCGGGACCATGAAAAATACGATAGCGTCATCGCCGAACTTGGAGTGATCGAAGAACTGCTTCTGGCCGAGATAAAGAGGCATATGGCCGATCTTAAGTCCCGAGGGGAACCCGAAGAGCCCCTGGCCCGAATACATCATCCAAGCCTGGAGGAATTGGGGAGTAGCACCCGGAAACGAGTTAAACCCGGGGGTGCCCCATACATAGGCGTCGCCCCGGGGACCTGTTCCTGACTCGAGCTGGACATAGCCTTCGACGTTCGGAGTAACTTTTGCGTCGACGGCAAGCCTTATCCTCTCGTCATACCATGCGTGGGAGCTGCTTTCGGCAGGAAAGCCGTCAGCATCGATATTCTTTGTGTACCAGCCCCTCACCCTCAGTTCGCCGTCGATGGTGATCTGGGTCGTGCCCTTAGCAACGACCGCCTGGGTCTCAGACGGGATCTCAGCGTGGATAGCAAAGGCAGTTGCGGCAAAACTTAATACGAATATGGTGCCTAAGATTATGGCTAAAAACTTTTTCAATTTGCTAACCCTCCTTCTCTGAAGTTGGAAGTTAGATATCAGGGGTTAGTACATCTATGAATCTAACCGCTAACAGCTAACTAAAGATATTTTATCCGCCAAGGGCGGATTTTCCTTTTTACTCCGAAAAATGCTGCCACTGAATCCTCTTAACTTCTTTATCACCTCCTTATAAAATGTTTTGCCTCCCATGGAAGCTGCATACGAAATATCTAAACCTAACAGGTAGCATCTGCCTTTTTGAGACTGCAAATTTATATCATTCTCCCATATGGTTTGTCAAGAATTTTTGTTCAATTCAACGGGTTTTCCATAATATGCAATACAATTGTTTGCAAAAAGAAGGCCAACCATATTCGCCGGTCATCTACTGACCATTCCTGCGAAGTTATCCTTTATTTACAATAGATTACAAAAAACCCGGACTTGGTAGTGCCACCGAAGGCGGTGTATCTATTTTTCAACAGTCAATATGCAAATATGAGACAATCGATATCCTGAGATGTCCCCAAAGACGTTAGCCTTCCGGCCTTTATGCTAAAATGTTACGCTATGACGAAAATTATCTTCAGGGCGGTGTTCAAAGAGCTATTCACGGCCTTTTTTCTGACGTTGGCATTCCTTAACTCCGTACTAATGATGGAAAAAATACTCAGACTGAGCAGGCTGCTCTCGGGTGTCGGGGCAACACTGTACGACATGGCAAAGATCATCCTCTATCTTCAGCCCCAGCTTCTTATGCTTACCGTCCCCATGTCTCTTCTCCTGTCCGTTCTCCTGGTATACGGCAGGATGAACCTCGACAATGAGATAACAATTTTAAGAACTGCGGGCATGGATTTCCGGAAAATCTCCTCTCCGGTTATGCTCTTCGGCTTTCTCTGCTTTCTTCTAAGCCTTGCAGTGAGCTTTTACCTCGGGCCTGAAAGCAGCGTGAGACTGCGTCAACAGATAACCCGGATCATTACAGTAAGGTCTACTCTCGCAATAGAAGAAGGCACTTTCAATACTGCCTTTAAGGACCTGGTCATCCTTGTCAAAGGGAAAAAACCGCCGGACATTCTCGAGGACATTTTTATTTACGACAGCCGTTCCAAAAAAGAGCCGAGGGTATTGTTGGCGAAAGAAGGAACAATCTTCATGCAGGACGCCTCCACGATCGGTCTCTTGCTGAAGAAGGGATATATGAACATCACAAAAGGGAAAAATATCACAGAGCTTTATTTCGACACTTATAAAATGGCCATATCCCTGGACACGCAGTCGACGACGCCGAAAAAGATGGAGTTTACCCCGTGGCAGCTCTTCGAAAATGCCAAAAAAGCCGGAACCGACAAGGACCGTGCATCTTTTTACCTTGAGTTCGACCGGCGACTGTCCCTGCCCGCCGTATGCCTCATCCTCGTCTTCCTCGGACCTCCCCTTTCTTCACTGTCGGGGAAATCGGGCCGGCTCGGCGGTCTGGCAATAGGATTACTGGTTTTTTCGCTCTATTATGTGTTATTGATATACGGCGAAAACCTGGTGATGGCATCGCGGATACCTCATTATGTGGGGGCCTGGGCGGCCACGCTCGTACTCGGCATAATAGCGTTCCTCACCTTCAGGAGGGAAAGCTCGAGGTGAGGATAATCCAGCGTCTTTACCTGAAAGACTTCCTGAAGCTTCTTTTCATCCTGGCGGCCGGCCTGTCGACCATATTCAGTCTCCTGGAAATGATCGACAAGATCGGGAGCTTTCAGTCCGGCCGGTCTTCGGCAGCCGACGTCGTCTTGTATGTTTCGTACAATATCCCGAGATTCTTTCTGTACATTCTGCCCATGTCCGTGCTCATCAGCAGCCTGTTTACGTTCAGCCAGGCATTCCGGAGGAAAGAGATCACGGCAATAAAGGCGGCCGGGGGTAGGATGAGGGGCCTTTTCTACCCTTTCATCGGCTTAGGTGTCATACTCAGTATTTTCGCCTTCGTAACGGGGGAGATCATCGTGCCTGAATTTTCTAAAAAGGCAGTGGACCTCAAATATACCCTTGAAGGAAAAAGCAGAAAGATCAACGTCAAGATCGG
>JAKAIZ010000048.1 GCA_021814065.1 Nitrospirota bacterium | reverse complement strand
GATATCGCCAAGGCCCTATCGGAACAGGTCCATGAAAAAGAGGGCCTTCCCTTTTTAGAGGAACTCACCTTCGAACTGACCGGGTTCCCGGATATCCTCCGGCTGCTCAAACGTTCCGTCGACAGCGAGGGCAATATCCTCGACAGCGCGTCCGACCTGCTCTCCGACCTGCGGGAACGGATAAGGAGGCTCGAGGCAAGGATACAAAAAAGGCTCGAAGAGATGGTCAGAGACGAAAAACTCGCCGTTTTCCTCCAGGACGATTTCATCACCAAGAGGTCGGGCAGATGGGTCATCCCGGTCAGGATGGACTCGAAGGGACAGGTTGCCGGTGTGGTGCATGATGTCTCACACTCCGGGGAGACCGCCTTCATGGAGCCGCTGGCGATCATCAATCTTGCCAACGAACTTGAGAATCTCGTGGCCGAACAGAAGGCCGAAGAGATACGGATACTGAGAAATATCTCCGCAAGGATACGGGAATCGGCCGACGGTATCGCCGGCGAGTATGGCGTCATCGTCCAACTGGATCTTCTGAACTCGATCTCCGACTTTGCGGAATCCCTTGGGATGGAGATCCCCCAGGTGACCGGGACAGGCGGCGTCACTCTCCGTAGGGCCCGCCACCCTCTGCTGCTGATTGCCCTTAAGAGGGCACGCGAAAAACAGGAGGTGGTACCGTTTGACACTTCTCTGGGCGGCGACAATACTGTCATGGTGATCACCGGTTCGAACGCCGGCGGCAAGACGATCGCGATCAAGACGATAGGGCTGCTCTTTCTTATGGCGCTGTCGGGCATGCCGGTGCCGGCGTCCTCTGCTTCGACCTTCCCCCTTTCAACACGCATCCTCGTCGACATAGGCGATGAACAATCGATCGAGAACAGCCTGTCGACCTTCTCGGCGCATATCTCGAACATCTCTGCGATACTCAAATCGGCAGGTCCGGGGGCGCTCGTCCTGATCGATGAACTCGGCACCGGCACTGATCCGGATGAGGGTGCGGCGCTCGCCTGCGCGGTCCTGAAGGAGCTCAGGGAGACCGGCGGCCTCGTATTTGCCACCACCCATCTGTCCGACATCAAGGGCTTTGTCCACAGGACAGAGGGGATGCTGAACGCGTCAATGGAGTTCGACCGGAAGACGCTCCTGCCGCTTTACCGCCTTCGGATAGGAGAGCCCGGGCAGTCTCACGCAATCGAGACAGCGCGGAGGTACGGGCTTCCGGAAAGCATAATCGATTCGGCAAAGGCGATGCTCGGGGGAGTCAAGACTGAGTTCGACAACCTTATCGATGATCTGCAGAGTAAAAGAGAGGCGTACGAATCAGGGTTGGAAGAGATCGAAAGAGAGAGGAAAGACCTCCGCGAAAAGACGGGACTGGCCGACAGAAAACTGTCCGAGGCCGAGACATCGAAGAAAAAGGCGCTCGCAAAGGCCTATCATGAGGCCGCCGGGATCGTACTTGACGCAAAAAGAAGGATGCACTCCCTGATGGAGGAGCTGAAGAGGAGCGAGAGGGCCAGGGGCCGCGAGATTATTAAGGAAGTGGAAGAAGTCCAGAGAGATCTCTCCGAAAAATTAAGGGAATATGAGATCGCAGACAGCGGACCGCTCCCGCTCGGCGAGATCAGGGAAGGCGATGTCGTATTCGTCATGTCGCTCGGCTATGATGCCTCAGTGATCAAAGTCAACAAAAGGGAAAAGCGGGTAAGGGTCCTCGCAGGCGGCAAAGAGATCGAAGTCCCTGCGGCCGACATCGGCGCCGGGAGGGGGAAGTCCCTGGCCGGAGGAAAAGAGACGCAGGCCGCAGTGCCTGAGGAAGCGCTTTCTTCGAGGATCAACCTCGTGGGTCTGAGGGTAGACGAGGCCCTCTCGAAACTTGAACCCTTTCTCAACCATGCAGCGCTCGCCGGACTGACCGAGATAACCGTTATCCACGGGTTCGGGACAGGGGCTCTTGCCAAGGCGGTCCGGGAGCATCTCGAAGGGCATCCTCTGATAAAGAATTTCAGGAAAGGGGAACCGGCGGAAGGCGGAGGCGGGGTCACCGTCGCGACACTGAAATAACTCTAACCTCTCCTTTCAAACAAATCTTTACAAGGCCGGGCAGAAGCGCCGAAAAATGGCTTGTTGCGACACCTTACAAACCTGTCAAGAGGTCAGCCAGCCTTTTTCTGAAAGCTCACTTACTTTAAAACTGCGGCCACGTGGAAGATAAATAAATCATGTCGTCATTACAAGACTTTTTCGGAGTTTCTTGTCCGGCGTTTATGCAACGTCAGCGTTACTACTGCAGAGTACGGAGACGACCGAACTGAAAAAGGGTCCTAGTCCCCCCCGAACTCGGTAAGCGCAAAGAGCTTATATCCTTTTTCGGCAAGTCTCTTTTCGCCGCCCACGTCCGGGAGATTGACGATAAATGCCATCTCCGATACTGTTCCGCCGAGTTTTTCGATCAGTGTGGCAGCCGCGAGCGCAGTCCCGCCGGTCGCCAGCAGATCGTCGACAAGGAGCACCTTCGCTCCCTTGACGAGGGCGTCCTTATGTATCTCGATAGTATCGGTGCCGTATTCGAGCTCGTATTCGTGGCTGACCGTCTCAGCGGGAAGTTTGCCCTTTTTCCTGACCGGAACGAACCCCTTGCCGAGGGTATAGGAGAGCGCGCCCCCGATGATAAAACCCCGCGATTCGATCCCCACGATCACATCGAAGTCCACCTCTGCCGTGATATATCTCTGCGTGAAACTGTCTATCACCAGTCTGAAACCAACAGGGTCCTTGATGAGCGTCGTGATATCCCGGAACATGATGCCTTTCTTAGGATGGTCGGGGATTGTCCTAATCTTTGATTTGATCGGCATTGCGTCTCCTCCTGTCAGCGGCATTCGCATTCGAATCTGTCGATCTTTGCGATCGCGCCCATAATCAGCTTCTTTACGTTGTCTGAGTTCTTCTTCATAATCGTAAGTATCATGTCCCATGTGACGGGTTCTTCACCCTCTTTCCAGCAGTCGTAATCGGTCGACATCGCGATCGTCTGGTAGCAGATGCCCGCCTCCCTCGCCAGCGCCACCTCCGGCACCGTGGACATGTTGATCACGTCAGCGCCGAGCTTTCTGAACATGTGAGACTCGGCCTTTGTCGAAAATCTCGGCCCTTCGATCGTCACGACCGTGCCCCGCGTGTGGTGCCTGAGTTTTAATTGTTTTGCGGAACCGGCCAGGATAGAGCGAAGATACCGGCAGAAGGGCTCCGCCATCGGCGTGTGGACCACCTTCTTCTCGTGGAACGTCAGGGGTCTGTGCCTGGTAAAATCGATAAACTGATCGACGAAAACCAGGTCGCCCGGTCGTATTTTTTCGCGCAGCGAACCTACGGCGGTGGTGGCGAGTATGTGCGTGCAGCCCTCTTCCTTCAAGGCATGAATGTTCGCTCGGTAGTTGACGCCGGTAGGATATATCGAGTGGTCCTTGCCGTGCCTCGCGAGGATGACTGTGTCCACGCCTTGAATCTTCCCTATCGTGAGGGCAGAGGACGGACTGCCGTAAGGTGTCTTGACCTTCTTTTCTTTCTTCCGCTTCATCAGCCGGGGATCGTCAAGACCCGATCCGCCGATGATGGCGATTTTGATCTTCGCCATGTAGTCTCCTTCTCCCTGCGAATTTTCCTAAAGATAAAGGACGAAAAAGGGGAAAGTCAAGACACCCGGTGCTTTCCGGCGGTCACCTTCAGCCATTGCACCCATGCGTCGAGCCCTTCGCCTGTTCTGCAGGATACCTCGAACATCTTTAATCCCGGGTTAAGCGAAAGGGCGTCTTTCCTGATCTTACTCACATCCACATCAACGTAAGGCGCAAGGTCTATCTTGTTGATAACGAGGGCAGAAGACTCCTGGAACATGAGAGGATATTTGAGCGGCTTGTCGTGCCCCTCGGCAATGCTCAGCAGCATCACCTTCATGTCCTCGCCGACCTTGAACTCGGCCGGACAGACGAGGTTCCCCACATTTTCGATAAAAAGAAGATCGAGTTCATTCAGCGGAAGGTCACCGAGGACATCGGAGATCATGTTGGCGTCCAGATGGCAGGCGCCGCCGGTATTGATCTGCACCACCGGCGCACCGAATTTTTCTATCCTCTCGGCGTCATCGCTGCCCGCGATATCGCCTTCGATTACCCCGATCCGCAGACCGTCCTTCTTTGCCAGCGTCTTTTCGAGCAGGGATGTCTTTCCTGCGCCGGGTCCGCTCATGAGGTTGACCACGAATACGCCTGCCCCGTCGAATATTTTCCTGTTTTCGCGCGCGATCCTGTCGTTCGCCTCGAGAATCTTCGTCGCAACTTTAACCTTCATCAGGAAACCTCCATGTCGACGATATCCAGTTCCCGTCCTCCGCTGACCTGAAATGAAGCGCCGCCGCAGATGGGACATTGCAGCACATACTCCTCTTCCACGGTAAAGTTCCGGCCGCAGTCCCGGCACCGACCTGAGACCGCGACCTCATCTATCATCAGGACAGCGTCCTTTGCAAGGGAGTCGGTCTTTATCGCGTCAAACGCAAAAAGCAGGGCGTCTGTCATGATACCCGACGCCCTGCCGATCTTCAGATGAATCGATTCTATCTTCTTATAGCCGTCCTTCCTGCACTGCTCCGATACTATCTCGATCAGGTTCGCGGCTATCGAAACCTCATGCATTCGGTTCCCTGGAAAGCCTCTCCTTCTCCTTTTCGTACGCCTCTTTGCCGGCGTCGATCGCGGATTTTACGAGCGACTTCTTCTGCTCGTAATATTCTTTTCCATCGCCCACGTAAGAAGTGATCTTGTCCTTCGTCTTGTCCGCATAGCCGGCAGCTTTGTCCTTGACGTCCTCGGCGAGGTCCCTGATCTTCTTCCTGGTCTCTTCTCCGGACTGCGGCGCAAGCAGGAGCGCAAGCCCTGCACCTACTATGCCGCCCAAAAGAAACGATAAAAGCATCGAACCTGAACTGTACCCTTCGTCTTTCATTTGTTCTCTCCTCTCCTCATCAGATGTGCGATTAGATATCCGAGCGCGGCCCTGATCCCTACCCTCAGACTTGCGGCCTTGACCGCCGTGGAAGCGCCTAAATTGCTGACCATGAGGTTGACTGCGCCGATCGTCTTTCCGACCTCGCCTACGGAATGAGACAGGCCCTTCACGTCTTCCGTCACCTCGCCCACATTATCGGTGATCGTCCTGAGGCTCTTCAGCGTAAGATTGAGTTCCTCAAGGGCAGGTTTGAGATTCTCCTCGGTAGTCTTTCGCAGGGAAGCGACCGTTTTCCGAAGTTCGATGAGCAGAGGGACAAGGTAGGCCGCAATCACGGCCAGCAAAACGGCTATCACTATCAGTAGGACAATGTTCATCCCGCCTCCTTCTGAAGATTATATCACATATCCTCGCGGTGCCAAAAAAAGAGGAGCAATATTTAGATTTTATTGATAAATATACTCCAAGTAAAGCATTTTATGGTATTCTTTATCGCTATGACGGATGAATTTTTTATGGCTAAGACACTCGCCCTCGCGGCCCGTGCCCGGGGGGAGACAAGCCCCAACCCGATGGTGGGGGCGGTTCTCGTCAAAAACGGAAAGATCATCGGAGAGGGATACCACAAGAAAGCGGGTGGTCCCCACGCCGAGGTGATCGCGATAGACAACGCCGGCGACAGGGCAAAAGGCTCAACGCTCTATGTGAACCTCGAACCCTGCTGCCACAAGGACAAAAGGACCCCGCCCTGTACCCGAAAGATCATAGCAGCCGGCATCCGAAAGGTCGTGATCGCCATGAAAGACCCGAATCCCAAGGTTTCGGGCAAGGGGATAACGGAACTGGAATCGGCGGGGATCAAGGTGGTATCGGAAGTATTGGAGGAAAAGGCGGTCAGGCTCAACGAGTTTTATACGAAACACATCACGACCGGTCAGCCTTTTGTACTACTGAAGGTCGCGATGACCCTGGACGGGAAGATCGCGACTCCCGAAGGTGAATCAAAATGGATCACGGGCGAGAAGGCCAGGGCGGCAGTCCATGGCCTGCGGGGCTCGGTCGATGCTATCCTGACCGCCATCGGCACCGTCAAGGCCGATAACCCGCGTCTAACCTGCAGGGCCGACGAAGGCCGTGACCCGGTGCGCGTTATCATCGATCCCCGTCTGGAAGTCAGACCCGACTCGAATGTGTTGTGCATCCCCCCCGAGACTATAATCGTGACACGCCGGGACCGGGGAGACAGAGGCGGGCCGGAGACAGAGGGGAAAAAGGGGATACTGATAAGAAGGGGGGCCCGCATCATCGAATACGACGGTGAAAAGGTCGGGATGAAGTGGCTCCTGAAGGAACTCGGGGGCATGGGTATTACCTCCCTTCTCGTGGAAGGTGGGTCTTCGCTGAATTCCTACTGCCTCGAAAGCGGGATCGTGGACAAGGTCATGTTCTTTGTCGCGCCGAAGATCATCGGCGGACGGAGCTCATTCCCCGCGGTCGGAGGCAACACGTTCAGAAGGCTCGAAGAGGCATACCGTGTTGAAGACCTTTCGGTAAAAAGGATAGGCGAAGACGTGCTTATCGAAGGATATATCCGCAATTAGATCTGCAGTATTTTCCGCCGGGATCTACTCTTCCCCTCCGTTTCTGAGGTATGATGTAGGATGAAGAATATTCTTGCGGCAGATATCGGGGGCACGCATAGCCGGTTTGCGCACTTCGTCGCAGAGGAAAATGGGAATCTTTCGCTCATCGAGATCAAGTGGTTGAATACCGCTGATGCCGGTTCATTCGGGCAGTTGATAGGCGCTCTGAGATCTGCCGGGATGTCTCTCAGCCCCCAGGATGCCGACATAGTAGTAATCGCAATCGCCGGTCCCGTCGAGCATGGGACGAAAAGTTCGCCCCCGCTGATATCCTGGAACATCGATCTCTCCGCGGCAGAGAGGGATTTCGGCTTCAGGGACTCCGCGCTGATCAACGATTTTGTGGCCCAGGCGTTCGCTTGCATTTCCGCTGCGGGCAGGTCGGCCGACAGGGTCCTTGCCGGTGAACCGGCACAGGAAGCGGCCCTGGCGGTCATCGGCGCAGGCACCGGACTCGGGCACGCCGCCATTATGCCCGATGGAAAAGGCGGGTTTACTGCCCTTCCTTCAGAAGCGGGCCATTCAAATTTTTCATTCGTCTCTGAGCGGGAATATGAATACCAGGCGTTTCTCCTGAAAGAACGCCGGGAACACTACATCACTGGAAACACTGTCGTATCGGGTGGGGGATTGAGTTATATCCACCAGTTCCTGACCGGCGAGAAACTGCCTCCGGCTGAGGTAGCAAAAAAATTCATAACACATCCCGAGACGCTCGAATGGGCTGCCAGGTTTTACGGAAGGGCATGCCGCAACTTTGCCTTGCAGACCCTTGCGCTGGGCGGCCTGTACATAGCCGGCGGGGTCGCCGCAAAAAGTCCTGAACTGGTCTTCCACAAGGCATTCGGAACCGAGTTCCGAAGTTCCGACGCGCTCCCGGCCCTTATCAGGAAGATACCCGTGTATCTCATCAGGGACGAAAACAGCGGCCTCTGGGGTGCAGCAGAATACGGAATACGAAAGTTAAAAAGTAAGTAGCATATTGGGAAATCCCTCCTATCCTCCCTTTGCCAAAGGGAGGTAAATTACCCCTCTTTGGCAAAGAGGGGTAAAGGAAGATTTTATTAATCTGTCAACTTACCTCTGCACTTATTATTTACTATTCACTGTTCACTGTTTTTTAGACCCTCGGCTTTGCGAGTATTTCGAGCACACGTAAATCAAGGAACCTCTTGGACGCCGCCGATTTCAGCACCATGACCGTGTCAGCACCATATCCGGTCCCGGCTACAGCGATCACCTCGTCTCCTTCGGGGATAAGCCCGGCGTCTGCGGCCATCATCACGATCTCGCAGCAGACCTTGGCCCCTTCGCCGAACCTTCTCAACGACTGTGCAACGATCATCGCAGGATACAAGCCGCTGAATTTGGAGGTAAACGCGGTCTCTATCGAATGGGTAAGGATCGTCCCCGTATAAACCCTGGCGCCGTTATCCTTTATTTTCCCGAGGATATCGTCCGGAATCTCAAAAGTGTTCGGACCCTTGAAGCCCGCGGAATGGGTAACCACCACAATGTTAGCCGGACCACCACTGAATGCCCCGGAGAAGAGCAACCCTGTACTGCCTGTCGTCGTGGCAACAACAACATGTCTCTGCCTGCCTTCGGACAAGGTCTGCCTTACCACTTCAAGGCAGGCGCCGGTATTCTCCTTGCCGACTTTTTCGAAATAGACCACTTTTTTTTCCATATTAATTCTCCAAGTCGAAATATCCTGTTATTTCATCGACATTTGCCGCAAAAAAATGTTAGTTGGGCCAAAACACCCTTCCTTCCGGCTTAAAGTTATCGTATAATACTGGCAAAAGTCAAACAGGTCTTAGGAGTTATGCCCATGGCAGAGGAAGAACGGTTCAAGAGGTGGAGTCTTAAAGAAAGCGACCTCGACAATCTAACGCCTTTAAAGGCACGGGACTTTGTCACTAAATGCTTTTTCGAGGCGCAGAAAGAGACTTTCGCGAGGGCCAAGCAGGACCTCGGGATTTCGTTCGATGCACGCGACCTCATGACTACCGTGGAGGGGTCGATTAAGCTGGCGTTCCGCGGAGAGGGGGAAGACTTTGAAAGACCTACGAAGGCAAGTCTGTTGAAGGTTGTCGAAGCGCTTTCGAAGAAGGCCTCGTCATGGGGTACACCGCAGGACATCATCGACTATCATAAATTGCAGATCCGGAAGATAATAAGCCTTCTGCGGGAGTGAAGGCAGGGAGAATGCACTATGACTTCAAAATCTAAAATAAACATCGTATCGAGGCTCTCCTCGGAGTTCAGCAGCGATATCAAGGCAGACAACATAACATATCACGTACAGACCGAAGACATGGGGCTGAAAACGTGCAAGGTAATATCGAGAGTATTCCTGAAAGGCGAGGTGGTGCTGTCGAGAAAAACCGATTATGCACATCTCGTAAAACTCGAAACATTCTCACAAAAGCTCTCGTCCCTTATGGAGAATCACCATAAAACGACGATAGATCTCTTTCTAAAGGACAAAGCGAGACAGAAGAAGTCCAAGTCAGAATATTTTGAAGACGTGAAACAACTGCTGCGAAAAGGGGGCTCGAAGGAAGCGCTAAGGACTCTGCGGAAAGCACTCGAGAATTTTCCGACCGACCCTTTTCTGCTTTCGTATTACGGCTGCCTTGTCGCCATCGCCGAGAATAATCCGAAAGAGGGCATCAAAATATGCAGGGAGGCCCTGGCAGGCTTTAAGTCATCGGGCTCTTTCGGTAGTGAATTTTTCTATCCGGTCTTCTACCTCAACCTGGGCAGGGCCTATCTGAAAGGTAATAACAAAGTCGAGGCGGTAAAGGCATTCAAGGAGGGGCTGGTCCACGATCCGGAAAATCATGATCTGCTCTGGGAACTGACGAAACTCGGCAAAAGAAAACAGCCCGCGGTACCTTTCCTCGATCGCGGCAACCCGATCAACAAATATATCGGCCTTCTGATCTCGAAGGTCAGTAAGTAGACATTTTCACGGTAATGTTGTTACAGCAGAGAGAACCACCTCAAAAATTCTGCAATGACAACAAGATTTGATCAGATACACGTAACCGCAGACATCACGGTGAGGGTAATTCAGGGAGGTTGGATGGCCTCATGAAAGGGTTGAAAGGTGTTGCAGCAGCCTTTTTTCGGTATTCCCCTCTGCTGCTAGATGAAGTTTTCATACAACTGATAGATTAACTCTATCCAACGATGATCCGGTAAATTTCCTTATAACGGGCGAGCGCCTTTTCGACTATGTAGTCGGGCAACTCGGGGCCCGGATATGTCTGGTCCCAATCGAGGGTGAGCAGATAGTCGCGTATGATCTGTTTGTCGTAGCTGTCCTGGGCCTTTCCCGGCTGATAGGTCTTCATCGACCAGAACCGTGACGAATCCGGCGTAAGGACCTCATCGATGAGAATCAACCTCCCGTCGTAGATGCCGAACTCGAACTTGGTGTCGGCGATGATGATCCCTTTCTGCTCGGCTATGTCCCGCGCCTTTGTATAGACACTGAGGCTCACGTCCCTCAGCCGGCCGGCCGTCTCTTTGCCGACGATCTTCTTCATCTCGTCGAAGCTGATATTCACGTCGTGTCCCTCTTCGGCCTTAGTGCTCGGCGTAAATATCGGGGCAGCAAGTTTCGATGACTCGACGAGTCCGCCGGGAAGCGTGATGCCGCAGACCGTGCCTTTAGCCTTATATTCCTTCCATCCCGAGCCCGAGAGATAGCCCCTGACGATGCATTCCACCGGCATCGGCTTCGCCTTTTTCACCAGCATGCTCCTGCCTTCGAGGACTTCCCGGTACTTCCGGAGCACCTCAGGATACTCGTCCACCTCGGTTGCCACGATATGGTTTTCTATGATCTCTTTCATCCGGCCGAACCAGTAAAGGGATATCCCGGTAAGTATCTTCCCCTTCCCCGCGATACCGCTGGGGAGCACCACGTCAAAGGCCGAGATCCGGTCGGTCGCCACGATCAGCAGATACTCGCCCACTTCGTAGACGTCCCTCACCTTGCCCCGTCTGAGCAGCTTCACGTCCGGCAAGTTCGTTTCAACGACAACATTTTCCATAGATCACCCTCTACGAAAGTTTTTTCCTGAGCAGTTCGTTCAAAACCTGCGGGTTGGCCTTGCCCTTCATAGCCTTCATCGCCTGTCCCACGAAGAAGCCGAGGAGTTTCTCTTCGCCTGCCCTGAACCGCGCGGCCTCTTTCTGGTGCTTCGCGATCACCTCGTCGACAATCTTTTCAATGGCGGACTCGTCGCTTATCTGCACAAGCCCCTTCTCCCTGACGATCTCTTCAGCGTTCTTTTCGCTCCGGTACATTTCTTCGAAGACCGTCTTGGCGATCTTGCCGCTGATAGTCCCCTTATCGATGAGCTTAAGCATATCGGCAAGTTGAGGAGGCTTCAGCGGACAGTCCGCTATTTCCCTGTTCTCCTCGTTGAGGAGCCTCATGAGGTCTCCCATCATCCAGTTCGCGACCGCCTTCGGCTGCCCCCCGGCCTTTATAGATTCCTCGAACCATTCCGCGACGGCCTTCTCCGTGGTAAGAAGATCGGCATCGTATTCCGGCAGACCGTATTCAGACGTAAACCGCTCTCTCTTCACATCGGGCAGTTCGGGAAGTGACGCCCCTATCTCGTCTATCCACCGCTGCTCCGCCGCAATCGGGACGAGATCAGGTTCCGGGAAATAACGATAGTCATGGGCCTCTTCCTTGGAGCGCATGGATTCGGTAATCCCTTTTGCCGAGTCCCAGAGCCTCGTCTCCTGTATGACCTTTCCGCCCTCTTCGACCACCCTGATCTGTCTTTTAATCTCGTATTCGAGCGCCTTTTCGACGAACCTGAAGGAGTTGATGTTCTTCACCTCTGCGCGGGTGCCGTACTCTTTCCGGCCTGCCGGCCGAACCGATACGTTGGCGTCGCACCTTAGCGAACCCTGCTCCATGTTGCCGTCGCAGACACCGAGGTACCTGAGGATAGTCCTGAGCTTCTTCATATATTCAGAGGCCTCTTTAGCGCTCCTGATGTCGGGCTCGGAGACGATCTCCATCAGGGGCACGCCCGCCCTGTTCAAGTCAACGAAACTATAGCTGCCATTGCCTTCGTGGATATTCTTGCCCGCGTCCTCCTCCATATGGATCCTCGTGATCCCTATACGCTTCGTCTCCCCTTCCACCACTATCTCGACAAAGCCGCCTTCGCAAATCGGATGCTCGAACTGGCTTATCTGGTAGCCCTTCGGGAGGTCCGGATAAAAATAGTTTTTTCGCGCAAACCTGCTGTACGGGGAAATGCTGCAGTGCATCGCGAGACCCGTCCGTATCGCGAACTCGAGCGCCTTCCTGTTTAAAACAGGGAGCACGCCCGGCATGCCGATGCAGATTTCGCAGGTCTGGCTATTCGGTTCTGCGCCGAACTTCGTGGAACAGCCGCAGAATATCTTGGTGTCGGTACTCATCTGCGCGTGGACTTCGAGCCCTATAACCGACTCGTATTTCATAGCGCCGGCTTCCTCTTGTGCCATTCCGTCGATTGCTCGTAGGCGAACGAAGCTGTGAGAAGCGTCTCTTCGTCGAAGTGTTTGCCTATAAGCTGGAGTCCGATCGGGAGGTTCCCTGTCGTAAAACCGCAGGGGACCGAGATCCCCGGAACGCCCGCGAGGTTCACCGATATCGTAAAAATATCCGCAAGATACATCTGGAGCGGGTCCTCGGTCTTTTCACCCATCCTGAATGCGGCGGTAGGCGAAGTAGGGGTCACGATGACATCGACCTCCCGGAATACCTTTTCGAAATCGTCCTTGATCAGCGTCCTCACCTGCTGGGCCTTCCTATAGTATGCATCGTAATACCCGGAGGAGAGCGCGTAAGTGCCCAGCATGATCCTCCTTTTCACCTCAGGACCGAACCCTTCCGCCCTCGTCCTCATGTATGTGTCGATAAGGTCTTTGCCTTCGGCCCTGAAGCCGTACTTGACGCCGTCATAGCGGGCGAGGTTCGAACTCGCCTCAGAAGTGGCAAGCACATAATAGGTCGCGACCGCGTAGCCGGTATGGGGCAGCGAGACATCGACCGGCACCGCCCCGAGTGACTCGAATTTCCGTATCGCTTCTCTGACGGCCGCGTCCACCTCCGGGTCCATCCCCTCTATAAAATACTCCTTCGGGACACCGATCTTCATTCCTTTTATATCTTTTCCTATCGCCGCGGTAAAGTCGGGGACCCCGATCGGCGCCGAGGTCGAATCGCGGAGGTCCCTGCCGCTTATGACATTCAAAAGCATGGCGCAGTCGGTCACGTTTTTTGTGATCGGGCCGATCTGGTCCAGGGAAGAGGCGAAGGCGACCAGCCCGTACCTCGAGACACGCCCGTATGTGGGCTTCATTCCAACCACCCCACAAAGTGAGGCAGGCTGTCTGATAGATCCCCCTGTATCGGAGCCGAGCGCTGCGATGCATTCGTCAGCCGCGACCGCCGCCGCCGAGCCGCCGCTTGAGCCGCCTGGTATCCTCTGGGTATCCCACGGGTTCCTCGTGGTGTGGAAACCCGAGTTTTCGGTCGACGACCCCATCGCAAACTCGTCCAGGTTCGTCTTTCCCGCAAGCACGTAGCCGGCTTCGATCAGCTTCGAGGTGACGGTGCTTTCATAAGGCGGGATAAAGTTCCTCAGAATCTTGGACGAACACGTGGTCGGAACACCTTTCGTGCACATATTGTCTTTGACAGCGACCGGGATGCCGGTCATAACTTTGTTCGTCCCGGCTGAAAGGTCCCTGTCGGCCTTTTCAGCCATAAGGAAAGCTTCCGTCCGCGGCAGGGTAACGTAGGCCTTTATCTTCTGCTCGACGGCGTCGATCCTCGAATAGACCGAAGTGATAATCTCCTTTGCCGTGACCTCGCCTTTATCGAGCATCCGTCGCAGTTCGTGCACGCCGAGACTGTAAAGCTCCAAAAATACCTCCGGGAAAAACAGGGATTTAGAAGTTTAGCACTGGAAGTTTAGCGTTTGCAAGAATTTCAGAGAGGGCGGACACTTCTTACTTTTCACCACTTACTTCTTTTTGTTGAAATCTACCCTGACCACCTTGTCATCCGGCGATCTATCAGGTTTCCTTCGGACCCCGGAGTGTGTCTTCTGCCGGTCCCCTGCCTCTTTAATCCCGGACTCCGGCGTCGGAGCTACCGCGAACTGCGCCGACAATTCAGGAGAGAAGACCGACATGATCGTATGATGCGGGATAAAGCATTGATGGGTCGCGGCCCCGAAAACAAGTTTCGCCGAAATGCCTGAATCCGTCCACTCGAAGTTCATCCGTTTGTTGAACACCAGGACGATGCCTTTTTCTTTTTCTTCAGGAAGAAAACCCCTGTTGCCGATGGTCACATCCTCGGAATACCGGGCGAGGATGAAGACCCTGCCGGCAAGGTTAAGCATGTCGTAAAAGACCTGTTTCTTAAGATCATTCAGCGAGGAAACCATACCACCCTTTTTTTATCCTTCATCCTTCATGCCTCTGACCAGCTCTTCCGCAGCCGCCCTGTCGGATTCTTTCACCAGAATCTTCACTTCCCCCATCCTCCCGACATTGACGGGATAGGGAGTGACCTTCGCCGATCGTATCTCGGCCTCGATGCCCCCGCTTTCGAGAAGGTCTTTGATCATCTCGGCCTCGAGCGCATCATAGGTGACCATCAGCTCGATCCACTTTGAAGCCATAGTTAAGCATAGAATTATGCGTGACGTCGTGTCAAAAAATTATGAAGTATCGACACCGTCATTTGTTGAGAATTGCAATGGCATTTGCCATAAAGATGATCCGCGCTCACCGGAGATCAGCCATCCTGGCAGGGGAATGAACTTGTCCGAAAGATCGGACTACTTATCAGCAGGCGGTTATGCAGGCAGAGAGTTTACGATTTTTGACGATCAGTGCGGCATCCGGGCACCCTATGGGACAATGATGAAATTATTCCGACCGATCAGCGAGCTCATCCTTTTCGACTCTTCCCTCACATTCCGGGCATATACCGTGAGAGAAATTGACTCCGGTATTTTCAGAAATGAATTTCTCGAGTTGTTCCCAGTAGCCCTTGTCATTCCGGACTTTTTTGCACCACGCGCACACCGGGATAAGTCCCTGCAGAGTCTTGATCTTCTCGCGGGCATCCTGAAGCTGACCCGTCAGCGATTTCCTGGCGGCTTCCATCTTGGACCTGTAAAGGGCAAATTCTATCGAAATATACAGATCTCTTGCCCTGAACGGCTTTACGATATACCCGGCTGGCTCAGTCACCTTGGCGCGCTGGACTGTAGCTTCATCTGCGTGGGAGGTCAGGTATATCACGGGGATGCCGAAAAGGGCGCGAATCTTCTCAGCCGCATCTACACCGTCAACGGCCCCCTTCAAGACAACATCCATCAGCACCAGGTCAGGCCGGCATTCCATCGCCTTCATGATGGCATCATCGCCGGTGGAAGCGATGTCGGCGACAACATATCCCAACTTTTCAAGCGTTTTCTTAATATGGAGTACTACTATCCCTTCATCCTCGACTACCAGTACCTTTTCATTGGCCAAGACTTAAACCTCCCCAACATTGTTTCTGCGAAAATTAATCTTAAAAGCAGTCCCGCTACTTCCATCATGTTCTATGATCCCACTGAGCTGGGTTACCAGGGAAATCACTAACTGCAATCCAAGTGACGGCGCGTTCCTGAAATCCAGGCCCTCAGGAAGGCCAACACCATTGTCGCGCACACTAAGGGTAATGCTTCCCTCATCATCCTCGTGCATGTGTATCGTCAGTCGGCCCTTCCTTCCATCCGGGAAGGCGTGCCGGAGAGAATTAAAAACGAGCTCATTGATAATCAGCCCGCACGGGATTCCGGAATTGATATCAAGAAAGACCCCTTCGATGAGCGTCTCCAGTTCTACCTGTTCCGCTTTGTGCCCGGTCAGGGCCGTCAGGTTGGCAGCCAGTTCTTCAACATATTCCTTGAAATCAATTTTTGACAGGTCCCTTGCGCGATATAATTTCTCGTGTATGAGAGACATCGTTTCGATACGTCTCTGGCTTTCATTGAATAAAATCCGCACTTCCTCATCTTGTATCTGCCCTGCCTGAAGCTCGAGCATGCTGGCAACAATCTGCAGATTGTTCTTTACCCTGTGATGGATCTCCTTTAGAAGGATCTCCTTTTCCCTGAGAGACGCCCTGATGAGTCCCTCCGCGCGCTTGCGCTCCGTGATGTTTCTGGTAATGCCGAGTGAGGCGATTATTTCTCCCTGCTCATTGCGGACCGGAACCGCGTGTGTAGCCAGCCAAATCCGTCCCCCCTTCAAACCGACCATCTCGAATTCCGCTCTTCCCGGCTTGCCCTCAAAAGTTTTTTCCGTGAGCGATTTAAAGGCCTGTCGATATTCCGGAACAATCAAAGGGTAGACGCACGCGCCCTTCACCTGCTCAAATGAGTCGGCCTCAACCATCTCAAGGCCCGCAGGGTTCATACGCACCAACTTCCCGTCCCGGGAAAGAAGCTTGACACAATCCGGCTCGGTATCAATGATCGTTTGCAGGAAGTTTTCGCCCTCCTTTAGCGCCTCCTCCGCCTTCCTGCGGGCGATATCGCTCTTCCGCGCCCCCCTGGAGGTCATCACGACTGCGCCGATAAGACCACACACCAGGAAAAAGAGTGTCGAAAAGGATGTCACAAGCAGTCTGTCGCTTTTTGCTTTTGCCTTCGTGATGTCCATATAAATTTCACAGGCGCCGACAAAATTGCCGCTTCTCATTACCGGCATATACGTTTCCACGACATTTGCCTTTACCAGCTGGCCGCTGACCGACCGTGTATTTTCATGCACAAACTCTTTATAGATTTTCCCTTTCGCCACGACATCATGAAAGAATTTTTCATCTATTATATGTCCTATGTCCGAAGGGTCGCTTGAGTAGACCGTTTCTCCTGAGGCCGAAAGAAACAATATCTTCATCAATCCAAAATCGTTCTTCAGAAGTTCGGCTTCCTTCTTAAAAGAATCGGGCACCGATCCTCTCGTGAGCTGGACATGACCCGAAAGCAATCTGCTCTTCAGGTGGGCCGCTATGCGCACCGAACTGTCCTCTGAGGCCTCTGTCAGTAAATTGGCAAATGACGGAAAAACAAAAAAAAGATTATATGCCGCCAGGATCAGCACTGATGCAACAGCGATAAGCACAATACTTCCTGCCGGATTATCTTTGAACATAATTAATTCTGTCAGTCATGCAACACATCAGCACGGCCCGTCCCCCGTCACCCGCTGTTTCCGCCCAACTATTGTTTATGTTACCGGAAAAAGAATGTTTTTGTCAGCATGTAGCTATAAGTTTAGAGGCACTCAAAATTGAAATTAGGGGACGCTTCCCGGAGAAAAAGGGCGGAAGATGCGGCATACGGTCCGGGAAATGAAATTGCGGATTGTGTTAAGATATCCTGCCCGAAAGGGGAATTTTTTAAAAAAATAGTTTCATAATTTTTTGCGAACCGGAGGCGCCCTGGTGAAGACGAATATCGATGAACTCTCTGTAAATACGATAAGGATGCTCGCGGCAGATGCCGTGCAGAAGGCAAACTCGGGACATCCCGGAATGCCGCTGGGCGACGCTCCGATGGCATATACGCTCTGGTCGAAGTTCCTCAGACATAACCCGAATAACCCCTTCTGGCATAACCGCGACAGGTTCGTTCTTTCGGCCGGCCACGGGTCGGCTCTCCTTTACAGTCTCCTGCACCTCACCGGCTATAACATCTCGCTCGACGACATAAAGAATTTCAGGCAGTGGGAAAGCCCGACGCCGGGGCATCCCGAGTACAGCCCGGGAAAAGGCATCGAAACAACGACAGGACCTTTGGGACAAGGCTTCGCAACCGGCGTAGGAATGGCGATTGCCGAAAAATATCTTGCCGAAATGTTCAATAATCCCGGCTTTCAGATCGTTGATTACCATGTCTACGGCATCGTCTCCGACGGAGACCTCATGGAAGGCGTCGCCTCTGAAGCAGCTTCGCTCGCAGGACATCTGAAACTCGGCAAACTGATCTATTTATATTCCGACAACAAAATCACGATCGAAGGTCCGACGGGACTGACCTTTACGGAGAACGTCGGGAAAAGGTTCGATGCCTATGGCTGGCAGGTCCTCCGTGCGGCAGGAAATGACGTCGCCCAGATAGCAGAAGCTATAAAGAAGGCAAAGGAGGAAAAGAACAAGCCCTCTCTTGTCATCGTGCGGACTAATATAGGGTTCGGGAGCCCGAATAAACAGGACACTCCGGATGTCCATGGCTCACCTCTCGGCGAGGAAGAACTCCGACTGACCAAGAAAAATCTCAGCTGTCCCCCAAACAAGAAATTCTGCATTCCGAAGGCCGTGGGGTCGCACCTGAAAAAGGCGGTGCAGAGAGGCAAACTGGAAGAGAAGGCCTGGAAGGCGCTAGCCGGGAGATACGCAAAGAAATATCCGGAGCTCGGCAGGAGATGGGACGATCTTTCGGCCGGCAGATTGCCGGAAGGATGGGAGCAGAAAGTGCCGGTGTTCAGTCCTTCGGACGGCCCGGTTGCCACGAGGAGCGCATCAGGCAAAGTCCTTAACGCGATCGCCGATGTCCTGCCCCAGTTGGTAGGCGGGTCGGCAGATCTCGCGCCTTCCAACAACACCTATCTGAAGAAATACGCCGACATGGGCGTCGTGAAGGGCGGCAGGAACATCCACTTCGGAGTGAGAGAACACGCGATGGGGGCCGCCTTACACGGCATGGCGCTCAGCAAGATGCTTATCCCTTACGGCGGCACGTTCTTCGTCTTTGCAGATTATATGAAACCGGCGATGCGGCTCTCGGCGCTCATGCAACAGCACGTGGTCTATGTGCTCACGCACGATTCAATAGGCCTCGGCGAAGACGGTCCCACCCACCAGCCGGTAGAACAGCTCACGGCCCTGCGGGCGATGCCGAATCTGGCGGTGATACGTCCGGCTGACGCGAACGAGACTGCTGCTGCATGGAAGGCAGCCATCGGCGACAACAGCAGACCGTACGCGCTTGTCCTCACCCGCCAGAACCTGCCTGTACTGGACAGAAAAAAATATGCATCGGCCGACGGCGTACTGAAGGGGGGCTACATACTCTCTGACCCGAAAGGTACGCCCGACATCATTCTCCTGTCGGCCGGTTCCGAAATCCATATCGCGCTGGCCGCGGCAGAGACGCTCGGACAGGCTGGCGTGAAGGCAAGGGTCGTCAATATGGCATGCTTCGAGTTCTTCGAGGCCCAGCCGGAGGCCTACCGGAATAAAGTCCTGCCGCCGGCGGTTGAAACCAGGCTTGCGGTCGAGGCCGGAGCAACGCTTGGATGGCACAAGTACGTGGGTCTTAGAGGAGACGTGATCGGGATCGACCGTTTCGGCGCCTCGGCACCTGCAAAGGTACTGTTCGAAAAATTCGGGATCACCGCGCAAGATATCGTCAACAGGGCAAAGAGACTGCTGAAAAACAAATAACACGGGAAGCAGGAGCATCGACTCCTGTATAATAGTAGCTGTAATGTCTAATCTCGGACAGGATCTCCGGAAGGCGGAGGAAAAGGCCCGGTCAAGAAAGTTTCTCTATCTGTTTGTCTTCGCCTGCGCGGTATGCGGTATCCTCGGCGGGTTCGTCTACTGGACGCTGTCGGACCTTCCGCAGGTAAACGCGATCGAGGAATACGTTCCCGCGGAATCGTCGAAGGTGTATTCATCCGACGGGAAGATCCTCGCCGAGTTCTACTACGAACGCCGCACCTTCGTGCCTTCCTATAAGATCCCCGATTACGTGAAGAAGGCGTTCGTCGCAATCGAAGACGCACGCTTCTACAGCCATCCCGGGGTCGATTT
>JAKAIZ010000047.1 GCA_021814065.1 Nitrospirota bacterium | reverse complement strand
CTAGGGCATCTGGTGAACTCACTCCCCTCCGTGATCTGCGCCCAAGTCAAATCAATACCATTTGGAATAGATTTTTATGTGAGGCAACGTATATCATTTCGTATCGATTCTTATGTGAGGCAACGGGCCTATGTCTGTCAACTTTCGCGGCTGCCCAGGATTGTCGGGAAGGTTGGAAAAGCAGGGGTGTTGAGATGATGCGCCAAGCAGGCAAATCAGGAAACAAAACGGGACCCCGTTTGTTACCCCCGGGAAAAAATATAACCTATCAGCTTATAGATCAGTTTCGCCATGACGAACTGGGGATGTATGAGGCCTGGTATCGGCGACAGCTCCGTGATATCGAACCCGACTATCCTCCGGCATCCGGACAGACGGCGAAGGAAAGAGACTGTCTCCTGCCATCCGAAACCGCCCGGCTCGGGTGTCCCCACTGCGGGCATAAGGCCGGGATCGAAGAAATCGCAGTCGATAGTGAGATAGACATTTTCCCTGAGGGAGCCGATGACGGCATCGTGCCATGCATATCGGTCCGCACTGTAACGCCTGCCCCTGAGATCAAATGCATAAAATGTTTTGATCTGCTTTTGTCTTATGAAATCGGCCTCTTCTCTGCACTGGCTTCTTATGCCGGCCTGTACGATGTTTTTATTGAACTCATAAACCCGCGCCATGACGCAGGCGTGGCTGTATCTGTTCCCTTCGTATTCTTCCCTGAGGTCCGAATGGGCGTCCAGCTGGAGGACCGAGAGATCCTGATATCGCTCAGAATAGGCGCGGGCTGAACCTATGGAGATCGTATGTTCGCCGCCGATACAGACAACGGTCTTGTCTTTTTCGATCAGGCCGTTGACATTTTTCCGTATCGATTCCACTGCAACGGCATCATTACCGCCTGGGGCCAAGGGTTTAAGCGTTGCAATCCCACCCGTCAACGTATAAATTTCGGCATCCAATTCCTCATCGTACAGCTCTACCTGTCCGGAAGCCTCCAGGATCGATCCAGGACCCGATGCCGTGCCTTTCCCGAAACTTGTCGTGTGCTCATACGGCACCGGGAGGACCGCCACCCGGGACCGCTCGAGTCCAGACCATTGTTCCGGGAGGGCGAGAAAATTGTCCGGCGGAAGGAGAATCACTCTTTCTTTTTCGCTTCCGAATATTTTTCGAGAAGCCGCTGATAGAGGTCTTCACGTCGGTCGTACAGCCGGGAAGGAGGCCGGGGTGCACGGGAGGCAACGGCGTACGCGGTCAGAAGCGGCAAGGCTATGGTCGTATCCGCATAACAGACAACAGCATCCGGGAGCTGATCCGGGTCGACCTTCCCCCAGGTCACGGCCTCGCTCGGTGTGGCACCTGAGAGGCCGCCGGTATCCGGGCGGGCGTCAGTGAGCTGCAGATAGTAATCATGGCCCGCCTCTTCAATCCCCAGAACTTCCTGAATATGTGGCTCGGTCTGGAGCACAAAATTCTTCGGGGACCCACCCCCAAGCATGAGGATGCCGCTCTTTCTTTTTTCCTTCGCACCCAGCACGATTGCAGCGGTCTCGTTTACATCCCTGGCCACGTCCAGACGGGGCCCGCCGCCGTCCAGCACAGTTCTGGCTACATTCATCCCGATAGAACTGTCCCCGGGCGATGAGGTGTATATCGGCACGCCCGCCCGGTAAGCAGCTGCCAGGACACTCACCCTGCCCACGCCGGGCAGTGCTTCAAGCTCGTTGACGTATCTGCCGATCCTGTAATGGAGCTCGGCCGTCGACATCTCCCTGTTGAACTCAGGTTCCTTCAGGATCTTCATATAAAAGGCGTCGGTCGAGAGCAGGACTTTATAATCAAAAAGAATGTCGTAGATGCGGATGACACCTTCCTGCCTGAGTTTCCGGTCGTCGAGAAAGGGACTGCCAGGGTGCATGGTAAGCCCCAGTGCGAAGTGGGTATCGTGGTAGAGGTTCGCGCCAGTGCTCACGATCCAGTCGACAAACCCGGACTCTATCAGAGGAATAAGAGAAGACATACCGAGCCCGGCAGGAGTCAGGGCGCCGGTGATGCTCAGCCCGACGGTCACATCGGACTCGAGCATCTTGCGCGCAAAAAGCCTGCATGCCTCACGGAGGCGGCCTGCGTTATAGGCCAAAAAGGTCTCCTCGATCAATTCAGCGGCAGAGATCCCGCTGACTATCTTCTTCGGCCTGATCGGCTTTGTCCTTAGGTAGCCGCTCCCGCTCACCATGCCCTCACGGTATCAGGACGGCGGCAGCCACGACGGTCGTCCAGACCCCGCTCTTGCCGACGCTCGTTTGTGTGATATTGCGCGTCTTGACTATCTGGTCGCTCAACTTCCACTGGTCGAGACGCTTGTTGTAGCTCTCGTCGACGTCGAACTCAAGCCCGAGGATCGTCGCCAGCATCTGGGCCGCAATGTCCTCGGCATAGTCGCCTGTCGTCTTGTCGTCGTCGCCGAAGCTGTGGTGCTCCGAGAGATAACCGAAGTGGTCCCGGTCCCTGGGTATCGCCACGCCCACGGAGGAGCCGATGAGACGATGGCGTTCGTTCGTCGATGCCTCGGCAAGGACCGCATGGACGATCTGTCCAGGCGTCAGCTCCTTTAGCCCGCTGCGCACGGTAACAATTTCACAGCGGGGAGGAAAGATGCTCGATACTCTGACGATATTGAAAGGGGCGATCTGCGCGGCGCGGAGTGCGAGCTCGAAGCTCACGAGTTTCTCCTTGTTCTGACCGACCCCTTTCGTAAGGAACATTTTTGAAGCTACATACATGTTATGCCTCTCTCTTCGGGAAACCCTTCCCCGCCTCTGATTTCTACCACCCGTTTTTCGGGACCGGTAATGCCCTGCGGACTGCATTCATGATAACATCACAAGATCAGTTTTTTACAGAGAATATTTAATCGCAAAGGTTTGGAGGACTACATCCGGGTTCACAGTTCACGCGGCTTGGCGGACAACGGGATTACGGATTGTTGATGAGCCGCATCCCGGTCCCTGGACCGGGGATCTCAATCTTCTTCTCATGGAAGCGAGCAAGCACCGACTGGTAACCCTCTGCCTGGGCTGTCACAAAATCTTCAACACTCCGGAAACACGGAACGCCTCCCGTTCGAACCGGTTATCCCTATAGGGGTCCAGACCGCGGACGAGGGCGGCTGCGCTCGACAGCAGATAGAGAAAGGGGAAGAGAGGCCCCCAGCGTTCGTATTGTCTGACGTGAACGCGTTCGTGGTTTCTGCAGCGGATCAGGCTGTCGCGGTTTCGGCCAAAGACGACATGCCCGATCGCGATGGCATCTATATGAAGGCGGGACAGCAGGAAGGAGGCTATCGCGCCTTCTGCTTCGATGACGCCCGCTGCAATGACGACCGTCCCGCCGGAAAGGATGACAAAGGGCAGCAGCACAATGCCGATGCAGGATACGGGGAGGGCCCAACAGTATCTTATGCATGAACCCACTGTCCTGATGAAGCTTACCTTCTTCATGCCCGGCGCATCACGTTCTTTCTCGCTTACCAGCTTACCAGCGTCGTTAGTAGTGAGGTGTTAGGTGTAAGGTGTTAGGAAACCTAAAACTTAACACTTAAAAACCGAAGCTTTACCCCATACCTCTCACGTCTTCGAAGATGCGTTCTCCGTCTTCCTGGGCTTAACGAGTTTTCGGAATCCTTTTCTTGTCAGAAAAAGGAGGAGTGCAACGGCAACGATGACACTCAGGAGCGTTTCCATTCCCCATCCCTTATCCGAACCGGATTCTGCCAGGTGTCGTAATGTTCATCCTGCCGATCACCTCGCCGGCACTGAAGACTCTGCCTTTTCGATTCTGCATACTGTCCTCTTCTTTCTTCATTGTATCAGATATCTTTTATCATAGTCGGGGCTTGCCCCTCCGAAAATACACGTATTGCCGGAAATCATTAGGGCATTCAAAACATTTTCGGCGAGGCAAATCAATCACATCCGCAACACCCCTGGCGTCCGACCCTGGCAACGAAATCATTACGAGCATATCATCCGCGACGAATCGGGACTGCACGCAATCCGGGAATATATAAGATACAATCCGCTGAAATGGGATGAGGACGAAGGAAACCCCGCACGCACGGGCAATTCATGAATTGCCCGTGCTTACCAGGAATCGAAAAAATGGAGCAAAAGCACGCGATTCCCGCCCGGCATTTTCCTTTTTTACGTGATTTAATGTATATTATTTCCCTGCCTGAATTAAAGTGCGAATGTTCGGTCTCCTCTTCTCCTTGGCGAACCCGCCTGAGTGCGGGGGCGACCCGCCGGGGCGGGAAGAGCCTGAAATATAAAGGACCTCCTCTCTGGTTCAACCGCCTTGGGCTGTTTAAATCGATAACACTTGTTACTAAAGAAAGAGGTATGAGAGCAGTATGTCGGAAATAAAATTGTCTTTGCGGGATACACTGATTGCTCATTTTCTGAGAGCTCAGAAGAGTTATTAAAATGATCCAGGTAAACAACCTAGATAAATGTTATGGCCGTCAGGTCATTTTTGAGAAGGCTGGTTTTACCCTCAATCCGGGTGAGCGGGTCGGCCTTGTCGGCAGAAACGGGCACGGCAAAACCACTCTCTTTAAAATGATACTGGGGCAGGAGCACCCTGATTCGGGATGTATCAGCATCCCCAACGGATATAAGATAGGCCACCTTTCTCAGCATATCATCTTTACGGAAGATACAGTGCTGAAGGAGGCTTGTCTGAGTCTCCCGGACAACGAGGACGGCATAGATGAGACATATAAGGCGGAAACCATTCTTATGGGACTCGGCTTTACCCTGGAAGATTTAGGTCTCAATCCATTGGACCTCTCCGGGGGGTACCAGGTCCGTCTTAACCTTGCGAAGGTGCTTGTCTCAGACCCTAATCTTCTCCTGCTCGACGAGCCCACCAACTATCTCGACATTCTCTCCCTTCGCTGGCTTACACAGTTTTTGCGCAGCTGGAGGAAGGAGCTGATCATCATCACCCATGACCGCGATTTCATGGACGGGGTTACTACGCATACCATGGCGATACACCGCTGCAGATTGCGGAAAGAAGCCGGTCCGACCGAAAAGGTATACCAGCAGCTGCTTATGGAAGAAGAAATACACGAAAAGACCAGGGTCAACGATGATAAGAAGCGCAAGGAAACAGAGGACTTCATAAACAGGTTCAGGGCAAAGGCGACGAAGGCCAGGGCTGTTCAGTCGCGGATAAAGGCCCTCCAGAAAAAAGAGCGCCTCGAAAAACTGACCGAGATAAAGGACCTCGATTTCTCGTTCAGATCAGCGCCCTTTACCGGGAAGGTGCTGACGGAAGTCAACGACCTGTCTTTCTCTTTTGACGATGCCGGCGCCCACCTGATCGACGGGCTGACCTTTTCCGTCGGAAAAAAAGACCGTATCGCCATCATCGGGAAAAATGGGAAGGGCAAAACGACACTGCTGAATCTCCTCTCAAAAGAACTGCAACCGAAAACAGGATCTGTGAGACATCATGATCAGTTGCAGACGGCCTATTTCGGCCAAACCAACATAAACCGCCTTCATCTGCACAAAACCGTTGAAGAAGAGATTATGGACGTGCATCCCGACGTAGGCCGGGGTGCGGCCCGCAAGATATGCGGCATTATGATGTTTCCCGGGGACCATGCGTTAAAAAAGATCAGCGTCCTTTCCGGCGGGGAGAAGAGCCGTGTGCTGTTAGGCAAGCTGCTCGTCAGCCCCTCAAACATGCTCATGCTCGATGAGCCGACAAACCATCTCGACATGGAATCCAACGATTCCCTGGTGGAGGCGATAGATGAGTTCAGCGGCGCTGTAATTTTGGTGACTCACAGTGAAATGATGCTCCACGCACTCGCCACCCGTCTGATAGTCTTTGATGACGGGAAAGTGACTTTATTTGAAGGAACGTATCAGGACTTCCTTGACCGTGTCGGCTGGAAAAATGAAAATGAATCCGGCGCGTCGCATGTGAAAAAAAATGGGTCCCGGAACAATTCTATCAATAAAAAACAACTCCGGCGTGAGCGGGCGGAGCTGCTGAATAAAAAATCAAAAACAATGGGCGCCCTCCAAAAAAGCATCGATGAAGCGGAAAAAGAAATTGTGAGGCTGGAAGAAAAGATCGAACTTGAAAATGTGGGAATTAGAGAGGCCTCCCTCAGGGGTAAAGGGGAAACCATTAAACTATTCACAAAAAAGCTCCAACATTCAAAATCCGAACTCGACTCTCTTTTTGCAAAGCTTGACCTTTTGCGAGTGGAGATCGAAGGCAGGGCAAAAGAATTTGAGGAAGAGCTCGAAAATTTACTGACCGTTTCACGGTAATTGGTGTCAGGCCCGGGGAGCGCCTGCACTACACTTTTACTCCCTTGAGCACCGCTTTTTTCCCACCAAACCCGGGGCGCTGCACCACTGAAAACCCCGCAGCGGTAAGTCCCCGTCTCACGGCTCCGGCCACAGTAAAGGTTGCACAGGTCCCGCCGGTCACTGTCTTTTCTCCGATCGCCATAAGAAGCTCATGCCGCCAGATGGCAGGGTTTTTCTTTGGTCCGTGACCATCCAGAAACCATGCGTCACAGGGAATTGTGAGTGCGCGGACCATTTCGAGGGCCTCCCCGATCCAGAGATTCAGGGTCAGACTGCCGAAAGGCCGGGTGAGATATATCCGGTGCCACCCCGGTCTCAAAATTTCGATGCGGCTGTAAGCCCCGACAAGCAGATCAATAAGCGGACCTGCCTCTGTTCTGAATCCTCCGAGAATGGACTCCATTCGCTCAAAAGTGATTGGATGCAGTTCAACGGAATTGTAGGTAATCGCTCTGTCCGTGACGCCGGACTTGTCCAGAAAATCCATAAGGGCAATGAGCAGCCGGCCTGCGCCGAAGCCTGTTTCACCTATCCTGAATTCTTTCCTCCCCTGCCCGGCCAGGACATCCGTTATGCCACTGTCCTGAAAATAGATATATCTGGCTTCTTCAATGGCATTGACAACATCGAAGTAGCGGTCATTATAATGTTCGTTCACCAGATGAGGCGGAATCTGCACAGTTATGAATTCCGATTAAAAAGATTTATCAGTTCATCAAAGCCTGGGCCTCTGCGATGAGCCACATCCCGGAACCCGTTGTCCAGGGCATCCCCGGGGGGCAGCGCTTTGTATGTGGAGTTGACCCGTATTAATTCTTCGTAAGACATGAGCCATTTTAACACGGTAAGGATATAAAATTGGTCCGGGCGGAATGGGATCGGCCATAGCACACCAATTGTTTTACCGGTGATTCAGCTGTCCGCCATAGAATCCCTCTGCAGCTGCTCCGGCTATAAAAAGGGTATTGCCGGCCACGTAAACCCAATGGCCGAAACCCGGGGAACCATGCTGAAACATGCCGGGATAAGTAAGTCGCCAGATCGCAAGAGGGGCGCTTGTCACCAGCAGAGCAAAGGCAATGGCAATTTTGCGTTGAAACAGGGGCACCCGGGCACCTTTGTATTTGTCTTTCCAGGTGCGCCAGCCGGTCCACGCGGTAGGGGCCAGAGAGATCACGCCGGCCGCAAGCGCGACGTTGGTGGACATCTCGAAGCAATCGGGATAACTGAAGAGATGCAGGACCTGGAAGAGAAATGCGACCCCAAACAGTGATATGGGGAAATGCGTCAGGAATACATGCCAGTGAATTTTATAGCCCACGAAATTTCCTTTCGTTTTGCACGAGCCTTGTTCGGCAGATAGCAATCTGTCTTCAAGAAAAAAACGCCTGCAGAGCTTCGGAGTACCTTCGAAGAGGGTTTACTTACCCTCTTCTTTCTTCTTCTCCGCCGTCTCCTCCTTCTTGCGCGGAGACGCCAGGGCCTCGAATACTCCGGCAACCACTGCAATCCCTAAGATTCCGGCCATCAAGCATGCTCTGATCTTCATGCCTTCACCTTACCATGGCCTGATTCATTGTTCAATGCCGGTACTGACGATGCATCAGGTGATGCTCACCCCGATGATATGTCCCAGATTAAGGTCACAGCTGCTGCCGCGCACCCTATCAGCATCTGCCTGAGGCCTGAGTAAAGAACCGGCTTGCCGGTAATGAGGGTGATCGAGGCGCCTGGGAAGCACAGAGGGCGCAGCAAGCAGCGCCCCTACTTCTTTATCCCCACGTTGATTATCAGCAAGACCAGACCGTCGACGAGCATGAAGATGTTGAGGATCGCGCTCTGAGCGGCCGCAAGGCGGCCATCCGGGGTCTTTCTAACCCCGACGGAGTATGCCTTTCAGTTTTTCGGCATAGGCGCTGCCCTTGTTGTCGCCGGCAATGATCTCTATGTCCTCCGGCCTGCTTACTCCGAGCCCGAGTTCGACCGCCCTGCTGATCTGCTCCTGCTCGAAGATCTTCCTTCCCATGATCGCCTCGTTGCTGCCGAGGTCCTTGAGGACCGCCAGTCCGACCGCATCGATGGCGATCCGGTCAGTGCCCGCGAGAATGAGGTCTGCCCGCTTCCGCTTCCCGGTCATGGGGCCGCCGTCGACAAACGCCTCGACGGCATCGAGCAGGATCAGGGAGGGAGAATAGGCCTGGTTGATCTCCGCAATCATCTTCCGCATCGACCGGAAGGACGAGTGGAGTTCGGTCATATTGCGCTTATGGGTGACGCCGACGGAAAGCTTAAGGGACATTGTGAATACGCCGCCGTATCCGTGCGTCTTGAGGCAGCAGGTCGAGACAACGCATTGGGCATCCAGGACCGGTTTGGCGACATTGAAGCCGTTGTTCCAGTGGCTCTGCTCCGGCCGCATCCGGACCCATTGCCCCGGTGGCAGGTCTTCGAAGTTGATCAGTCCGACATTATGCTCCCTGCAGATCTCGACGACGCCTTTCCCCTTTATCACCTCAGCCGTGGCGGGGGGCCCGCTGCGCTCGCCGATCGTCAGCGACGATGCACCCATCCGCTTGAGATTGACGATGAGATTGACGAGGGTATCGTTGTGAGTGGAGCCGGGGTACGGATCGGCGGTGTTGAAGTTCGGCTTGATCAGCACCTGCTTCCCCTTCACCGGGTTGATCCCAAGGAGGTCTATGGCGGTCTTCACCCCGTGCGCCCGGTCGGATGTGCAGACGAGGGTTACCCGTGCGGATTTCTGCCGTTCATGCCTGCGCGGCGAGCCGCCTGCCGGACGTTCCTTATCATGAAGACCCGACATCGAAAGCATCGCTGCCGAAGCCCCTATCATGAACTCCCTTCGGTCGATCATAGGTGTCCTTCTCCTTTAATGCTACCACACCGGGCACTGCAAACCAAAGGAGAGTGGGCCGGCAAGCGGTGCCCCCTGAGCCGGGTGACGGACGCTGGTCAGAGGGCGCCGCTGTCCAACGGTGCCGCCTTCTTCTGATGTGATAGAATCTCCTTATGGACGACAGCGGACTGAGAGTCTCCGGCGGCATTCTCATATACAGGCTTTATGATGTGGCCTGGGACATAGACCTGAAGAAGGTCGAAGAAGAGGTGACGGAGTTCAAGCGTCAGAGCATCGACAGGAAACGCTTCAGCAAGGCATTTGAATTCGCAAACCCGCCGCTTTCCCTGAAACTTAAGACATTTGAAAAAACTATTGATCGAAGCCGTGAAAGATAACTTCTAAAATATAGAATATCTCTCTGAATGAAAGCAGGATAACCCCTTAGAGAGCGGCCTTCAATACCGGTCGGACGGAGGAGGAGGCGCCGGATAGTCCGGCGGAGGCGGTGGAGTATACGACCTCCTGGGCGCGGAACGCCTGTAGCCCGGGATCTGGTTGCCCTTAGCGTACATGCACTGCAGATAAGCGTAGTCATAACGCCGCTGGGACTCATAGTAAGAGCCGGCTGCATAGCTGCTGCCCACCGCGCTGCCGTAAAGGAGTCCGGCCCCGCCGCCTATCGCAGCGCCGGCGCCAACATTGCCAGATGCGCTGCCGATGGCCGCGCCTGCTGCAGCGCCCAGGATTGTACCGACCACGGCACTCCTCGTCGCAGATTCCTGTGCAGCCTGCTGACCTGTAACTCCACCTATCTGGTCAAAGGCAAACTGGCGACACACAGCGTCGTCAGCGCGGAACTCATCGAAACTCTTGCCTTCACCCGGCAGGGCCATCATACTGGGTCCGGTCGGCATTGTCGCGCAGGCCTGGAGCGCTGCGACCACCACTACAAGCGAAAAAATCATCACTCGACGCATAACATCACCTCACTGGCTCCGATGGCGGCTGCGCCGGCACCTTCTGCCATCCACCCGGACATCCCTTGACATAGGGATAGTAGGCCTTTGACTCGCGGCAGTAATACCAGAAATCCGAAGGTTCGGAAGATGACTCGTCTCGTTCGATGTATTCCTGGGGCTCTGACGGCACATTATACGACGGCTCATACGGGTAATAAGTATAAGGGTAACTATATGGATAGTAATACGGGTAGGAATAAGAGTAATAGGGATAATAGTAAGGGTACCCCCAGCCCGAGTACGGTCCGAACCATACATCGACATCATAACCTCGATGGTGACCGTAATAGCCGCCGCGGTAATAACCACTGTAATGGCCGCCGCCACGATAATACCCACCGGAACGGCCACCGTAATGGCCTCCCCCATAGTAGCCACCTGAACGACCACTGTAATGGCCTCCCCCATAATAGCCACCGGAATGGCCTCCGCCGCCGCGACTGTAACCGCCGGAATGACCCCCACCACCCCGGGTTGCAGCCGATGCCATGCCGCTTGCCATCAGGCTCACCCCTACTACAACCGCAACCAATAAAAACCTTAGCGTTCGCATTTTTTTCTTCCTGATTACAAGCTATCATGGTTTCGATGATATGTCAATAAAGCTGAAGAGGTGGGACTGCGCAAAAAGCAACCCGATTGAGCACAAAAAACGGCCTATGCTATAGATTCCGCTCTTATCCACTGTTTTACATTAGTGCTCAATGTCCCTCCGGTCACCAGACTTTTCCTGCCGCCGTCAGCATATCCGCAGATCACAAATTCTTCATGCGACCTATCTCGAATCAGTGAGGGACCGGGAGGTTCTGAAGACACGGCGGATCATCGGCGGGAACTCTCAAGATGCATACCCTCGCCAAAACGAGTGACAGCCCGATTTTCGAATATTACCGGGGCATGCAGGCCTATCCAGCAGGATAGGCGGCTTCTGCGGCGTATAGCCGGGTTGCTAATCTGCACAGCCCGCAATAATCTCTTTATAGGAGTAAATGCACTGCGAAAGGAGGAAACGACGATGACAAAGAAGACTGCGCTCAGAAAACCTGCGATGTTTATTCTTGGCGGCCTGGTCGGCACGGGTACGGCACTGCTTTTAGCCCCCGCGTCGGGGAAGGAGACGAGAGAGAAGATAGGCGACTTTGCGGGCGACGTGAAGAGTCGGGCACAGTGCTACGCACTGCGCGGCAGAGATAAAGTGACAGGCGCCGCAAAAAAGACAAGGGATTATCTCACAGAGAGGAAATCGCTTATCGCCGCCTCGTTCGATGCGGGGGAAAAAGCCTATGTCGCTGAAAAGAAGCGGCTGACAAAAGTTCATTAATCTGCCGGTATGGTGTCGCAGCCCCGTTTCGGGGCAAGGGGGTGGACGGGGCTCTTCTCTAAAAGAAGGGACTTCTCCCGCCTCCTTGGGCCTGCGTGCCATCTTCGAATGCGGCAAGGCCCTCATTTCCTATAAAAGCCTATCATACCCGACCGGTCCATCCCTCCAGCCGGTCTTTCAAATGCGCCCGAGACCATAGACTTGATCCCAATGTTCTGCGTAAACCCACCGCTGCCTTTGCGGCAGCCTTTCGATGGCAGCCGGCGGCCACCGCCCCCCCCTTGACAGGATTTGTTATAATTACAAGGGGTCCGGTCATAATTCATAAAAAATAATTTGCACAAGGAGCGGGCGAATGCCGAACGAAGACCTTTCGAAACTGAAGATAGAGAAATCAGCGGCAGTCTCCTCTCCCCGCAAGCGCAAAAAACTCTACCGTGCGGTCGCGGTCGCGCTTGTTCTTCTCCTTCTCTGCGTCCTGTATCTTAAAGGGGTCTTCACCCCGGCCGTCCAGGTCGAGGTCGCCTCCGTCTCGGAGATGTATCCTTCGCAGGCATTCACCCTGCTGAACGCCTCGGGGTACGTAGTTGCCCAGAGGAAGGCCGCGGTCGCCTCGAAGGCGACCGGCCGTCTCGTGGAACTTTCGGTCGAAGAGGGAAGCAGGGTAAAAAAAGGCGAGGTGATCGCCCGTCTCGAAAGCGGAGACGTGGCTGCGGCAAAGGACCAGGCAGCGGCGAACCTGAACGTCTCGAAATACAGTCTTGATCAGGCAAAGGCAGAGCTGCGCGACGCGACGCTCGAATACCGAAGAAACAAAGAGCTTGTCGCCAAGGGCTATATCGCACAGACCGACTTCGATTCCGCTGAGGCACGGTACAAAAAGGCGGCCGCAGGGGCTGCGGCCGGGGAGGCGGCAGTGAAAGCGAACCAGGCGGCGCTGCAGGCCGCCGACGTGGCGATCGAGTATACACTGATCCGTGCGCCCTTCGACGCGGTAGTCCTTACGAAAGACGCCGATATCGGCGACATGGTCACTCCCTTCGGCGCTGCAGCCAACGCAAAGGCCGCGGTCGTCACGATCGCGGACATGAGCTCTCTTCAGGTTGAGGTCGATGTCTCGGAATCAAATATCGAAAAGGTGAAGGTGGGCGAGCCATGCGAGATACAGCTCGATGCGCTGCCCGAATCGCGCTTCCGCGGCAAGGTCCATATGATCGTCCCGACTGCGGACAGGACAAAGGCAACGGTGCTCGTGAAGGTCGCCTTCGTCGACAAGGACAGGCGGGTCCTGCCCGAGATGTCCGCTAAGGTGGCCTTTCTCGAAAGACCGGTCGCTACTGAGGAAGAAAAGCCGAGGACAGTAGTAAACCCTTCGGCCGTGATCACAAAAAGCGAGAAGAAGATCGTCTTTGTAGTCAGAGGCGACAGGGTGGCCGAAACTCCGGTCGAGCTCGGCCCTCCCCTCGGCGACATGACCGAGGTCCTGGGCGGGGTGAAGGTCGGAGAAAAGGTAGTGCTGAAGCCCTCGCCGAAAATGAAGACCGGCGCAAAGATAAAAACGGCCGTGCAGTAATGGGAAATAAGGCCCCTATCGTAGAGGTCAGGAACATCTTTAAGTCGTACCGCCGCGGGACCCAGACCGTGCCGGTGCTCGATAACATCACCTTCGACATCGAAGAAGGCGAGTTTCTGGCGCTTATGGGACCTTCCGGGTCAGGCAAGAGCACCCTCCTGAACCTCATCGCCGGCATAGACAAGGCCGACTCAGGCACGATCACGGTCGGAGGTATCGAGATCACCTCTCTTTCCGAGACCGAGCTTGCCGGATGGAGGGCGACGAACGTCGGGTTCATCTTCCAGTTCTATAACCTCATCCCTGTCCTGACCGCTTTCGAAAACGTCGAACTCCCTCTTCTGCTGACAGGGCTGTCTAGGTCCGGCAGGAGGGAACACGTCGATCTTGCGCTCAAGGCGGTTAGTCTCTCCGACCGGGCCGACCATTATCCTTCGCAGCTTTCAGGGGGACAGCAGCAGAGGGTGGCGATCGCGCGCGCGATCATCACCGACCCGACAATCCTTGTCGCGGACGAGCCGACAGGAGACCTCGACCGGCACTCCGCGGAAGAAATATTACACCTGATGGAGAGGCTCGTCCACGAACTCGGCAAGACGGTCATCATGGTCACGCACGACCCGCGGGCAGCGGGGAAGGCGCATATCATCAAGCAACTCGAAAAGGGCGTCCTGAACAGCGATGTTCATTCTCAAAATACTTTTTAAAAACGCCTTCCGCCACAAGCTCCGCACATCTCTGACGGTGCTCGGCATCACCATTGCGGTGCTGGCCTTCGGACTGCTCCGTACAGTCGTCGTCGCATGGTACGCCGGCGTCGAGGCCTCCTCCGCGACGCGTCTGGTCACGAGGAACGCGGTATCGCTCGTCTTTTTTCTTCCCATCTCGTACAAGGAGAAGATCCGCCAGGTGCCGGGTGTGACCGAGGTCGGCTACTCAGACTGGTTCGGGGGCGTGTATAAGGACGAAAAAAACTTCTTTCCAAACTTCGCAACCGACGCGAAGACCGCCATAGATCTATTCCCGGAATTCATTATTCCCCCGGACCAGAAGACCGCCTTTCTCCGCGACAGAAAAGGCGCGGTCGTCGGCAGGAAAACCGCCGAGAGGTTCGGCTGGAAGCTGGGCGACATCGTGACGCTCAAAGGGACGATCTTCCCTGGAAACTGGGAATTCGTCATCCGCGGTATATACCGAGGGGCGCAGAAGGGCACCGACGAGACACAGTTCTTCTTCCACTGGAGCTATCTGAATGAATCTTTGAGAAAGACCGCCCCGTACCGCGCGGACAAGGTCGGCTGGTTCCTGATAGGGGTGAAAAGCCCTGACGTGGCGCCGGATGTCGCCGTTGCGATAGACAAGATGTTCAAGAACTCCCTGGCCGAGACGATAACCGAGACCGAAAAGGCGTTCCAGCTGAGTTTCATATCGATGACCGAGGCGATCGTAGTGGTCATACGGCTGGTGTCGTTCATCGTGATCGTCATCATCATGGCGGTCATGGCCAACACCATGGCAATGACCGTGAGGGAGCGGACAGGCGAGTACGCGATCATGAAGACGCTAGGTTTCGGAGGATGGCATATCTCCGGGCTCATCTTCGGCGAGTCGCTCGTGATTGCGGCGATCGGCTGCGCATCCGGGATCGCCCTCACCTTCCCTGCGGCCAAGGCCTTCGGCGATTCTCTGAGCCAGTTCTTCCCTGTATTCATCGTCGCCAGGAGCACAATCTACATGGACATGGCTGCGGGACTGATCGTTGCGACCGTCGCCGCCGTCTTCCCGATCTGGCGGGCGATCACCCTGAGGATCGCCGACGGGCTCAGGAGGATAGGCTGATGGCCATCCCGGTTTCCTACAGCTTCAGGAACCTCTGGACGAGGAGGCTCACGACGATATTGACCGCATCCGGAATGGCCCTTGTGGTCTTTGTGTTTGCCTCGGTCATGATGCTTGCCGAGGGGCTTCGCAAAACACTGGTGGAGACCGGTTCCCATGACAACGTGATCGTCATCCGCAAGGGGTCGCAGTCCGAGATGCAGTCCGGGGTGGACCGGGCATCCGCGTCCATTGTAGAGACCGCGCCGGAAATCGCGACCGGCGCGGATGGCAGGCCCTTCCTCGCAAAGGAGCTGGTGGTGATCATCAACCTCCTTAAGAGGGGGAGCGATAAACCCTCTAACATTACGATCAGGGGCATCGGGGAATATTCCCTGGCGTTGCGGCCCCAGGTGAAGCTCGTGGAAGGACGGATGCCGAAGTCCGGTGCGTCCGAGATCATTGCAGGACAGAGCGTTGCGAAGCGGTTCAGGGGAGCGGGCATCGGCGAGACGATCCGGTTTGCCATGCGGGACTGGACCGTGGTGGGTATATTCGATGCGGGCAGGACCGGTTACAGCTCCGAGATCTGGGGCGACGTCGACCAGCTGATGCAGGCGTTCCGCAGGCCCGCGTATTCGTCGGTGCTGTTTAAGCTGCGCGATTCGTCGGAGTTTCAGAAGGTAAAAGACTGGCTCGAACACGATCCCCGTTTGACCCTCGAGGCAAAACGCGAAACAAGATATTATGCCGACCAGTCCGAGATGATGGCCAAGTTTCTCCGGATCCTCGGGATCACGCTCACGATCATCTTTTCACTCGGCGCTGTCATAGGCGCGATGATCACGATGTATGCGGCGGTTGCGACCCGCACTGCGGAGATCGGGACGCTCCGCGCGCTCGGTTTTCAGCGGAGGAACATCCTCGCGGCGTTCCTGATCGAATCGATGCTCCTCGGCCTGAGCGGCGGGCTTATGGGATTGTTCTTCGCCTCCTTTATGCAGCTCATCACGATCTCGACGGTCAACTGGCAGACTTTTTCCGAACTCGCCTTTTCCTTTACCCTCACGCGGGGGATCATCGTCAACTCTCTCCTGTTCTCCCTTATCATGGGGTTTGTGGGAGGCGTGCTTCCGGCGGTAAGGGCCTCGAGGATGAACATCGTGGATGCGCTCAGGACAAGCTGAGCAAGACCGCCGGTGTTCCGCGCGAGGCCGCTAAGACCTCCAAGGAAGGAAACAATTACCTCTCACCTGAGATGCTTTAGAAATGTTAGGGGGCAGGAAGTTTCCCTGCCCCTTAAACTGACGGGCCGTAACGGATTGTCACGTAACTATGTCCCTGTTTTTCTCTGTAATTACTCGAGCCGGTCTTCCCGGGATTCTGCACGCGCCAACTCTTCCTCGCCACGGGCAGGCTGCTCGCTCGGACCCAATCTGAATATCGTCATCTTCCGGTCCGACAGATCGCGGAAAACCATAAATGCGAGGCCGCCAAGCACCAGACTTGTGAATAACAGGCCGAACGTAACATAGGCCGCCATGAGCGTCCCGGTATAGGGTTCATAAAGACCCTTCAGCAATCCCGGTATTATCCCGACGGCAATGAGGGCAAGCGTCGGCACCACTGCCGGTTTCCAGTCTGCACCTGCTTTCACAGCCTCTCCACCATTCTTCTCTTCCCTATCCATACCCTTTGTATCCTTTCCGGGCCTGCGGCCCTGCACTAGAATTATAAGCTTATCTTATTAGCTCATAAGGCTAAGTGTCAAGTTGTAAATTTAGTTATAATTATTTTAAATAAGCTAATAAGGGGCATTTTTCTCGAGGATTCGGCTAAGAATAGCCATTTATCCGCACCAGATGCCACCTTTAGTAACAGGCTATAGCCTCCCGGCAACTTATAAACCCGCGTCCCGCACCAAAAAATCGTGTTCGCATTATTTTGTGAACTTATTTAAAATTATTTCCAGCAGGGTGCAATGAAAAAATGGACGAAAATTATACACCGGACCCGGAGGCCTTCATAGTGGAAGGCACAGGGAAGGTGCTGGCGGAAAACCTCATACTATCCGGACAAAAGATGCATTTCTGGAGGGGCGGGGCGGGCTTTCCGCTTTTGCTGTTGCACTCGGCATGGGGAGACGCCGAGATGTCCTGGAGCAGCGTATGGGCAGAGCTTTCCGATTCATTCATGGTCATCGCGCCCGACCTGCCCGGCTTCGGGCAGTCATCGCAGATCACCGAACCCTCCCTGCCGGCAATGGCAAAGAGACTCAAGGCACTCCTTGATGCCCTGCAGGTAAAAAGCGTCGCGGTAGCCGGGAATTCCTTCGGCGCGGGAGTGGCCCGTCAGTTCGCAGGCGATTTTCCGGAGATCACCTCCCGCCTTATGCTCGTCAACGGTGGGCATATACCACACATGCCGACCCCATTCAGAAAACTCATGTCGGTGCCTTCTTTCAACAGGAGATTCCGGCAGCTCATGCGCCATTTCTCCTTTTCCTCACAGGCCCTGAAGAAATCCTTTATCTCCCCCGACAAGCTCCCGCCGAGCACCTTTGAAAACATTCAAAGAAACGCCTCCGCATATTCCCGGGTGGTCTTCGACACCTTCATGAATATAACAGGACCGCTTCCAGTCCCCGTCGTTCCGACAGTCCTGATCTGGGGGGCGCAGGACGGACTGGCCCCACTGAAACAGGCGAAGGCCCTCCAAAAAAAGATCCCGGGCTCCCTTCTCATCACGATCGAAGGCGCCGGCCATATGCCGCAGCTGGAAAGGCCCAAGGAATTCGTGACGGCAATCACGGCCGTGGGAAAGACCGCGCACTAAAGAGTATCTCGAACCGGAATCGTTCTTTCCAGAGGCAACCTTTGTGTCTTGCAATCCCCGGAAAATAGCGATATGCTTTTATGATACATTTTCACAGGAGGTTGTCATGAATAAAGAAAACGAGATAAGGAAAGTGGCGTACGAACTCTACGAGCGGAGCGGCATGATACCCGGCCGCGACGAAGAAAACTGGCTCAAGGCGGAAAAAATCGTTATGGCACGATATGCGGAGCAGGCGAAGACCAAAAAAGATGCGCCTCCGGCAAAAAAGGCCGCCATAAAGACGAAAACCACCAAGGCAGAATCCGCGAAGAAAGGGCCAGTAAAGGCCGAATCCAGGAAGGCCGAGCCCAAAAAAGCAAGTCCCAAAAAAAAATAAAGACTGGTCGTCCGGTTTTGAGCGGCAGATGAGAGCATTCCCCGGGACTCCCGACCCTTCCTGCGCACGCCTGGAGTCTTTTTTGCTAATATCTTCGGTAATGATTTGCACCAAATAAAGGAGATGGCATGAAAGATACCGGAGAAAAAGACCTGAAGGCGATCGTGGCACGGAGGATGGAATTCTTCAAAAAAAAGCCGGAGTGCGCGATATACCGGCCGAAGGTGGCATCGAAGCACATCAGCGGCCTGTATACGGAAACAGCGGCCAGGGAACATCTCATAAAGGCAGATTACGGAGAAGCCGCCGGCGGGGGCAACCAGGCCCCCAACCCGATAGAACTCCTGCTCGCCGCTTTCGCGGCCTGCATAGAGAGCGCCTTTTATGAGTTCGCCGTCCACGAAGGCCTTAACATTCGTTCTGTAACGGCTGCGGTCGAAGGCACCCTGGATCTCCGCGGGCTCTTTATGATCGGCGACGTGGCCGCCGGTTTTCAAGACCTCACCTATACCCTGAATATCGATTCACCGGATGACGAAGAGAAAGTGAGAAGCCTTGCGGAAAAAGTGATCGGCCACTGTCCCGTCGTGGACAGCCTGATCAAGCCGACACCCGTATCCGGCGTGATCAACATAATCAAGGCCGACAGTTAATAAGAAGACCATAAGTATCACCAGATTTCGTAGGCATGCATAAATCGATAAGTCATGCCTCATGATATGGGTAAATATACCCCACCCTATGGGGAATTTTTCTACCCCAATCTGTCTCCCTGATATGAAAAAAATCCGACGAGGCCTGTAATTCCGGGGTTTTTTTCATGGCACTCTATTTGCGTTTAAATTATCACTATGCGGGAAACCCTGTTATGTTCCAATAATCCGATCCTCGTCAAAAGTCTTTACGCAATCCTGAGAGACGAAGGCTACGGCGTCGATACCGCCGACCATCCTTCCCTTGCGGTGCAGCTGGCACTCAAAAAGAGTTACGCGGCTCTCATCATCGATTCGGAACCCTTCGGCCTTTCGGTCGAAGACGCGATAAGGATAATCAAGATCATCATTCCCGGGATAGTGGTAATCTTCGTGGGATATGACAGTCTTGAGTCAGACGTCCTGAGCATCGAGGCCCCCATAGACCTCGAACAGTTCAAGAGGGCCGTCCACCGCATCGGCACCATGCATACCATGCATTAGATATCACAAGAAAGGGGAATTTATGGAACCAAGAGAGATCATTCTGAAGGCGTTTGAATTAGGAAAACCGGAACGAGTCCCTGTCACTCTCTTCGGCGGCGGCATGTGGAGCATCAAGGACTACGGCTCGTCTTTCGAGGAACTGGGCAAAGACGCCGTTAAAATGGCCGACATGTGCGTCACCGAGGCGGACAAGATCAGGAGCGATGTCGTCTATGTCGGCTCAGGGTACAACAACTTCCATGCGTCCG
>JAKAIZ010000046.1 GCA_021814065.1 Nitrospirota bacterium | reverse complement strand
TGCTGTGGCGGTCGCGAACAAATTGGGGGTTGATCTGAACATGCTCCCTGTCGTAGCATCAGCGCCGGAACCGGTGACCGAGAAGGCGGTCGCGATCGGCACATGGGCGGTTGCGGCGGGCCTTCCGACTCACCTTGGAGTGGTGCCGCCGGTGCTTGGGAGCAAGGTCGTGACCGAGGTGTTGACCTCGGCGGCGAAGGACCTCTTCGGAGGCTACTTCATCGTCGAAACCGACCCGGTTGCAGCAGCCGGAAAACTGATTGCGGTGATGGGCGAGAGGCGCAAAGGCCTCGGGCTCTCCGCATAAGGAGGCTGAGATGAAACAGATATTTGTGAGACCCGAACTCTGCATGGGCTGCCGTAGCTGTGAGATCGGCTGCGAGGTCCAGCATTCAAAAGACAAGACGCTTTTTTCCGCGGTGCTCCAGTCGCCTTCCCCTTCACCCAGGCTTTTCGTTGAGGCAGCGGAGGACATAAAAATGCCGGTCATCTGCAGGCATTGCGAGGAAGCACCGTGTCTGAACGGCTGCATCAGCGGCTGCCTCTACCGGGACGAAAAAGGCTTTGTGCGGAGGAAGAAGGAACGGTGCATAGGCTGCTGGTCCTGCATGATGCTCTGTCCCTTCGGCGTGATCACCAGGGACAAGGAGAAGCGCATCGCGGTAAAGTGCGACCGTTGCCACAAGCTGGATCTGCCGGCCTGCGTGAGCGCCTGTCCCACGGGAGCGCTTCAGCTGGTCGATCTCGACGAGGTGCCGAAGGAGATAAGAAGCAGGGCAGTCCTTTCCGGGACGAGTGCGTACAGGTCCTGAGCAAAAAGAAGGAGGAACGATGCGACATGTCATAATCGGCGGAAGCATAGCCGGGATATCGGCCGCAAAGGCGATACGGCAGTCTGACCCCTCCGCTGAAGTAACAGTCCTTTCGGGAGAGAAGGCGAGGCCTTATTACAGGCCGATGATCCCGTTTCTCATAAGAAAGGGAGATATCGATATAACTTTCGAGGGCGATCTCGAAAAGAGATATGGCTTTGCCGTTGCCTACGAAAAGGCGGCCGGCATCGATGTAGCGAAAAAGGAAGTCCGCCTGGAATCGGGCCGCAACATCTCCTATGACAGGCTGCTGATCGCGACGGGGAGCCGGCCGGTCGTCCCCGCTATCCCTGGCATCCGCGGTGAGGCAGTATTCACCCTGAGGACCGCGCAGGACGCGCGTTCCATCGGAAAGTCGGCGGAGAAGGCACGCAGTGCCGTCGTTCTCGGCGGCGGTCTCGTCGGCATCAAGACCGCCATTGCCCTCCGTAAGGCCGGGCTTGGCGTGACGATTGTCGAAAAGCTCGATTGTATACTGCCGGGAAAGTTTGACCGGAGGGGGTCCGAGATTATCTCGAATATTGTCGAAAAAGAGGGCATTCGGGTCTTAACCGGAATATCGATTTCTGAAGTGGTGAGGGCCAAAGGAGAATTGCGCGGTGTCAGACTCTCCTCAGGGGATACGCTGGATGCCGGGATGTTGATTGTTGCCGCCGGAACACTGCCGGACCTCGATATCGTCAAAGGCACCGGCATCAGGACACGGACTGGCGTCCTGATCGATGAAAACCTGCGGACTAGCGTTCCTGATATCTACGCGGCGGGAGACGTAGTTGAATATACCGACCTGGTCTTCGGCAGGTCCGCGGTGTCCGCCCTCTGGACTAATGCCGAGGAGATGGGCAGACTGGCAGGCAGGAACATGGCCGGAGGCAAGGCAAAATACGAAGGGTTTCTTTCCGTGCTCAACTCTTCCGAGATATTCGATATCCCGGTCATGGCGATCGGCCTCGTTGAACCGGACCCCTTGAGCCGCGAATACGAATCGCTCGTCGAGGACAACGTAGATAGTTACAAAAAGCTTGTCTTTAAAGGCAGTGTCCTGGTCGGCGCGGTATTCATCAACGACGTCGAAAACGCAGGCATCTATACGAACCTCATTCGAAGCAGGATGCAGATGGGCGGGCTGAAGGAAGAGGCTATCAAGGGAAGCCTCAGATATATCAATTTCATCAGGACCGTGCCTGAACAGACGATGAGCGCATAAGCGAAATGCCCCTCCCGAATTTCTACCTTTGTAAGGGATGGTGTGAGGGGTGGTTTCTGAAACCTGACGAACTAAGAGGCACCGATGAAAAAATGGTATTTGAGATAGGTCCTAGTCGAGTATCTTTTTCACTCGGCCGACTTCTCCGGTCTGCAGTCGCACCTTGATCCCGTGAGGATGGGTGGGCGAATTTGTGAGAATATCTTTTACCACCCCTTCGGTCAGTTTCCCGGTCCGCTGGTCCTGCTTCAATACGATCGAAACGTGCAATCCCGCTTTAATAACGGACCGTCTGGTTCCGTCCATCCTTTTGTTTCCTCCCCCTGCTGTTCACTGCTGTCGAATCCGTTTTTCTGAAATCTTCTATATTTAGGTTTTAAGGGAATACAAGAATGTTCATTCCTGAAAACCTCCCCGATACTTTATGGTCTTTGGTGCCGCAGAGTCAAGAGTTTTTCAGCAGTTGGCCGGAGGAATGCAGACCGACGGGAAAAGGGCGAAAAAGGCTACGGAAGATACTCACCGAAGTTGGAAATCGAAAACCAGATGTAACTGATGCAGGAGCAATGAGGAGACGGATTGAAAAAGGCGGTACCGAATTGCAAGGCAGGCGGCGGTGTTCGTCCCCGGCGGCCTGCTTTGCTTCTCCTCTGAAACGCGAATGAGGTTATGAGCCGGCGTCTCTGTCTTTAAAATCCTCACACCCTTTCGACGGAGAAACGAACAACCCGTGCCGGTTGCATATTCCTGCGTCGGCCCTCACTGATGAGTAGGCTGAACTCAGAGAGGTCAGCCCGGGAAAGGCGGCCTCGATCGATGCCGGTTCACCGTTAAAGGACCGGCAGTTCCTGCATGTGGCAGTCGTAACATTTTTCATTGGACGAAGTCCTCCTCTGCCGCAATCTACCTTATGAAAATCAACCACAGAGACACGGAGACACAGAGAAAGAAATTCCCGAATTCTTCTTTGTCACCTCTGTGCCTCTGTGGTGAAAATCTTTTTGGCCCCGCTGTCCCGGCGTTTATTTGCCCAGGTTCATCCAGTAATTTCCGAATACAAAATCGGAAAGGAGAAACCCCAACGCCACATTGATCAATACGCCGATGGTGAATGCGCCGAAGGGCTTCCAGCCGGCGGCCTTGAGTTCCTTGAACCTCGTTGTGAGCCCTATGCTGAGGAAACAGAATATGAACGCCCAGCTCCTGAGCGAGACTATCGGCAGAAGCAGCCCCGGCTTTACAATCTTACCGAAGTCCGCAGTTGAGTAGCCGGCCGTTATACTGGTCATTAATAGTGAAGCCACAAAGAACCCGATTACAAACTTTGGAAATCTCCACCATATTTCCATAGCGCTGGGCTTCACGCCGCATTCCTCTTTTTCCCATTTAAGGCATGATATCATGGCAAAGATAAATGACCATATCCCTATCCACATATCCCTGCCTATGACCTTCATAAGGGTAAATCCCTGTATGGCGGCGTTCTCATTGCCTGCCATTTTCCCATAGGCGGTTGCAGCCGCGAATCCGGCGGCGTCCGCAAACTCCGACGTCCCCACCCATGCGCCTGCTACCCCGGGATTCAGGTTGAGGAGCTTTGATGCAAAGGGGATAAAGAATATCATTACCAGCGCCCATGCAACCACGAGAGTTACCGACGTGTACAGGTGCTCCTTCTTTGCCTTTACAGAGCTTGCTATTGCCATGGATGCGGACACGCCACAAACAGCGCCTCCCACGCCGATAACCGACGCAAGCCTTCTGTCGAGACCGAATATCTTTGTTGCAACAAAATATATTGTCAGGCATGTGGTAAGGGAAATCACGGTAGCCTGCAGAAGAGCGACAGGTCCCGCGGAAGCGATAAGGGCGATCGGAAAGGTCGCCCCGAGAAGGACGATCCCTGTCTTGATATAATATTCCACCCTGAAGCCTGAATCCATCCACTTGGGAAGGGGAACAACATTTGCTATTATCAGTCCGATTATGAGCGCGACAAGGGGCGGCTCCAAATTGTACTTCGCTGCGTCTACCCATCCACCGATCGCGAACATGATGATTGAGAGCACGTAGAGGATTATAAAGGATGGGATAAACTCCGATGTCTTAATGCCCATTATCCTTGTGGAGACGCCAAATATGACCAGCCACGACAGCAGCTGCAAAACGTACGAACCGATGTTCTTGCCGAAGTGGTCAAGCAACTGGTCGATGGATGACCATTTCAGCCCTCCCGGGTTGATAGTCAGTGACTTCACTATGGTGCTGCCGTTAAGGAAGGCGATAAGGGAGATAAGCACAATCCCGATTCCGAGATATATCGCCCACCAATCTTCCTTCAGATACAGTTCCTTCCAACCCATGGTTTTGGGTTTTTCCATTTCATTAGCCATCCCGTCCTCCTTTGGGCTTATTGGTGTTTTTGGACCTGGACCTCTTTTTCCAGTTTCTTAATCGCCTTCATAACAGATACGAAGTTTAAGTAGCTGACATCATCCGCGGGCAGGCTGGAGTTGCTTCCCCATTCAATCCATGAGGCGTCGTAATTGCGGACCTTCGGGAACCCTAATGCCTTGAGCACGAAAAAGGTGTTGGCAGCCCTGGTACCGGTCTGGCAGTAAACAATGACCTCCTTTTTCTTGTCCAGTTTGCCGTACAGCTTTGCCAGTTCGTCCATGGATTTAAGCTTTGTTGAGCCATCCTGATAGTTCTCTTCGAAATCTATATTTTTCGCCCCCGGTATGTGGCCCCCTCTTAAGGACCGTACGTCTGTGCCCTTATACTCGCCTGTGGTGCGGACGTCCAGGAGGATAATACGAGGTTTTCTCAGGGCGTTCTTCACATCGGATGTGGAGGCATACACGTTCGGTCTGGGTTTGGCCTTGAAAACGGCTGAGGCGAGTTTCGTTTCAGCGGTTGAGAGTTCGCCCTTCCATTGCTCTATGCCCCCGTCAAGGACATGGAGCTTATCCATCCCCACGTAATCAAGCATCCAGAATTCGAGGTAGGCTATCTCTCTGCCTGCGCCGTAGAGCACCACCTCAGTGTTAATATCCAGACCTTTTTCTCCCAGAATCTTTTCCAGCTGACGAACAGGGAGCAAAATCGCGTCAGGTTTGCTCTGAAGGTCGTTGACGGGAATGTTCACCGCCCCGGGGATATGCCCTTTCAGATAGGCGTCCCTGTCCCTCACATCGACCACCGTTACCTTGTTATGCTGGGAGAGCCACCCCGCGTCGACAAGGCGCTGCAGATGTGAAGCTGCATAGGCTGTTGCAGACAGCAGCGTTACGGAAAAAATGACTACCAAAATTCTTAGCGCTTGTTTCATCGTTACCTTCCTCCACTGTTTTTTTCTTATTTTTTGGGTGTGAATCTTCGGTCCATCTGCTGTTGTGAGTCGAGCCGGTTCTCCTCCTTTCCTTTGTAGGATGAACTTCCACTACAAGAGATTGTGCAAAAGGGATACCAGTTTTCCCGCGTGCATCCCCCTGCCGGAATCAGGGTTGTTTTACGATGAGTTGAGGATTGTTCAGACAATTGCAAGTACGGACGGGGAGGGTGTGGTGAATGCAAAAATTATCTTGCAGTGCTATATTTTGTTTGCACCATTTTCTTTGAAATCCCCGGAATGGATGCCGTATTTCCTCATCAGATGCTGGAGAGACTGTCTTTCAATGCATGCCTTTTTTGCTGCCATTGAGACATTGCCTCCCGAGTCTTTCAATAACCGGGTTATATACTGGACGTTGAATTTTTCGAGGACGCTTCTCCTTGCCTCTTTATATTCAAGGTTACAGATAACAGATACGGTGTCCTCAGGACAAATTGCCTTGAGAGATTCGCAACTGAAATCCTCGGGGCCAATGGTATCTCCTTTTGAGAATATCACGGCCCTTCTGATCTCATTCTGGAGCTCCCTTACGTTGCCGAACCATTCTCTTGAAACCAGGATCTTCAATGCATCTTCCGAAAATCTCTTTTGAGGGATCCCTAAGTCCGCACAGTAATAAGAAAGGAAATGGTTTGCAATCAAAGGGATGTCCGTGGCTATCTCTCTCAGGGACGGCGTTTGGATGGAGACAACATTCAGTCGGTAAAACAGGTCTTCCCTGAACTGGCCTGAGGCTATTTTCTCTTTGAGGTTCTGATTTGTCGACGCAATTACCCTGACATCGACCTTGTGTGTCCGGGTATCACCTAACGGCTTTATCTCCTTCTCCTGTAAAACCCTCAGGAGTTTTGCCTGGAGCACGGGTGAAATATCGCCGATCTCATCCAGCAGGATTGTTCCTGAGCGGGCAGTGTGAAAGAGGCCTTCCTTGTCCTCGGCGGCCCCTGTGAAGGCGCCTTTCCTGTAACCGAACAGCTCGCTTTCCAGTATGTTTTCCGGGATCGCGGGACAGTTCACGGTAACAAAGGGCTTGCCCGCCCGATTACTCAATTCGTGCATCATTCTGGCCGACAGGTCCTTGCCCGTTCCCGTTTCCCCGGTAATCAGCACGGTCACGTCTGTTTTCGCTACGAGTTGAATGGTTTCGACAAGTTTTCTGATTGCGGGGGACGTGCCGACAAAACTTTCGGAAGTTTCCTTTTCCCTGATTTTTTTCTCGAGGGCGCGATTTTTCTGGATGAGAGCGTGATGCTCCATTGCCCTTTTAATAGTATGGAGCAACCTTTCTTCGTCAAAGGGCTTGGTAATGTAATCGTACGCACCGAGCTTGAGACATTCCACGGCATCTTCAATGCTTCCGTAGGCGGTCATTATAATTACGATAACGGAGTCGTTCATCTTCTTGATGCGTCTGAGGAGTTCCATGCCGTCCATCCTCGGCATCCTTATGTCGATAAGCGCAATGCCTATCGTATCTCCTGTAACCATGCTTAAGGCTTCTTCGCCGTTGCCTGCAGTCAAAACGTCTACGTTCAACTCCCTGCGGATCACCCTCTCAAGGAATCTCAGCATATCTGGCATGTCGTCGACGACGAGGAGTGACTGTCTCATGATTCAGCAATCCTCGCGGGAAGCCATATCCTGAATATCGTTCCCTTGTTCTCTTCGCTTTCGCAGGAGATTTCGCCTTTGTGTTCCTTGATTATGCCGTAAGTTACCGCAAGTCCGAGGCCCGTTCCCTCTCCGGGCTCTTTAGTGGTAAAGAACGGCTCGAATATTCGGTTCTGGATATCTTTCGGGATACCCTTCCCCGTGTCTGAAAAGACGATCCATACGCCGTCCCGCCCAGCGGCATAACGGGTAGATATTGCGACAAGGCCGCCGGGACGCAGGGCCTGATAGGCGTTCATGAGAAGGTTCATGGTAACCTGTTTCATCTTGTTCACGTCAATTATGATCTGCGGCAGCAGGGGATCGTAATCCCTTGTGATGCTCATGCCGCTTCCGGAAAACCTGCTCTCGACAACGGATACTACGGACTCTACAGTTGCGTTGATATCGGCCTCCTCGTATCTCGGCCTGGTCTGTCTCGCAAAGTTGAGCAGGTCTTCGACTATTTTTTTGCAGAGCCCTGCGTTGTTGTGGATCACCGCCAGGTCTTCTCTGGTCCGTCCCTCTGCGCCTTCTTTCATCAAAAGGCTTGTGTACCCAAGGACGACGCTGAGCGGGTTATTGATCTCATGGGCGACGCCTGCAGCCAGCTGTCCCACGGAGGCGAGCTTATCGGCGTGCCGTATCCGCTTTTCCATTCTCTTTCTCTCCGTAATGTCCTTGATGATGCATTCGTATCCGCATACGTCATTCTTCTTGTCTTTGCGGTAAGTGGCGCTGATCAGGACATGCGTTTCGTCCCCGTCTTCCTTCCTGAAGATGGTCTCGTAGTCTTTTATGAAGCCGTCTTTTTCGAGTCTGCGGAAAACTTCGTCGAGGGCCATTTCGTCGGCAAAGAAATCGTAGAGGGAAACACTCCCCACCAGGTCAGTCTTGCTCCGCCGGCCGAGAAGTTCAACGCCCGCATTGTTGATGTCCACAATGAATCCGGAGCAGTCTGCAAGAATGATAGCATCCTTCGAACCTTCAAAGATGCGGCGGTATTTCAATTCGGATACCGCCAGGTTTTCCTGAGATTCCTTCAGGTGGTCGATCATCTGGTTGAAGGATTCGGCGAGCGCGGAGATTTCATCGGGGCCCTTTGCGTCGAACCTTACGTCAAGCCCTTTCTCGCCGCTCGCGATCGACTGAAAAAAAGAACTCGCCTTTTTCAGGGGCCTTGCTGCGATGGCATAATAAAAATAATTGAGAATGAGGAAAAGGGAAGCCATCCCAGCCAGGCCGAGGAGAAACAGGGAAAAGGCGATCTGGCGGATCTGATAAAACGTCTCGTCAACAGGGATGGCGACAGATTCCAGACCTACAACCTCGCCGACTTTCCAAAAGTGGCCGTGGCTTTTCCCGTAGCGCTCCACCAGCGAGTGAGGGGCCTTTGACGGATCTCCATGGCACATCGCGCACTGCTGCTCCATCGAGATAGCTTTAAAGTGGGCAAAATATTCTTTCCCGCCCCTCGTTATCAGCCCCTTCCACTCACTCTTGACGCCACGGTTCCCGGCGAACTCCCTTATAATGCGCGCTTCAAAGTTGTCCGCCCTGTTTGCGGGATTGATAGGGTCGATGGCGACCCTCCGGTAGATGAAATCAGGGAATCTTTTCTCAAACCTCTTCATGATCCCCTTGTTGACAAAGGAAGTAGACATGGCCTCCCGGACGAATTCCTCCTTCGGCAGTATGTGATACATCTGCGGGCGCAGCTCATCCCGAACGTATTCCATGGTGGCTTCGATATGTCCCAGCACGAGGTCTGTCTTCTGGTAGGTGTCCTTTATGTAGAGGCTCTTCAGATGTTCATAAAAAAAGAGAGAGATTATACTGACGGCACAAAAAAGTATTATGCCCAGGCCGAGCATAAATTTCGTAGTCAACCTTCTGGGCTTCCAAGGGATTTTGCTCATTCACAATCCTGGTTTATTATAACTCCGGCTGGTTTGTTAAAGATAATGAACGGGACGCGGGACCAAGAAAGAGATGCGGCTCCATCATAGTTCTGGCACAGCCGGAGGAATTCCAGCTGTCGAAAAAAGGCCATGCTAATGCTTAATCAGTTTGACAATTCTTGGAAACCCGGTAGAATTGGATGAAAGAGTTTTTTGATGCGCATAAATGCCGGGTAACCAGGAGATGGTGTGAAAAAGACGGTATTCTTTATGCTCTTCCTTGCCTTATTTCTGAGCGTCAGCGCGGGTGCGCAGCAGACAGGCTACGCCGAGCCCGGGCTTGACGAAAAAATTGGCGGCTCCGTTCCCCTTGATCTTACCTTCAGTAAGGAAGACGGCGAAAGGGTGATGTTGAAGGAATTGGTCGACAGGCCGACCGTCCTTATGCTCGTCTATTACAGTTGTTCCCATATCTGTCCTCAGTTTCTCGGGGGATTTGCGGATTCCCTCGCCGGCCTTCGGCTCGATCCTGCAAGGGATTATAGGGTCCTCACCGTCAGCTTCGACGAGACCGACAGGCCGATGGACGCCCGTGAGTTGAAGAAGAATTATATCAAGGCGATCGGCCGCCCTTTTCCTGAGTATACATGGCATTTTTTGACGGGCAATCAGGATAACATCATGAGGCTATCCGATGCAACGGGGGTAAGTTTCATGAGGGCCGGCCACGGGTTTGTCCATCCGGAGGTGCTCATCTTCCTTTCTCCGCAGGGAAAGATCACGAGATACCTTCAGGCACCCAAATTCAGCTACGGACTCCCCTCGCCCATGACCTTTTCGGCCGCAGACCTGAAGACCGCCTTTGCCGATGCCTCACTCGGAAAGGTCTTTACCTCCGGGACAGGGGTGACGCCACTCTTTTGTTTCCTGCACGAGCCTGCAAACCAGGGACGGTTCTTCAACATGCTCAAGGTGACCGGGGCCCTGACGCTGCTCGGCCTCTTCCTGCTCTTCGTCTACCTCAGATCAGGGAAAAAATCGACATCATGAAGGGGTGGTAACTTGGAAAGTACGGCGTCCGAATGCGAAAGTTTCTATCATGAGAAGGGGAAGTACAAAGGCATCCTCTCCTGGCTCATGTCTACCGACCACAAGCGGATAGGCATCCAGTATCTGGTTGCGCTCCTGACCTTTTTCTCGGTCGGCGTGATGCTCGGTTTGCTGATCCGTCTGAGCCTTATCGCCCCCGGTACGTTCATCGGGCAGGAGACCTACAACCGCGTGTTCTCGGTCCACGGGATCATAATGATCTTCCTCTTCATCATCCCGGGCGTGCCGGTCGCCTTCGGGAATTTTTTCCTGCCGATCATGATAGGGGCAAGGGACGTCGCATTCCCCCGCCTGAACCGCTTTACCTGGTGGACGTATCTTGCCGGCGCGACCCTGGTCGCTCTTTCTCTTTTTGCCGCAGGCGGCGCGCCCGATACGGGCTGGACCTTTTACGCCCCTTACAGCATACGGGCCAAGGCTAACATCACCCTCGCGGTCACGGGAGTCTTCGTGCTCGGTTTTTCGTCGATCCTCACCGGCATCAATTTCGTCACGACGATACACCGACTGAGGGCACCCGGCATGACTTGGTTCAAGCTTCCCCTTTTCGTATGGACCCTTTATGCGACCGGCTGGGTCCAGTTGCTCGCAACGCCGGTGCTTGCGATCACCCTTGTGTTCATCATACTTGGGAGGGTCTTCGGCGTCGGGTTTTTCGACCCCTCGAAGGGGGGCGACCCCATACTCTACGAGCACCTCTTCTGGACATACTCGCATCCGGCTGTATACATTATGGTCTTGCCGGCGATGGGGATCATCAGCGAGGTGATCCCGGTCTTTGCACGGAAAAAGATATTCGGCTATAAGGCGGTCGCCCTCTCCGCCATCGGCATCGCCTCTGTCGGCTATTTTGTCTGGGGCCACCACATGTTCACGAGCGGGATGAGCGACACCGCCCGGATAATCTTCTCCTTTATCACCTTTCTCGTGGCGGTTCCTAGCGGGATAAAGATCTTCAACTGGGTCTCGACCCTGTACAAGGGGTCTATAGTCGGCAGCGCCCCCATATATTTTGCCCTTACGTTTATCTTCCTCTTCTCGATCGGAGGGCTTACCGGGCTTATCATCGGATCGCTCGAACCTAACCTCCAGCTCCATGGGACCTATTTCATCGTCGCCCATTTCCACTATGTCATGTTCGGGGGGGCCGGTTTTGCTATTCTCACGGCGCTCCATTACTGGTTCCCCAAGATGTTCGGCAGGATGTATCCGGAAAGACCGGCTAAGATCGGCTGGTTCATACTCTTCATCGGCTTCAATGTCCTTTATTTCTCGATGTTCATCCTGGGCTATGAGGGCATGCCGAGGCGGTACTTTGACTATCCGGCCAGGTATTTCCCTCTTCATCTCGTATCGACAATAGGCTCGTGGATCCTCGCGGCGGGATTGGCGATTATAGCCGGCAATCTGCTGAGGGCGCTCTTCAAAGGACCTAAGGCACCGGCGGACCCCTGGGGCGGAAGGACCCTCGAGTGGACAATCCCCTCTCCGCCCCCGGCCGAGAACTTTGTGGAAACTCCGGTCATCAGGGATTAGTCAAGTGATGGTGCAGGCAGAAAAGCAGAGAGACCGCATAGGGGCGAAATACGGGATGTGGCTTTTTCTCTTCACCGAGATCCTCTTCTTCGGAGGCATGTTTCTTCTCTATTCGGTGTATCGGTCGAAGTATCCCGTGGAATTCCATGCCTCCGCGGCAGAAGAAAACCTTCTGCTCGGATCGATAAACACCGCTGTCCTTCTTACCAGCAGTCTCTTCATAGCAGTGGCGATTTCTGCGGTGAAGAAGGGGAATTACCGTCTGTCGGTTATCTTGCAGGGGGCCACGATACTTATGGGCATCGTTTTTTTGGGGATAAAGGCCGTCGAGTGGTTCGAAAAAATTGCCCGGGGAATATATCCGAACTCTCCGGTGCTCGACAAAATGAGCATGGGCGAGATCCTTTTTTTCGGCCTTTACTATGTGATGACCGGCATCCACGGCCTCCATGTCCTGATCGGCGTCTGCGTGATAGCGTTCATGGTATATTTCACGCTCACCGGAAACATCACGAGGGAAAACTTTTCGAAGATCGAGAATACAGGGCTCTACTGGCATTTCGTGGATATCGTCTGGATATACCTGTTTCCGCTTTTTTATCTGATAACGTAGGAGGGGAAGATGGCACTGAATGCGACGGAAGGTGGAGACCACATCGGCTCGTACCGCACGTATTTCTTCATATGGGCGGCGCTGATGCTCCTTCTTGTCGCGACCATAGTCGTGGCCAAGGTGGAGGTGTCGAAATACAGCGTCCTTCTGAACCTGTTCATCGCGACCGTGAAGGCCGGGCTGGTCCTCTTTTTTTTCATGCATCTGAAATATGAAAACTGGTTTCTGAAGGGCGTATTGTTCATGGTGCTCGTGATGCTGGCAAGCGTGATAGGGCTGACGTTCTCCGACGTCTGGTACCGGTGAGGGTGAAGAGATGATCCTGGGCCCTTCGAATGTCGCCGGCAAGATAGAGACCTCGTTTCTGATCATCACTGCTGCCTGTGTTGTCCTCCTCGTGGCGGTCACGATAACCATGCTCGTCTTTATCTACAAGTACAACCGCAGGAGAAATCCGGTCCCCGAGGACATCGAAGAGAACCTTCCTCTGGAGGTTGCATGGACCGTCCTTCCGACGCTGCTGGTGCTCGGCATGTTCTATTTCGGGTGGGTGGACTTCGACTATATACGCAACCCGCCGAAAGATGCGATGCCGATCGATGTGATCGCCCGTCAGTGGTCATGGACCTTCAAGTATCAGGACGGCAGGCAGACCGATACCCTGCGCGTGCCGGTCGGAAGACCGGTAAAGCTTGTAATGACTTCCGAGGATGTCATTCACAGCCTCTTTATCCCGGCCTACAGGATAAAGGAGGACTGCGTCCCGGGGCTGAAGACCCACCTCTGGTTTAACGCGGACCAGACAGGCACTTTCGACATCTTCTGCACAGAGTATTGCGGACTCGAGCATTCTCATATGCGGGCGAAGCTGATCGCTATGCCGGCAACTGATTTCGCAGCATGGTATAAGACAAAAGAAGAGGCAGAAGGGACGAACAAGGGGCTCGAGCTCCTCAGGACAAAGGGTTGCCTCGGCTGTCACACCACCGACGGTACGCGCAAGGTCGGTCCCACCTTTAAGGGCCTTTACGGCAGCAACGTGACTGTCGTAACGAATGGAAAGGAGCGGACTACCGCCGCGAACGAGGATTACATCGAGAGGTCTGTCCGCAACCCCGGGGCCGATGTGGTGAAAGGCTATCCGAATATCATGCCGAAGATTCCTGTCACGGATGAGGAGTTGAAAGAGATCCTGGAGTATCTGGAGACGCTGAAGTGAAGCCTTACCGTGAGCTTTGCAGACCGAGGATATCCGCCCTCTCGGCCCTTTCGGCCGCGGTGGGCTTTATAGTCGCAGCGGGCGGCATAGGGACCGGGGCTCTTCTCGCAGCCGCAGGGGTATTTCTCCTTGCGTGCGGCGCATCCGGTCTGAATCAGTATCAGGAACGTGAGTCGGACGCGCTCATGCCCAGGACAAAGGGACGACCCCTTCCCTCCGGGAGGATCAGTCCGCCTGGCGCGCTTTATTTCTCTCTCTTCCTGGTAGTCCCTGGTCTTGCCATACTGCGTCTGTCGTCTGAAAATGCCGGGCCTTTTCTGCTCGGCCTGTGCGCGCTGCTCTGGTACAATGGCGTTTACACGTCCCTGAAAAAAAGGTCCGCCTTCGCCGCGGTACCGGGCGCAGTCGTCGGCGCGCTCCCCCCGGCAATCGGATGGACTTCCGGAGGGGGGCTGCTCACCGACCCGCGGCTCGCATTTCTCTGTTTCTTTTTCTTCATGTGGCAGACACCGCATTTCTGGCTGCTCCTTCTCGATCGGGGGCCGGAATATGAAGCGGCCGGTCTTCCTTCGTTGACAGGCATGTTCAGGAGGTCGCAACTCATCAGGATCGTCTTCGTCTGGACGGTCGCCGCCGCGGCCAGCGTTCTGCTTATCGGTTTGGCAGGGGTCGTGAGAAGCCCCGCGGTGAACCTTGCCCTCTGCGCGGCATCGGTCTGGCTCATCTGGAACGGTGCCGGACTTTTTCACCGCGGCAGGCCGGACTGCTCTTCTGCATTTCACCGGATAAACATTTTCGCGCTTGTCGTGATGGTGCTCCTGTCCATAGACGGACTCATCCGGGATATTGTGATCTAACAGGGATGTGCATGATAGTGTTAACTTCGGCAGATATGTCATTCCCGCTTGCCGGGAATCCTTCTTGCGGTGAAGAAAGATGCCGGACAAGCCGGCATGACACATTAAGGACCTGTTCACACTGTCATAAGAACTCAATAACGTTGCAATGACCGAAAGAGAAATCTGCAGTCTTGAATACCTGATCGGTACGCTCGCAACTGCGTACAAAGGCAACATCTCCTCGCTTGTGGCCAGGGATTTCTGCATCCTCGACAGCGATGGCACCGCCACTCTTAAGGGGACTATCCTTGCGATGCCGGAAGGAGATTACAACGCGGTGCTCAAGCACGATGGCATCGAACTCGCTCGTGCCGAGATCCGGCGGGGCCTTTTCGAGTTGAAGGCGGAGAGCAGGGTGGCGAGGGAATCCGCCAATCTCCAGATAGATATCGTGCAGAAAGGGCGGCATATCGGGACCTTTCTCCTAAGGAAGGAGAAGGGAGACAATCTCTTCATTTCCGCGCTTGAACTCTCGGAGGAAGTGAAGGGACTGAAATTCGGGGCACTCAGCGGTCGTCTGCGCCAGAAGCCCGGCCTATTGAGAAAGGGCGAGGATATCATTTCGAAGATACTTTCGACCAAGAAAGATTGGGGAAAGTTTTCGGAGGAGTTACGGAGTTTTTCGAATGACCTTTTCTGGTATGACAGGGATTCCTATTATGCATGGTCCGAAGCGCTTATGCGGTTCGCCTTTATGGCCGCTGAAAAGTCAGGACCAAAAGAGAAGGAAAAGACTCTCGAAAATGTCTTTTCACCGATCGCCCTTGCCCTCGAGAAAGAGGATGATCCTGAGCGGCTCCGCGAGCTGACGAGGGACTGGCTGGACCGGGTGGGCCGTTCGCAGCTGGATCTGTCGGTCCGCTTCCGGAGGACGATCCGGACCATCGCCGAAATTCGCAGGAAATTCCCCGACGCGGATGCCAGCGCCTCCACCGGGGTGGTCCTCCTTTCTCTGGAGAAGAAGATACGGGGAATGCAGGCAATCCCGCGATCTGTTTTTGAAATTCTCGGCAGATACGTTGCGGCCTCTGATCTCGCCCGCCTTGAGAGATACGGCCCGACGCGGGCGGAAGGCCCCGGGCGTATCGTGAGAGACGCCCGGGCATCGGCCTCTGCAGGAGATTACGACGCCGTTTTCGGAAGGCTCCGGGATATCGATCCGGCCATTCTCGACGATACTGAAATGGTGCGGGCCTTTTTCGATTTTTTCAGCGGCCATGCGGACGCGGGTATTTCCGAATGTTTTACCGAGGCGTTCTCGGAAATGCTTCCTGTCTTCAGGGCACTGCCGGAATCCGCTTATAAGCAGGCGGTATCGTATACCTCCGGGGTGATGCGAAGACTGCTCGGGATGGGAATGACCGGCGGGTCTAAAAGGCTGCTGACACTTGTCGAAGAGGGAACTCTGGAGGGGGAGGACATAGTCCTGAACCCTGAAGTGGCCGCTGCGGTAATGGTCAGCGGAGATCAGGAACTGGTCCTCCATTACAAGGAGACCCTTAAACGGTATCTCATCCCCCCTCCTGGAATCCGGGGTTTCTCAGGCGACACATGGGCGGAGATCGCCGATCCGCTTCATCTCGAAAGGCTTTCGCGGTTTCTCAGGATCGTCGCTTGCGACAGTGAAGGCCTTCGTGACATCCTGGTCCTCCTCATATGCAACCTGTATGTCAGCGGGGCCTTCATCCCCGATGACAGGCTTTTCCAGCGAGAAGTATCGGCATACCTGAACTCGGCGCGCATGGACCACGATTTTCTCCTGCACCTGATGCTGCTTCGCAGGCTTCCGGTTTTTTTTAACGAGGTCGGCGCGACCGGGAACATAAGGGAGTATACGACCGAGATCGACTCATGGGGAAACGACCCGGTGCTTTATTTCCTGAGAAAGCAGGTGCATGTCAATGCGAGCAACTACAATGTACCCCTCATTGAAAAAGTAATAAGGGCATGGGTAACGGGCGTTACCGAACCGCTGAAGAATGCGGTACCGGAGGAAGTGTTGTCGCGGTTCGATCCGGGCTTGCTTGAAAAATATCGTTCAGCAGCGGTTCCGCTCCTTGTATCACTCGGGATACTCGACGGCAGCGAGCTGCATTTCGAGAAGATCGCTCCGGTCAGTGAGGAGACGCTCCGCAGTGCAATCCGGGAGGTAACTATGTCTGCCGAGCTGAGGGCGAAGTTCTTCCTCCTTCTGAGGATATACCAGGACGTCGTGAAAAAATATTCGCGGGGGGGCCGGGAACAGGTCGGTCGGGAGGCGGGGGCAATGATCGGTTATATAGAGAAACTGGAAGACCTGAAGACGACCGTCGTTTCTCCGGAAATCACTCGAGCCGAAGAGTCGTTTTATTTCAAAAGGCATATAGCCTTCGGGATTCCGTCGGTAATGGGATCGTATCATGAGCCGAAATTCGACGCGGTGGGGGAGGCGCTTGGACTGGAAGAGCGCATCAGGGTCCTTTTTGAATCGCTTGTTGCCGAGGTCGAAAAAAAGGGAGGTACGTTCTCGGAAAAAGATGTCCGGCAATGGATCGGATATCTCGGGTCCGCTGCTGGTCTTTTCGGTTTTCACGAGCTCCGAAACCTGCAGGTCGACGAAATTGCTGCAGTCCTGCAGACGAACGCGCTGCGTCTCTCTCAGGTCATAGACCTGCTCAGGACATGGCAGAAGGAGCTGACATGGATGGTGGAATTTTTTCACCGGACGTTTCATGCCCCCCTTGTTTTGGTACTCAGAAGTTTCCCCGGGGACTCCTTGCCCGACCGTCTTCGGCGGCTGCAATCGAATATCCCCGAGTTTGTGGACAAGGCGGCCGACCTTCTCATCAGGGAGATGATGGCTGACGTGGCCGGTTTTCTTGAACTCGACCGGTTCCTCAACGCTCTTATTTCCACTTTTCGTATGCGCTTATCGCGCGGAGATGATATTCAGATCGTTCCTTCCGGACGCCTGAGAGAGAAGAAGGACTATTACCTTTTCGATGACCTTGCGGACAGGGACGCAATGGAGTTGTCTCCCCTGATCGGCGGCAAGGCAAAAAATCTCGTATATCTGCGCAACCGCCGTATGAACGTGCCGGCCGGCGCCGTTTTCACGGCCGACGGGACGTTGCGCGATCCCGAGTATACCGGGAGCGAAGAGTTCGATGCGGCCCTGAAGGATGCGGTGGAGAAGATCGGACAAAAAACCGGGATGGTGTTCGGAGGCGACAAAAAGCCGCTCTTTCTGTCGGTACGGAGCGGATCGTACATTTCGATGCCGGGCATACTCTCGTCGGTCCTCTACTGCGGCATGAACCACAAGACGCTCCACGCCTTTATCGAAAGCGAAGGGGACCGCTGGCTCGGGTGGGACTCGATGAGGAGGTTCATAGAGCACTACGGGACAGTCGTGTTCGGACTCGATATGGCTTTCTTTGAAGGCATCATCGCCAGGGTGGCGGAAGGCAGGGTCGAACTGAGGCGGCAGGAAGTGGCCGCCGATCTGATGGAGGCGATCGTGAGGGGCTACCGCGGTGAACTGGCCGGCAGGGGACTCTTTATTCCCGACGATGTGCATACGCAATTGAAGGAGTCTGTGAAGTCTGTCTACGCTTCCTGGTATTCGGAGAAGTCCCTGCGCTTCAGGGAGGCGATGGAGATCTCGGAATTTTGGGGCACGTCGGTCACGCTGATGCAGATGGTTTACGGAAATGCGGAGGGGTGCGGCGCCTCTGTCTTTTTCACCCGGAGCCCCTTTACTCTTGAACGGGGGGTTTATGGGGATACTAGAGAGCATGCGACCGGCGGCGACCTTGTCTCCGGTAAACTCATCAACAGGCCGCTATCCGGGCTGCAGGGATCGGGGACAAAGGAGTCTCTTGAGACAACGGACCCTGAACTGTTTGCACTGCACGAGGAGGCAGCTTCCCAAATCGAAGACGTGATGGGGGGCCTTCCTCAGGAAGTGGAAGTTACCTATACTAAAAAGCCTGAAGGGAAACGGGAGATTCACGTACTCCAGACAAGGCGGATGGAGTTTCACAGGGGGTTTATGAAAAGGTTCTCGGATGTATGCCGCATGCAGTCGCATATTATCGGCCGGGGCGCAGGAGTACACGGCGGCGCACTGAGCGGGATCGCCACCCTCTCGACCGCAAAGGAGCATCTCGGAGAGTTAAGGAAGTCGTCGGGCATGCCGGTGATCCTGATCAGGCAGATGGCGAGTACCGACGACGTGTCGCTGATGCCGCTGATAGACGGTATCGTGACCGCCGGCGGCGGGGTCGCCTCGCATGCCTCTGTCCTTGCTCGGATGTTCGATCTCACTGCGGTGGTCGGCTGCGAAGAGATGGAGATCGGGACCGACGAAAAGGGCGAAGCTTATGCGCGGCTGGGCGCACATGCCATAGCCGACGGCTCAGAAATAAGTATCGACGGCTCTACAGGGCTTATATATCAGGGTGTCTGCCCTGACCTCGAATGACCGACCCCAGCTCACTTTACGCTGACTGTTGTCGGCACTATGGTCAGCTTTCAGGCGGCACTTCCCCCTTGCCCTTGTCTGCTTCCGCTATCGTCGCGGAGTGAGACCCGGCATAAAGCATCCTCGCCTCATAGATCTCCCCGAGGGCCTGTACTACTCTCTTCACGTAGTCGGGATCGCCGCCGACGTAGTCATTCAGCGCGTCTGCGAGTTTTCCGCGCCTCATAAGATACTTTTGCAGGACATAGGCACCGGAGGCGAGATTGATCCGGATGAGATATAGGTCCCGCCTCGACTGCACGATCTTCCTGTCTCTGAGCTCCGACAGCCAGACAGCGGGTCTGATTCCCATAAGGCCAAGGGCCTCCCTATCGCTCTTGATATTCGGGTTGAAATTCGATTCGACCTTGCATATCGCGAGGAGCAGGTCGGAATTCGGATTCCCCGATGCCTCGTCATAGATGAGTGAGAGGATCTCCTCCGGCATTTCCGAATTTCTCTTCATCCACTGCAGCACGGCGTTCTTCATTACCCGAAGAGGAAGACTGTCCGGTCGGGCATGGCGTTCGTAAGAGATGGGTGCAGCCTCGCCCTGTCTTGCGAGTCCGACCGTGTAAAACCTGATGAGCAAAAGAGCGGCGCAGAGTACAAAGAACACTATCGCCGCCCTCATTAGCAACAGACGCCTGTATTCGACTAGGGCATATCCTCTTATCTTTTCTTTCCACATAAATTGCCTCCTCTGTTTTTCGGCGGGTCAACGGGACATTGATGCCCCGGACAGAACCCGCTGAAACGTTAAGAGAGAAGTCAGCAGTCCCCTGCCTTATTCTATTAGGACCGCCGGTGTATGGTGAACTTCGAATGAAAATCTTCGAAGGGATTGTTCCCGATTAACTTT
>JAKAIZ010000237.1 GCA_021814065.1 Nitrospirota bacterium | reverse complement strand
AAACCATCCCGATGTCCCGGTTATCTTTCTGACTGCCTATGGTACTGTGGAGTCTGCGGTGACGGCCATGACGCGCGGGGCCTTCCATTATTTTATGAAGCCTCCGGACTACCCGTCTCTCAAGAGCGTCCTTGCCAGGGCTGTGAAGCAGCGGGCGGCCAACAGGGACGATGAATCGCAGACAGAGGGGTTTTGCGGCGAATATCTGTCGCATATTATAGGCAGAACGCCTGAGATGCGCAGATTGTTCGAGACCGTTGAGGCGGTAAAAACCTCCCAAAGCAATGTGCTTGTCACGGGCGAGACCGGAACCGGCAAAGAACTGATCGCGAAGGCGCTGCTTGATGACGGGAAAACGAAAAACAGACCTTTTGTGGCTGTCAACTGCGCTGCCATACCGAAGGAACTTATAGAGGTGGAGCTTTTCGGGTGCGAGAAGGGGGCGTTCACAGGGGCTGTTTCAAGGAGGACGGGCAAGTTCGAGGAAGCGGCAAACGGCGTAATATTTCTCGATGAGATCAGCGAGCTGGATATTTCGATGCAGGCTAAGCTCCTGAGGGTCCTGCAGGAGAGGGAGATCGAGAGGATCGGCAGCAACAGAAAGATCAGGGTGGAATTCAGGCTGATATCGGCCACCAACCGGGATTTGGCCGAAGAAGTGAAGAAGGGCCGCTTCAGAGAGGACCTCTACTACAGGATAAACGTGGTTGAGATCAAAGTCCCACCCCTCCGGGAGCGAAAGGACGATATCCCCCTGCTGGCTGAAGCGTTCCTTGAGGAATGCTGTAAAAAGGAAAAGAAAGAAATAGAGCTATTGCATGAGGTGATCCATGCTTTCCAGGCATATCATTGGCCGGGAAATGTGCGGCAGCTCAAAAATATTATTGAGCGTGCGGTGGTGCTCAGCAAAAACGGAAGTCTTACATTGGCCGATCTTCCGGGCGACTTCTGTCTGTTCGGGGAGACCACGAAACCGGTCTCCGACGGCAAGACATTGAAGGAGGTCGAGCTGCAGGCCATCAAAGATGCGCTTCAGGCCTGTAAGGGCAATAAATCAAAGACCGCAAAGATGCTCAAGATATCGAGGAAAGCGTTATATAACAGGCTCAGAGACAACGACTTCCCGGCAGCGGTCGAAACCCGGGCAGGAAGCTAACGCAGGGAATTGCCGTGAATAAATCGGAATCAGCTGCCGAAATACTCCGGAAAATGCAAAAAGACAAACCATACTGCAAAAATAGTGAAATATGATATACTTTATCGGAAAATCATGCTAAGCTTTATTGCTTATGCGACAAAAAAGTCTTATAAATCAACGCAGGATCGGCAGAACATTGCCTTATACTGCACGGTTAGCGTGCCTCCCTCCCTCTGCCTGGAGTATGGGAAGCGCGAGTGCAGAAAAAATAGGCTGATAAAGCGTGTTGCGTGTGATGATTTTATTAGGTATGATGATCCACAAGCCTGATAGACATCGTACGTAAAAGTTGGATAGGTTTCACTAGCACCCGGGGGGAAGCATGTCTTATCACCAGCTTGACCTAAAGTCTCTATCACACGCGCTAAAGTCTCTATCGGCGCTCACCGGTTTTCATTACTCAGTGTACAACGACCAGTTGCACCGCATCGTTTCGCCTGCGAGAGAGGACGCCTTGCTCTCAGTTGTAAAATCGACTGAAAAAGGAGGGGAACTCTACCGGAGCTTCATTGAAGAACAAATCAGGCGGGCGCTGACGAGGAACAAGCCACTGATGCAACAAAGCTTCACAGGGCAATATCACCTTATTGTCCCCGTGCAATACAAGGAGCTGAGGCTTGTGGCAATTGCAGAGGCATTTTATGAATCTGCAAGCGATTTCGCTAAGTTCTACGAGGATAACGCTCGGACACTGGCACTTCCTGAAAGGCAAAAGGAAAGCTTGAGGAAGGAGATCAAGGTCATCCCGGCCGCACCGGTTATGGTCCGGTTGCGCCGGATCCATTCCCTTGTCGAGATCATCGTTGCCTCGGAGTGTGAAAAGGGTGAGCTGAACATGAGGTGGAGAAGTTCAAAAACGATTGTGAGCCTCATGGCGAACGTAGATTCCAACACGCCGACAAAAGATATTTACAGGAATATCATCGATGCGGTCATTTTTCTGTTCGACGTAGATACGGCTGTGGTCTTCTGCAGGGAAAAGGACGTTTTTTCTTCTGATATTGCGGCCGGCCGACTCAGGGACCTCATCCGGAGTACCGGCATTTCCGGGCAGAACCCGTTCTTTGTTCAGGCATCCGCCACCGGGAAACCCGTTGCGGTATGTGACGGCCACCAACTCCGGCAGTGCGGTTTTCCGGAAGAGATCACCTCGATGTATCTATTCCCTATCAAATCCGGGTTCGGCGCATTCGGATTCCTTGCCGTATTTAACTCCCTCCTTGACAGAGAGTCGGTCGACACCGTACATGAACTCTGCATGCTCTCCTCCTCTCTGTGCGGTATAAGACAACAGAAAGAGGCATATGAAAGAGATACTTTTTCGCGGGGCCAGGTCTCCGAGAGGATATTCAGCCTGCATGCCCTTTTCCGGGAACCTGATCGCCTCTATGAGGGTATTGTCAATGATGCATCGAGCCTTGTCGGTGCGGAGAAATGTTCTCTCATGATGCCGGATTTCGGGGAGAAGATGCTTCGGGTCTTTGCCGCAAAAGGCGCAGATCGGTGGCTGATGGGCAATATAAAAGTAAGACCGGGAGAAGGAATAGCCGGACGCGTATTTGAAAGAGGCGAGCCGATCCTCACTGACCGCGAGGAGGTGATCAGGCAGTATACGACGACGATCAAGCCACGGTACCGGACACCCTCATCGATAAACATGCCGCTAAAAGTGGCGGATGAGACTATAGGCGTTCTTACCCTGTCCGATAAATATTCCGGCGAGCCTTTTTCGCAGAAGGATCTCAGCGCCGTCACACATTTTGCGTCCCAGGCATCCATCCTGCTCAGACTCAGCGACTATTACGAGCAATCGGAGCAGATGAGGGAACTATCGATTACGGACCCCCTCACCGGACTTTTTAACAGACGGTATTTCGATATACGGCTCGATGAAGAATCCCAGCGGGCAAAAAGATACGGACTACCCATGTCCCTTGTATTGCTGGACATTGATAATTTCAAACTCTTCAACGATTCAGAAGGACATCTGGCCGGAGATCATATTCTGAAAGAGATCGCCGCCGTCATGTCGGCCGCCGTGAGAGCAAACGATATCCTCGTCAGATTCGGTGGGGAAGAATTCGTAATCCTTATGCCGCAGACAGCAAAGGAAGACGCACTGCTGGTCTCCGAGAGAATCAGGAAGAATGTGCGGGAGCAGATACCTCTTTCGTGGAGTAAGTTCCCGGCGAAACAGATTACGATAAGCGCAGGCATCTCCATGTACCCCGATTGCGGCGGGCTGAAGGACCATCTCATCCGGTGCGCCGACAAGGCATTGTACAAGGCTAAGATCAAAGGGAAGGACTGCATCTGCGTGTGGAACAGCACCGATTGCACCGGCAGGGATAAATCCTAAGACACTTTCTTTGCCGGTATTCGAAAAGGGGTGGTCCGGCCACCCCTTTCCCGCGAGGGCAAACCTGTCTTTAATGTGTTATCTCTGCGGCGATGACCTTCGTGAAGAGGATCTTGCCGTCCTGGTAGTCGACCTCTACGGTATCTCCCTCGGTGAAGGTCCCATCGAGGATCTTCTTCGCCAGTTCGTTCAGGATCATGCGCTGGAGCACCCTCTTCAAGGGACGCGCACCGTAGATAGGGTCGAACCCGATGGTCGCGAAGTATTCCTTAGCGCTGTTGTTAAGGACCAGGTCGATGTTCTTCTCCCCGATGAACCGCTTCATCCGGTCCACCTGGATCTCGACGATCTCCTTCAGGAGTTCCTTTGAGAGCGGGTTGAATATGATGATCTCGTCCACCCTGTTCAGGAACTCAGGCCTGAAGAAGGTCTTCAGGTCATTCATCACCTTCTCCCTGAAGGAGGCCGAGTTTTCGACCCAGTACGCAAGGGGGTTCTTCTCCTTTTCCGTCAGCATCTCATGAATATGCATACTGCCGATGTTGGACGTCATAATCACCACCGTGTTCCGGAAATCGACCGTCTTCCCATGGCTGTCGGTGAGTCTTCCGTCATCGAGCAACTGCAAAAGGAGGTTGAAGACTTCGGGATGGGCCTTTTCGACCTCGTCGAAGAGCACGACCGAATAGGGCCTTCTCCTCACCGCCTCGGTGAGTTGGCCGCCCTCCTCGTA
>JAKAIZ010000236.1 GCA_021814065.1 Nitrospirota bacterium | reverse complement strand
ATATGGCGGATGAACATTCCTTTGATGTGGTAAGCAAGGTCGACCTCCAGGAGGTCCTTAACGCGGTGCAGCAGGCGACCAAGGAGATATCGCAGCGTTTCGATTTCAAGGGGAGCAAGAGTTCCATCGAACTCAACAAGGACAAGCACGAGATAACCCTTGTTTCCGACGACGAGAGCAAACTTAAAACAGTAATCGATATCCTCCAGACGAAACTGGTCAAGAGGGGGGTTTCACTCAAGGCCCTGAGCTACGGAAAGATAGAACAAGCGGCCGGCAATACCGTCAGACAGCTCATCACGCTTCAGCAGGGCATCCCGACCGAAAAGGCGAAGGAGATCGTGAAGCTTATCAAGGACACCAAGATGAAGGTCCAGGCCGAGATACAGAAAGACCAGGTGAGGGTCAGGGCGAAGAAGATCGACGACCTTCAGGCGACGATCACGCTGCTAAAGGGAAAAGATCTGGGGATACATATCGAGTTCATCAACTACCGGTAGACGCCTTCTTCCCCGATACGGTGGAGCTTCAGCAAGTTCGTCTTCCCGGAGCCGAGGAGCGGGGCACTCGCGGTGATTACCACTCTGTCTCCCTTCTTCACCAATTTTTCCTCCAGAAGCAACCGCTCGACTTCCCTTATCATTTTGTCAGTGCCCGAGGGAGGCGGCATCAGTTTCGGTTGCACTCCCCAGAAGAGGCACATTCTCCTCTGGGTACGCGCTACGGGTGTAAACGCGATTATCGGCGTCTGCGGTCTGAATTTCGAGACCAGCCTCGCTGTAAACCCCGAGTCCGTGCAGGCAACAACAAACCGCGCCCGAATGTCTTCCGCCGCTCTGCAGGCGGCATCGGCCACCGCGCCCGAGAAGAGGGCGTTTTCGAACGTCGCCGAGTCGTGTAATGAAACAGGGGCAGCAGACCTGGCCTCCGGAAACCCGAAGGAGGAAGTCTGGGCGGGGGCTTCTCTTTCCGTGTACTTGATTATCCTGCTCATCATCAGCAGCGCCTCCACAGGATATTTACCCGATGCGGTTTCTGCCGAGAGCATGAGGGCATCAGAGCCGTCGAGGACCGCATTCGCGACGTCGGTGGCCTCTGCCCTCGTCGGACGGCTATGTGCGGTCATCGATTCAAGCATCTGTGTCGCCGTGATTACAAGCTTCCCCTTTCTGTTTGCAAGCGCTATCAATTTCTTCTGTATTAGCGGCACTTCCTCGGCGGGAAGATCGACTCCGAGGTCGCCCCTTGCGATCATGATACCGTAGGTCTTGTCGAGTATTTCTTCTATGTTTGCCAGGGCCTCGGCCTTTTCGATTTTTGCGATAATGGGGACCCGCCTGTTCCTCTTCTTAAGCCAGTGCTCGACTCGTTCAATATCATCGGCGGACCTCACAAAGGAGAGGGCCACATAATCCACATCCATGGCAAGACCGAAGTCCAGGTCTGCAGCATCCTTCCCGGTAAAAGAACCCGCTTCGACCCCGAACGGCAGATTCACGCCCTTCCTGTCTTTCAGGATCCCGCCTTCAACAACCTCTGTCTTCAGCCAATCCCTCCCCTTTGACGCAACTGCGAGCCGGATGAGGCCGTCATCGAGAGAGATCACGTCTCCCTTGCGGGCGTTTTTTGCGATGTCTGCATAACTGATATATATCCTTGTCTGATCGCCCATACCCTCACCGGACATAAGGGTTAGCTTGCTTCCTTTCTCAAGAAACACGGAGCCTCCCTTTACCCGCCCCGTCCTTATCTTTATCCCCTGCAGGTCTTGCAGTATTGCAACCGGTCTTTCATATTTGTTCGAGCCCTTCCTGACCAATTCGATTGCTCTTCTGTGGCCTTCGTGGTCGCCGTGAGAAAAATTCAGCCGTGCCATATCCATCCCGTTTCTCACGAGAGAAAAAAGGACCGGCCGGGCAACGGAAGCAGGTCCCAGCGTGCATATTATTTTTGCCTTTCTTTCACTCATAGTAATCCTTACGGTAGCACAAAGAAGCGCAATAAAGATGGTTTTTTGCTGCTGGAGAGTGAATAACGACTAACTTTTTCCAAAGGGACAGACCGGGTACCTGCAGGTATCGCACTTCATGCATAGACCGCCATGGCCGATTTCCGCCAGCTCGAGCCTGCCGATCTTCTCGCCGGCAAGTATCCGCGGCAGGACGAGGTCAAAGACCGTTGCCTTCGCGTACATCCCGCAGGCGGGAATGCCCAGGACGGGAACCTGCATAGAGCTAAGAGCAGAGGGCATAGAGTTTCCCTCGTGAGGCGGCGGGCAAACATCTTCCTCTTTAATCGCTTGGCTCTGTGCCCTTTGCGCTTTGTCGCTTTTGAGATACGCAATGAGGAACATGGCGCCAGGGAGCGCCGCCGAACCGTACGTGATGTCCTCCGCCCCGAGTTTGCGGATCGCGTACCTGGTCACGTCGTCAGGGTCTACCGACATCCCCCCTGTGGTGACGAGCAGGTCGGCGCCTGCGTCGATCAACTCCCTCAGCCTGTTTTCGATGAAGGACTCTTCGTCCGGAGCATAGTAGAGGCCGACCACCTCTCCCCCGAAAGATTTGATCTTATCGCTGATGACAGGCGCAAAGGCGTCCTTTATTTTGCCGTAATAGACCTCGTTGCCCGTAATGACGATCCCGGCCCTGGGCTTCCGAAGCTCTTTTACGCGTATGACCTTCTCGCCCTGCCGGGCCGCGATGAGCGCAGCATCGACCGCCTCTTTTTTCACGACAAGGGGGATGGCCCGAGTCCCTGCAACTACCTGTCCTTTTCTTACGAGCGTGTTGTCGTGGAGCGTGGCGCACATCACCTCTCCGGTCATATTGAACTTAAGAAGCGATCCCCTGTGGATCTTCAAAAGGCCGTCCTTTTCAGCGATGATATTTATCTTGCCTTCCTTCGGCTCTCCTTTTATAGCGACCCCTTCCCCCATAAGCGCTTCGGCAAGCGCGTAAGCCGCCTCGTCCTCGTGCATCTCGTCCCCGCCGATACTGAGGACGAAGAGATGCTCTTTACCGAGCCTCTGGAGATGGCAGATGTCCTCTTCCTTCACCACATGCCCCTTCTTGAACGCGCGTCCCTTGAACTCGTTCGGTCTGATCTCGGTAATATCATGGGCCAGGACGGTGCCGACAGCCTCGGTAACCGGTATCGTCTTTCTCCCAGTCGCCTGCCCTTCGTTAAGTGAATCGCACATGGCAGCCTACCCTCCTCTGTGTGATAGCCCGGATGATCATAAATCAAATCTACCATAGAATTTTCCGGATGCATAGATGACCGCTTTGGGGGCATCGCGGCAAGGTTAGCGTTTCAGTCAGAGGTGGCGCCGGACTTTTCTTCGAGAAGGCGGTTCGCGCGTTTCCACTCGGCGATCGTATTGACGTTTTTCCATGCATGGGCCAGCGACTTCGGGACAAGAGGCGTGATCACTTTCGGGTGGCGCGTCAATTCCTGTAACGTACCTATCCCTGCCCTTGCAAACGATTCCACCTCGCCGAAGATCGCAGGCTCATAGCACGCTGCCATCGTCTCTGCCTTTGCGCCTTTTTTCAACAGCGGGAGGACCGCCCAGACGCCGGGCCTTCTATGGCTCAGGACCCATTCCCATGCCTCCCTGTCCATAAAAGGCATATCCACCGCCGATATAATCCAAACGCTTTCCGGCGCCCATCTGAAGGCGCTGAGCACCCCTGCCATCGGACCCGCTACCCCTGGTATATCCGGCAGACGGTCCGCCCTGCCGAGTGGTCCGGGAAGCTCAGCCGACCCCAGGAGGACCGTCTTCGCCGCCACCACGCCAAGCATTCGGAAAGCCCTCTCGGCAAAGATCTCCCCGCCGATCCTGAGCAGTGCCTTGTCCGTCCCCATCCTCAGACTTCTGCCGCCGATGAGAAGTCCTGCCGCAATCGTCCGGTGGGTATGAAATTTTTCGAGTTCACGATGAATGTATTCCATAACCGCCCCGAAGTGGCGGGGGTCGTCTCTCAAAACAATTTTTTTAGCCGGGTGTTTCGGCACTTCGTGCTTCTGCTGGCCGCCGGTGCCCGGCACAATCCATATTCCCGGCAACCCGGAGTTCTTGTGCCCCTCTACAAGTACGAGGTCCAGCGAGCGCGGGAAGCCCGACAAATGGTCCTGCAGCCCGCCGCTGTGCGGATATCGTGAAAATGCCTGATGCGCATCGTGGGCGCAAACGAAATCTGCACCGGCCCTGTAGAACCGGTCCGTGTCCTTGCCCTCACGGTCGGGCGAGAGGGGATGCGCCGCGTGTTTCAGTATGCCGACCCTGAAGCCCTCCTCTTTCAATTCGGATAATACCCTTTCAATA
>JAKAIZ010000235.1 GCA_021814065.1 Nitrospirota bacterium | reverse complement strand
GGTCCTCATCGTCGGTGAACTGGAACTCGCATTCCAGATACTCGAAAGCGCGAAGCTCATGTCCGATGGCAAGAGTGGGGGCAAGATGGCGTTTCTGGCGGTCACCGGCAGCAACGGCAAATCTACGACCACGACGCTCCTCGATTTTATGTTGAAGAAGGGCGGCTTCAGTACGATCCTTGCCGGCAATATCGGCAATGCGCTGACGGAAGAACTCGTGAAACGTCAAAAGTTAAATGTGAAAAGTGAAAATTCCGGGAAAAGCGTGCCCTTCACTGGTGATCTCTTAACTCATTACATCGTCCTGGAAGTCTCGAGCTTTCAGCTCGATGCAATCGCGACTTTCAGGCCCCATATCGCCGCGGTCCTCAATATCACGCCGGACCATCTCGACCGGTATCATTCGATCGAAGAATACGGCCGGTCCAAGGCGAGGGTATTCGAAAACCAGGGGAGCGGAGATTTCCTTGTACTGAATGCGGACGATCCTGAAACGATGAAGGTCGAGCGGGAGCTGCTTCAGCGCAGGAAGGAAAAGCCCGAGGTCCTCTATTTCAGCCGGAAAAAGGAAGTAAAAGGCGTGTTCTGGAGGGACGGGAGTGTCTTTTGCGACATCCCGCATCTCTCGATGAGACCCGATCGTCCGTTTCTGGCATCGGGTGAGATAATGATCAAAGGAGTCCATAACCTGGAGAATGCCATGGCCGCTTCAGCCATGGCTCTCCTTGCAGGTTGCCCCGCCGGGCCGGTAAGAGAATCGCTGAGAGAATTCGCCGGACTTGAGCACAGGCTGGAGTTCGTGCGGGAGCTCGACGGGGTGCGATATATCAACGACTCGAAGGGGACAAACGTCGGCGCGGTCCTGAAATCGGTCGAGAGCTTCGAAGATCCGGTCATCCTGATCGCCGGCGGAAGGGACAAGGCCGGAGACTTTTCCGAGTTGAGGCAGCTGATAGCCAGAAAGGTCAAGACGCTCGTCCTTATCGGCGAGGCCGCCCAAAAGATCAGAGACGCAGTAGGGGATGCGACGGATACAGTGACGGCGGCAGATCTAAGGGAAGCGGTCGGGATTTCCCGTGCTCGGGCCGGAAAAGGGGATGTGGTTCTCCTGTCCCCCGCCTGCGCCAGTTTCGACATGTTCCGGGATTTCGAAGACCGGGGAAGGCAGTTCAAGAAGATTGTTATGGAACTGGGCGCGTGAACAGCGACGTACGCGACATAAACGGATCTTCGGCCGGGAACTACGACAGGGTACTCCTCTTCGCCATGTTGCTGCTCCTTGCGTTCGGGGCGCTCATGATCTACAGCTCGACGGCTGTGGTGACACCCCTCAGCGCAAAAAAGAATATCACGGAATTTTACTATTTCAAACGGCATCTTCTTACGATGGCCCTCGGATGTCTCGCGATGCTCTGCACCTATTCGATCAGGCCGTCTACGCTGAAAAAGTTGTCCGTCCCCCTTGTGGTCTGTTCCTTTGTCCTTCTATGCCTTGTGTTCGTGCCGCATATAGGAGTCACGGCGGGTGGGGCGAGGAGATGGATAAGACTCTGGCCGACGACCTTTCAGCCCTCGGAACTCGTCAAACTTGCGATGGTCATATTCCTCGCCAGATACATGTCGATGCCCGGCTACCGAACCGAGAGTTTCGGGTCGTTCGTGAAGCCTCTTATAGTGATGGCCGCATTTCAGGTGGTCTTTCTGAAACAGCCCGATTTCGGATCGACTATGAGCCTCGCGTTTCTCACGTTCGCGATGCTCTTCATCTCCGGGATGCGGTTGCGGTATATCGCCTCGGTGCTGGTGCTCGCGATACCGGTGGTCTACAAACTTGCGATGGAACCCTACCGGCTTCGCCGGATCACGTCGTTCCTCGATCCATGGAAGGACCCCCTCGGCAGCGGTTTTCAGCTGGTGCAGTCTTTTATCTCGCTCGGCAGCGGCGGACTTACCGGCCTGGGGCTCGGCGAGTCGAAACAGAAGCTTTCGTTCCTGCCGGCGTCCCACACCGACTTTATATTCTGTCTTGTGGGAGAAGAGCTCGGCTTGGTCGGCGCCTCGGTCCTCATCGCCCTTTTTGTGTTTCTGTTTTCGCGGGGCATCAGGATCGCAGGCAGGGCACAGGACAAATTTGTGGGGTATCTAGCGTATGGGCTTACCCTGATGATATCGGTCCAGGCTCTGATCAATTTCGCGGTAGTCACCGGCCTCGTGCCGACAAAGGGCCTCCCGCTGCCTTTTATGAGTTATGGGGGCTCCGCACTCCTCGTCAACATGGCGGCGGTGGGTATACTCCTGAAGATATCAAAGGGTGAGTGCGAGAAGGCGGCCGCAGAAGACGACGGTGTGAAGGCGCGGAGGATCGCCAGAAGAAATATCTACAGCAGAAAGGGGTACGGCCAATGAAAGTGCTCATAGCCGGAGGCGGCACGGGCGGCCATCTCTTCCCCGGACTGGCGATCGCGGAAGAATTGCGAAGGAGGGACGAACGCAACGAAGTGTTTTTTGTGGGCACCGAAAACGGAATAGAGGCAAGGATAATCCCGAGGGAGGGATACCCAATCAAGTTTGTCAGGTCCGAAGGGATCGTCGGGAAGTCCTTTGTAAAGAAGGTGAGGGCCATAGTGAAGGTGTTGTTTTCTGCGCTCGATGCACGTAGGATACTCAACGCCGTGGTGCCGGACATCGTGATCGGTGTCGGCGGGTATTCGTCCGGCGCGGTCGTCCTGCTTGCAGGGCTCAAGTCGATTCCCACGATGATCCATGAGCAGAACTCCGTTCCGGGCCTCACGAACAGAATGCTCGGAAAGATTGTTAAGATGGTCTGCGTCACCTATCACGAGAGTATCACGGCTTTTCCGATGGGCAAGACATTTTTCACAGGAAATCCGATACGCGCCAGGATCCTGAAGGGTGACCGGGAGGCCGCCTCCCGGCTTTTTTCGCTCGACAAGGACCTCTTCACCGTCTTCATCTTCGGCGGCAGTTCGGGGGCGAGGTCGATAAACAGGACGATGGTTGACGCCCTGAACCACCTTACCGACCTCAAAGACAAGATACAGTTCCTCCACCAGACGGGCGACAGGGATTTCGAGAATATACGGGACGCATACCGCAAGGCCGGAGTAAAGGGCACGGTTGCTCCCTTTATCTATCAGATGGCCGAGGCATATGCCATCGGCGACGTCGTCGTTTCGAGGGCGGGGGCTACCACGCTGGCCGAGATTACCGCACTGGGGAAGCCGGCTGTCCTTATTCCTTATCCCCATGCCGCAGGGCGGCACCAGGAATTCAACGCGGTGAAACTGAGGGAGATGGGAGCCGCATACATGATATTCGAAGACGAGATGAAGGGCGAAACGCTCGCGGCGAGCATAAGGACGCTTTATGAAAGCGAGTCCGCGCGGACCGAGATGCAGAAGGCGAGCCGAGGGCTCGGCAGGCCGGACGCGTGCGCACGGATAGTGGACATTGCGGTGAGCCTCGCAAAAACAGCGGGCGGTAAAAAGTAGGAAATGAAAATTATTACTTCGGAAAGAAAAATGCACAATTTGTCATTCCCGCAGTATGTAGGCGGGAATCCAGAAAAAACAGAGACCTTGGATGCCCGACTAAAGACCTCGGGCATGACGATATTTAATTGCCGGCTTAATAATAAACGAAGCACATCGGGAAACGGGGAAGAGAGAACGTAAGTGTTTGAAAAATACAGGGTCATACATTTTGTGGGGATAGGCGGCATCGGCATGTCGGGCATCGCGGAGGTGCTGGTGAACCTCGGATACGAAGTCACCGGTTCGGACATGAAGGAGTCCGACACGACGAAGCGGCTCCGTAATATGGGGATAAGGATCCACATCGGGCACCGGGAAGAGAACATCGACAGTGCGCATGTCGTCGTGGTGTCGTCGGCGGTCCCCCCCGATAATCCGGAAATCGAGAGCGCCCACAGGCGCAATGTGCCGGTAATCCCGCGCGCAGAGATGCTTGCCGAACTCGCGAGACTGAAATACAGCGTCCTCGTGGCCGGCGCCCACGGCAAGACGACCACAACGTCTCTTATCTCCACTGTCCTGGCCGGCGGAGGGTTCGACCCCACGATCATAATCGGCGGCAAGCTGAAGGGGATCGGCAGCAATGCAAAACTCGGCAAGGGTGAATTCCTCGTGGCCGAGGCGGACGAAAGCGACGGGTCCTTCCTGAAGCTTTCCCCTACGATCGCAGTCGTGACGAACATAGACAGGGAGCATATGGAATTCTTCAGGGACATGAAGGGCCTCAGGGACGCCTTTCTGTCGTTTATCAATAAGGTGCCCTTCTACGGGGTATCTTTCCT
>JAKAIZ010000234.1 GCA_021814065.1 Nitrospirota bacterium | reverse complement strand
CTTCCCCTGCTTTTTATTCTGTCCGGTACTTGTCATTCTTCAGTCGACCATTCGGGATATTCTTCCGTGCGGCAGTGCCTCGAGTGTCATCCTATGGCCTATCCGACGCACAGCATGAAACGACCGCAGCACGCCCCGTCAAACCTCCCCCTCAATGCTTCGGGCAGAATCGTTTGCATCACGTGCCATGATTGTGTTGCCGGTACCTGCCGACTCAGGGAAACCTCGCCGGAACTCTGCCGCGAATGCCACGACTGCAAGCAGGGAATGGCATGTGTCCTGGGCACTGCACATATCGGCGAATCTCAGGACATCCTGCACCTTTCTCTCGATAATTGCCTGGGCTGTCATGACGGGTCTGTTGCGAAAGAAGTCAGCACTCACGGACACCCGGTGAACGCACTTTACCTCTCACACCGCAGAGGTCTTAACAGAATAACAGATAAGAAAATCGTGCTGGTCGAGGGCAAAATAACCTGTCTGTCCTGCCACAACCCGTACGGCACAAATAAAGGAAAACTGGTGAAATCCAACGAAGGCAGCAGGCTCTGTCTGAGCTGCCACAGAAAGTAGCCGCTGCAAAAAAAGACCCGCAAGAGGGATATGGCGGGGGTTTTTCATAATTTCTTCACTATTACGTTCTATGCTATAAACAGGGTGAAAAAACCCTTTTTCGAATCCCTCCTTCAGGTAGCCAGTCCCCCCTGGCTACCTGTTTTTTTGCCCGCGCAGGAAACATCAAAAAACCGCGCACAGGGAAGGGAGATTCTCTTAGGCAGCCCCACCGCGCTACCGACTGTTCCTTTTCAGGCGCGTCTTTCAGATACTGAAACGCCTGAATTCTCTTGTTTATCTGGTCAGTTATATAAATCCTGTCCCGGTCGTCCTTCCCCTTCTTATCTCCGCTCCTTCTATGGTATTCTTAAGACACTCTCCCGGCACGCGCACATTGGCGGGTGGCCATGGAGATGCCGATATCGTTTGTTCGTACATGAATATGACAAGATCCGGATCAACAGATTGCTTAACCACGCAAGGGACGGGACAGCACTGACCTCATGAATACGGATTTCTATCGGTGCGGGTAGCGCTTGTCACCGGAGCTTCGAGGGGGCTTGGAAGAGAGGTCGCGCTCGTGCTTGCCGGCAGGGGTCATGCAGTCTTCGTAAACTATCTGTCCGCGGAACGCGAGGCAGCGGAAGTAGTGCGGAAGGCGGGCTCCGACGCGGTCGCCATAAAAGCCGACGTGGCGGACCCCGGCCAGGTACAGGCGATGGCCGACCGGATCAGTCGGGAGGCGGGCAGACTCGACGTAATCGTGAACAATGCCGGCATCACGAAAGACAACCTCCTGCTGAGACAATCCGAGAAGGAATGGGATCTGCTAATCAGGACAAACCTCAGCGGCTGTTTTCACGTGATACGCTCGCTGGCCCCCCTTATGGTAAAATCCGGAGGCGGACATATCGTCAACATATCGTCCCGTTCGGGGCTTATCGGCAAAGCGGGTCAGGCTGCATACAGCGCCGCCAAGGCCGCTTTGCTCGGCGTCACCCGCACCTCTGCTGCGGAACTCGCGCCGTATAATATACGCGTCAATGCGGTCCTACCGGGATACATGAAGACGGAAATGGGAACGTCGGCTGAAAAGTCGATCGAGGCGGCAAAGGAAGCGAGTCTCCTGAAAAGACTATCGGACACTGCCGAGGTCGCGGACTTTATCGCATACCTGGTAGGCACCGAAAGTGTCACGGGACAGGTCTTCAGCCTCGACAGCCGGGCGCGGTAGGTTTTCGGAGAGGGGGAAAGAATGGCAAAAGGTTTTTTCATAACCGGAACCGATACCGGGGTCGGCAAGACGATCGTGGCCGGCGCGGTAATAAAGGCCCTCAATTTCCTCGGGTTTCGCACCGGCGTAATGAAACCGATCGAAAGCGGATGCGGCCGTGAAGGCGAAGTGCTCATCCCGTTCGACGGCATGTTCCTGAAGCAGACCGCCCGCATCGACGAGCCGATCACGGGTATTACGCCCTGCTGTCTTGAAAGTCCCCTCGCTCCGCTGGCCGCTTCCGAGCGGGACATGAAAGAGATCGATATCGATGAGATCCGGCGGTCTTTCTCCATACTTGAGAATAAGTATGAGACGATGGTCGTCGAGGGCATCGGCGGTCTCATGGTCCCGATACTGCAGGACTACTGCGTGATGGATGTCGCCCGGGAGTTCGGTCTTCCGCTGCTGGTCGTCGCAAAGCCGGGCCTCGGCACCGTAAACCATACTATGCTCACTGTCAAATGCGCGCTGCATGAGGGGCTTGATGTGGCGGGGGTCATCATCAATTACAGCCAGCCTCCCGAAAACAGTCTCGCGGAGAAGACAAACCCGAAACTCCTCGGACAGATCTGTCCGGTCCCGATACTCGGGACCTTCCCCTATCTCAAGAACCTCAACGAAGACGAGATCGCGAAGGCGACGATGAAGAACCTCGATATCGAGGCGTTGAAGAAATATCTGTAAAAAAAATCCCCCCTTTGTCCAAGGGGAGATTCTCAAGCAGCTTGCCGGCTTTCCTTCTTTTATCTCACAAGCTTATAAGACTTCAGCACGTTTTTCAGTTTCTCTTTATTCGGCCCTGACATCTCGCAGAGCGGCAGACGGAACTCTTCCCTGATCCTGCCCATCATTGCGAGTGCGGTCTTCACCGGGATCGGGTTCGTCTCGATGAACATCGACGCGTTCAGCGGCTCAAGCATATAATGTATCTTCCTCGCCTCGTCGAACTTCCCCTGTTCCCATAAGGCGCACATCTGCGACACGAGTTTCGGCGCGACGTTCGCAGAGACCGATATCACGCCCTTCCCGCCGAGCGCCATGAGCGGCAGGGTCGTGAAGTCGTCGCCCGAAAGCACGGTGATACGGTCGCCGCAGAGACGGATTACCTCGCTCACCTGCTTCATGTCGCCCGTCGCCTCTTTGATCGCCACGATGTTCTTGATCTCGGAAAGACGCGCCACGGTCGCAGGCAGCATGTTCACAGCGGTCCTGCCCGGGACATTGTATAGGACGATCGGGATCTTCACCGCATCGGCGACCCCCTTGTAATGCCGGTAGAGACCCTCCTGGGTAGGCTTGTTGTAATACGGTGACACAAGAAGCGCACCGTCGGCGCCTGCCTTCTTCGCATGCTTAGTGATCATGATCGTCTCGTCGGTCGAGTTCGCGCCGGTGCCGGCTATGACGGGGACCCTCCCTTTGACCTTCTTTATCGTGAACTCGATGACCCTTTCTTGCTCATTGTAATCGAGCGTGGCCGATTCCCCGGTCGTGCCGCACGGGACGATTGCGTTGGTCCCCTCCTTGATATGCCATTCGATAAGGTCTCCGAGGGCCTTTTCATCAACCTTTCCGTTTTTAAACGGCGTGACTATCGCGACAATTGAGCCTTTGAACATACGTCCTCCTGTGAAAAGCTGATTATTTATATCTCTATCCGGCCTTCGAATACTTCCTCGGCAGGACCCGTCATGTATACGTGATTGTCTGCGCCCCACTCGATTTCGAGGTCGCCTCCCAGGACCGAGACCGTCACTTTTTTCCCGGTGAATCTGTTGAGGTTCGCGGCGACCGCGGCCGCTGATGCGCCGGTGCCGCAGGCCATGGTCTCGCCGGCCCCTCTCTCCCACACGCGCATCTTCAGCCGGTCGGGCCCGAGCACCTGGATGAACTCGACGTTTATCCTGTTCGGGAACAGGTCATGCCTTTCAATGACCGGCCCATACCTGCCTACCTCGAAGGAGCCGACGTCGCCGACAAAAATCACCGCATGGGGATTGCCCATCGAGACACAGGTAATTGTAAACTCTCTGTCCTCTACTTTTAAAGGAAAATCTATAATTGCTGAGGTGTCAGGGGTCAGAAGTGAAGGGTCAGGAGTAAGGGGTGAGGTGTTTCCCTTTGAACTTTGAACTATCTTTACCGGTATCTTTTCCGGTTCTAATACCGGCTCACCCATGTCCACCCTCACCATGCCCCTGTGCCTTTCGGGCCGTATGATGCCTGCGGCGGTCTCGACCGAAAGCATGTCGTCATAGGAGATCTTCCTGTCCCAGATATACTTGGCGAAACAGCGGATGCCGTTTCCGCACATCTCCACCTCGCCTCCGTCTGCGTTGAAGATCTTCATCTTGAAATCAGCGATCTCTGAAGGATACAGGAGGAGCACCTGGTCCGCGCCGACTCCGAAGCGCCTGTGGCATAGCCGCCTGCTGAGGTCGCCCATGGCAGGAAGCCGGTCGCTGACAGCCCTGCCCCTGCAGTCGATCAGCACGAAGTCGTTGCCGAGACCATGCATCTTCGTGAATTCG